>JBCDAQ010000150.1:0-9394 GCA_039185285.1 Pseudomonadota bacterium
GATCCCATCGCGGAAGTCGATTCCGACGATCCGCATTCCCTCGACCAAAGCCTTCGTCAGCACATCATAGGGCATCCAGCCGCGTTCCAGCAGGATGTTGACTCCCTCTTCGATCTCCTCCTTGAGACCATCGTAGAGGTCATCATGCATCTGTTGGACAAGTTCCTCGTCATCGAGCTCGCTGAGGATGATCTCGTCTTCTTCTTCCGCCATCGTCAGATCCCTGTGGTTGCTAAGGCGCCCAATGCGCACTGCTGCACGAAACGCTCCCAGATTTGGAATGCTCGCACTAGAGCAAAATCGTCATTTACCGATTTTATTGCGACGAAGTTTTAGAATTCATCGCAAATCCGGTCGTTTATCGCCGCCGACGGCGCCTTGGGCGGAGAGGTGAAGCATCCTCCCCAGTTCCATCAGTTTCGGAGGAAAACGCGCCAACCCGTGCTGAAATCTCCTCAAGTGAGGGTTTGCCCCCTGGAATATGGGCCTCCAAAGCCGCCCGCATCGCCCGGAGATGCTCGGGCTTTGTGCCGCAACATCCACCGATGAGACGTGCACCCAGATCACGCGCCAATCGGGCATAATCCGCCATCAGTTCTGGCGTTCCATCATACTCAATCAAGCCATCGACGTATTTTGGGATACCGGCGTTCGCTTTGGCGACCAGGACCGCTTCGGGATCAGCCTCGGCCATGCCCATCACCGTGCGCAAAAGATCAGGCGCGCCAGTACCGCAATTGGCCCCGATGGCAATCAAGGGAGTTGCCAGATCCTTCGACAATTCCGCGTACCGAGCCGAAGTCACGCCCATCATGGTGCGCCCTGCCGTGTCGAAACTCAGCGTTGCGCAGAACGGGGCGTCCAGGTTCGCAGCCGCCTCGGTCACGGCGCGGATCTCTTCCTCCGAGGAAATCGTCTCTCCCCAGATTACATCAGCGCCTCCGGCAAGCAGGCCCCGGATCTGCTCTTCGAAAGCTGCGACCGCATCTTCGTGACTGAGAGCGCCGACAGGTTGCAGTATCTCACCGGTCGGGCCGACCGATCCTGCAACAATCACGTCTCGTTCAACCTTGTCGGCGCATGCACGTGCGATCTCTGCGCCTGCCTTGTTCAGCTCAAACACTCGGTCTTGCGCATTATGCAGTTTCAACCGGTATGCCGATCCGCCAAACGTGTTGGTGAGAACAATATCCGAACCCGCTTCAATGAACCCGTCATGAAGTGCATGGATTTTCTCCGGGGCGTCGAGATTCCACAATTCCGGCGCTTCCCCGGCCTCAAGCCCCATCGCAAAAAGGTTTGTGCCCGTTGCCCCATCCAGAAGGAGCCAGTCTCTTTTCGTCAAGAGTTCAGTCAGGGCATCGGCCATTAGGGTCTTCTCCGGTCTTGGGGTGACGAACGCTCTTGGCGCGACGTCCTATGCCGCTTGCGCAGCCCCCGCAATATCTTTCAGACGCGCGATCATTGCTTTAAGCCCGTTTGACCGCTGCGAAGAGAGGTGCTGTTCCAGACCCAGTCGCGCCAGTTCTGCCTGAACGTCCATGGTAGCGATCTCCCGAACTGACGCACCCGAGAGTAAAACTCTAAGAACCGCGATCAGACCGCGTACGATCATGGCATCACTGTCGCCGTCAAAGAATAGATGCTGACCATCCGCCCCATCTTGAACGTTCGGAACCAACCAGACTTGGCTGGCGCATCCCTCGACCTTCGCGCCATCTGTCTTTCGCTCGTTATCAAGCGCAGGCATCTCTTTGCCAAGTTCGATCACATAGCGATAACGGTCTTCCCAATCGTCGAACATCTCGAAGTTTTCGACGATTTCTTCAAAGGCTTCGCTTGGCATCGTGATCTCCATTTCGTGCGGAGGATGTATCGTCGGATCCAACCTTCGTCCAGTTCTTGACGAGGATGGACAACAGTTTCTTCTTCCCTTTCCGGGCTCTTTGTGGCGAATTGCGCCAAACTATGAGCAGGGTGGAGACATAAATGCGTTTTGTTGGCTTTTCGGTCCTCGTGCTAGCAGGCTTCCTGGGCGGCTGTGGTCTGTTTTCTGACGATGAAGACGAAGTCCCCGCCGAGCTGACCGAGGCGGATCTGTTTCCAACCCAAGGCGTGCCGATCCAAGCGGTTCGAGAGTTCGAGATTGGGCGGACCAGGGACGGATTTGTTGTTACCGCTTATGGCACCGCGCCTGCGCTTGGATACGGCTCACCCGAATTGCGGATCCGCAGAGAGGGACGACCGGGCATCGACGGCTTCTTGGATTTCGACTTCGTCGCCACGCCTCCGCGCCCTGGGCTAGAACGCGGTCAAGGCACGATCGCAGCACGTGAGCTGAGGGCTGACGCCCTCCTCAAAAACGAAGTCCTTCGTGGGGTTGCCGGAATCCGCATCCACGCTTTGTCAGGTGGCGTCCAACTCACCTTCTGACTTGGCGGTCAGAGCGATGACCTCAACACCGCTTCGTCCAACGGCGAGCGCAAGCTGACCGGCGCAGATCTTCAGCGCATCTTCACCGAAGACTTCTCTGCGCCATCCTTTGAGCAAAGCGACATTTGGTTCTTCTTCGCCTGCAAGCGCATCAAGATCTGCGGTCGATGCGATCAGCTTTGGCGCGACTTTCAGCTGTTCAGACCGCGCTTTGAGGAAAACACGCAACATGTCTGCTATCGCGGCAGACCCTTCTTTGCGCCTCGGCGGCGTGGGTAGCTTAGGCAACCGGTCTTTTGGACAGGCTAGTCCTTCGGCGATTGCTGCGAGGATCTCTGCCGTAACTTCAGGCTTGCGAACATCTCTTTGAGCGAGACGAAGTTTGCCAAACTCCTGAGGATTTGTCGGCTTGGAAGTCGCAATCTCGATCAGCGCATCATCCTTGAGAACTCGAGATCTCGGGATATCTCGGTCCTGCGCTGTGAGCTCGCGCCACCGGGCAAGTGAGCGAATGACTGCCAGAAGTTTGGGATTGTTAGAGCGGGCCTTGACCCGCATCCACATCGCATCGGGATCATTCTCATAAGTCGCCGGATTGGTTAAAATCGCCATTTCTTCGGCGACCCAATGCGCTCTTCCCGATTGAGAGACCTCCGCCTCCAACGCTTCGTATACTTGGCGCAGATGGGTAACGTCAGCCAAGGCATAGCGAAGTTGTTTTGCGCTGAGCGGTCGGCGCGACCAATCGGTGAAGCGGGAACTCTTATCAATCTCGGACTTGACGATCCGGCGTACGATGGTCTCATAGCCGACCTGATCACCATGACCGCAGACCATCGCCATCACCTGAGTGTCGACGAGCGGGGTCGGTATTACGCCAGCCATATGATGGAAGATCTCGACATCCTGGCGTGCCGCGTGGAAAACCTTGACCACATTGGGATTAGCCATCAGCGCAAAAAGAGGCGCCAGATCGATGCCTTCAGCCAATGGATCAATCAGGACTGCGTCACCCTCATCATCACCAGGGCGGGCCATCTGCACGAGGCAGAGCTGAGACCAATACGTCCGTTCGCGGAGGAATTCGGTATCGACCGTAACATATGAAGATGAAGAGAAACGGTCGCAAACCTCGGAAAGCTCTTCAGTCGTGGTGATGACATGCATGCGTGGGATATACTGCCCAAATCTTTTTCTGACACGTCTCTTTGAATGCGGATTGCGGATCTGTGCAACCCTATGCCATTCAAAAGCCGGTGTTGTCATGAAAATGTAACGAAAGGGAAACACTTATGCGCACGGTCCTGGTCGCCAATCGGAAAGGCGGCGTTGGCAAAACCCTGATCTCGGTGAATCTAGCTTCCGCCCTCGTTAATCGTGGTTTTCGCGTCGCGCTTGCAGATGCGGATCGTCAACGCTCCTCCATCGATTGGTTGAACAGACGGCCTGCTACCGCCCGCCCGATCAGGGGCCTAAATTGGTCGAGCGGCAGCGATATCGGTGATGCACCGAAGAAGACAGATTGGCTGGTTATCGATGCCCCCGGCGCCATTAAAGGCGCGAAAGCCGAGAAGTTGATTGCCGAAGCCGAAGCGGTGCTCTGCCCGATCCAACCAGGGTTCTTTGATAGTGCGTCAACAGCAGCTTTTCTGTCGGATATTGAAGAGATTAAACGCATCAGGAAAGGCCGCGTTGGCCTGCATTTGATTGCAAACCGCGCGCGGCCAAACTCCAAAGCGCGTCGAGCTCTCGAGACGTTCCTGTCGCAAATAGACCGCCCTCCGCTTGCCTATCTTAGCGAACGATCGGCCTATGGAGAGTTGGCGGCGGAAGGTTTGGGTATATTCGATCGCACACTCAAAGCTTATGAGCCCATTCAAGATCAGTGGCAGCCGATCCTCGACGAACTGGTGACGGAATAGCCAAGCCACCTCGTTTCTGACAGGTAAGTGACTACCCCCTAGCACCCTTCCCTTGCGAGATGGGGCCAAGGTCGTGCTACCATCGTCTCGCACCTAGAAGAGGTGCGATCATTCCTCGACTGATCTGGAGATCTATATGCTTGCCTCCCGTTTCCTAGCCCTGAGTTGCGTCATCGCCCTTGCTGGGTGTCAGACGGCTCAGAACAACCAAAACACCCTTATTGGCGCGGTTGCCGGCGCTGCGGTTGGCGCCGCTGCTGGCACGCTCGTCGGTGGGGATGATCGGCGCAACGCTCTCGTTGGAGCTGGGGTCGGCCTATTGGCAGGTTCGGCCGTAGGCTACTATCTCGACGAGCAGGAGCGTCAGTTGCAGCAAGACCTCGCAGGCACTGGTGCACAGGTCCAACGCCAGGGTGACTCACTTCTGGTGAACTTTCCTGGGAACGTTACCTTCGCCACCGACTCTGCGGCTATTGAGCCTCAATTCTATGCCACACTCGACAGCGTCTCCAGCACGTTGAACCAGTATCCAGAGAGCTATTTGGACGTGGTCGGCCATACCGACAGCACCGGATCGGAAGCATACAATCTCGGCCTCTCAGAGCGGCGGTCCGGATCCGTGGCAAATTACCTTCGGTCCCGCGGCGTGTTACCTGCGAGGATCGCAGCCTATGGAGAAGGTGAAACCGCACCCATCGCGACCAATGAAACCGCCGAGGGGCGGCAACAAAACCGCCGCGTCGAACTGAAGATCACGCCAGCAACCCAAGGCTAAGAGCAATTCTTCGCGACGAGCAGCCGATCGAGTTCCTCGTTTCGGCTGTGAAGCGCCTCGATCTCCGTCTGTTCCGAATCTGAGAGATCGATGAACAGCGGACTTGTTACAAGAAGGGCGAAGTTGTTCTGGTCCGAGGCTTCAAGTTCTCCCAGAAGGTCTTCGATCCTAGCCATGTTGAAGCTGCGTTCTCCACTGAGATGGGCGCAAGTCAATTGCGCGTCGATCGCTCTTTGTTGTGCCACCGGATTGGCTTGCCGACCGCCGCATCCTACGAGCACAACCACTGCTGAGAGAGCAAGGCAGGCCTTACTATTGAGCAATTGAAACATCCGTAGCACCCCCTTAAGCTTTCGTCTGAAACCTATGATATCACGAGGAATAAAACCATGAAGATAATTGCAAAACTTGTTTTCTTGATACTCACGTTGGGCATTGTGTCGGCTTGTGCGCAAGCCGCACGGCCGACTGCTTTGGTTGCCGAGGTAACCGATACGACATTGTTGCCCGAGGGCAGTCCACTGGCCGCATCCGTTGAGGTCGGAACGGTCTCAGGCGGGGAAGAGACCAACCCGCTTTGGAAGTCAAACGTCTCTAACGAGGCCTTTCAAACCGCTCTTAATCAATCACTGGCCGTCACGGCTCTTCTCGCGCCACAAGGCGGTCCGTTGAAAGTGGACGCACAGTTGATCGACATGGATCAACCGTTTGGTGGCATCAGCATGACCGTGACCTCGACCGCGCGTTACACCGTGACCAACAGTGCAGGAGAGTCCGTTTTCGACGAAACGATCATAACGCCGCATACAACTGAGTTCTCGGAAGCGTTTCTTGGGGCGGAAAGGCTGCGCCTCGCCAATGAGGGTTCGGTGAAGAAGAACATTAATCGGTTCATCGAGCTCCTGATTGAACAATCCGGCGCTGATCCTGCTAAGTACTCGTAGGCGCAGTGAGGGGTTGTGCGTACTACAGGACCCAGTCGCTCCGGCTCGCCTCGTTATTCCACTCGATCGGAGGCATCATCGTCTTTCCCCATAACATCGTGGCCAATGAGCGGCATTGCAGCCTTAGATCCCTGCGGTCCGTAGAGTTTGGTGAATAAATTCAACGTTAAAGAAACTTTCTCTTGAGCAGGGAGATTTGAAGATATGAATAAATACAGTATTACTTATCAAAAAGAAACTAGAAGAGTATTACGTGTCGAAGATAAAGAAGAAGGCTTCGCCTTGAATTACGAGAGATCCTACCCTTATCCAAAGGAAGGTGATATCAGGTACTTCAATTTATTGGCTCCAGATCAAAGTATTGACCTTGAGGTCCAGTTCTTCAACTTCTCAGAAAAGTTTGCTGATGAAACGCGAGGTTGGAATTCTGCTGACTATGTAAAGAGGCAAAAGAGTGAAGGGTGTAGTCGAATATCTGTCTCGCTAAATTCGAAGGTTACAAAAAATGAAACAATAGAAAAAATAGTATATCTGCTGTTATGTTATGATGAATCAAGTATTAGCTCTCTTGGAATAAAATACCGCATCATAAACTTTAACGGAACTCAGAGGGTAAAAACCTATGAGTGATCTGAACCCATTACTCTCTCAAATCATAGCCCTACATGATAGTAAAGTCGCGAATGGAGGTGGTAAGCTTACGCTTCAGGAGTTAACGGACTTTGTGTCTAGCGCACTGGACGATGGCGGAAACTTTCAAAACTTCGATCCAAACACTGGAGATTTGATTCAATCAAATTCGACAATTTTTTATAGTCATAGGTTGTGCGAGGACCAACGGTGCACGGGAGCCCGTTTTCGACGAAACGATCGTCACGCCGCATACAACTGAGTTCTCGGAGGCGCCTCTTGGTGTGGAAAGGCTCGGCCTCGCCAATGAGGGTTCAGTGAAGAAAAACATTTGTCGTTTCATCGAGCATTTGATTGAACAATCCGAGGCTGATCCTGCTAAGTTCTCGTAATCGCCGGAAAAGGGCTTTGATTTCGCAGGAATAGGCCCCAGGTTCCCGGCATGGAGACCTCGGTCACATCGCGGTGGCAGCTTTGGGTGGAGTTTACGGTTCTCTACCTCGGCATTCCTGTTTTGATGCTGATTTATTTGGGACAATACAGCCTCTTCACAACCGTCTGGCTGCTTGCCGCCTTCTCCGTTTACCTCCTCTGGCGAACGCCTGGCTTTCAGATCAGCGTCTTGTGGAAGGGATTTCGATGGCGAGATCTTTGGGTTCTCATTGCGTTTGCCGGGGTGACGATCCTGTGCACGGTCTCGACCGTCCTTCTGGTCGTTCCTGAGAGATTTCTTGAGCTTCCCGTCAACCGGACCCGGCTCTGGATCATGATTATGATCTTCTACCCGGTGCTAAGTGCCTGGCCGCAAGAGATTATCTTCAGAACGCTGTTCTTTGAGCGCTACGGCATTCTTTTCGCCAATCCCGCGCTTCTGATCGGTGTGAATGCCTTTGTCTTTGGATTTGGGCATCTCTTCTTCCAGAACCCGATCACGATCATCATGACGGGGGCCGCAGGCGCTGTGATGGGCTGGGCGTACTACAAGACCCAATCGCTCTGGCTTGCCTGGTTGCTCCATTCGATCGGAGGCATGATCGTCTTCACCTCCGGCCTCGGGATCTTCTTCTATCACGGGGCGATCGGCGCGACGCCTTGACTTGGGGCCCTGTTCGGGCTCTATGCGGGCCGCGTATCACCCTCAGGAGCCCTCCATGCATATCTACCGCAGCCACACCTGTGCCGAGCTGACCGCAGCCAATGTCGGCGAGACCGTTCGCCTGTCGGGGTGGGTGAACCGGGTGCGTGACCATGGGGGCATCCTGTTCATCGACCTGCGCGACCATTACGGCGTGACGCAGGTGCTGGCGGACCCTGACAGCCCAGTTTTTGCCGAGGTGGAGAAGCTCCGCTCCGAATGGGTGATCCGGATCGATGGCAACGTGATGGCCCGCGACCCGGAGCTGGTAAACCCGAAATTGCCCACTGGCGAGGTTGAAGTTTTCATCCGAGGCCTTGAGGTTCTGGGCGAGGCGGAGGAGCTTCCCCTACCCGTTTTCGGCGATCAGGAGTATCCGGAGGAGACGCGGCTAACCTATCGTTTCCTCGACCTCCGCCGCGAAAAACTGCATGAAAACATCGTGTTGCGGTCGAAAGTTATCTCATCTATCCGCCGCTGGATGACCGATCAGGGGTTCATGGAGTACCAGACGCCGATCCTCACCGCCTCGTCGCCCGAGGGGGCGCGCGACTTTCTGGTGCCCTCGCGGCTGCATCCCGGCAAGATGTACGCCCTGCCCCAGGCTCCGCAGCAGTTCAAGCAGCTGATCATGGTGGCGGGGTTTGATCGCTACTTCCAGATCGCGCCTTGTTTCCGTGATGAAGACCCACGCGCGGACCGCTCGCCCGGCGAGTTCTACCAGCTCGATATGGAGATGAGCTTCGTCGAGCAGGAGGATGTCTTCCAGGCCATCGAACCGGTGATGCGCGGCGTGTTCGAAGAGTTTGGCGGCGGGCGCCCGGTGACGCCGGAGTTCCCGCGAATTGCTTATCGCGACGCGATGCTCTGGTACGGATCCGACAAACCGGACCTCCGCAACCCATTGAAAATGCAGATTGTTTCCGAGCATTTCCGCGGCTCCGGGTTTAAGATTTTCACCAGCCTATTGGAGCAAGAGGGTACCGAAATCCGGGCCATTCCGGCACCAAAGGGCGGCAGCCGGAAATTTTGTGACCGGATGAACAGCTTTGCGCAGAAAGAAGGTCTGCCCGGCATGGGTTATATCTTCTGGCGCGAGGATAACGGGCAGATGGAAGCCGCAGGACCGTTGGCGAAGAATATTGGGCCTGAACGGACTGAGGCGATCCGTCAGCAACTCGGGCTAAACGTCGGAGATGCAGCCTTTTTCCTTGGCGGCAGACCCTCGGCATTCGAGGCGGTTGCGGGCAAGGCGCGCAACATCATTGGCGAGGAACTGGGCCATACCGAGCAAGATCGGTTCGACTTCTGCTGGATCGTCGACTTCCCGATGTACGAGTTCGACGAAGAGACGAAAACCCTCGATTTCTCGCACAACCCGTTCTCGATGCCTCAGGGCGGAATGGAGGCGCTGGAGACCAAGGAGCCGCTGGAAATCCTTGGATATCAATATGATATCGTGTGTAATGGTGTCGAGCTGAGCTCTGGCGCGATCCGGAACCACAAGCCCGAGATCATGTACAAGGCCTTTGAGATTGTCGGCCATGACAAGGCC
>JBCDAQ010000151.1:0-9295 GCA_039185285.1 Pseudomonadota bacterium
CTGCGCCAAAGGTCTCGCGGTAGCCTGTTCGAAACCGGGTGATCGCGTCTTCGGTCAGGGTGATCTCAGAGGCAGGGGCGAACTCGACCCGGCTGATCTGTTCGATTGTGCGCTGGCTTTCGACATCGAAGCGCCGTGCGCTCTCCAGCACATCGCCAAAGAAGTCGAGGCGCACGGGATGCGTGTCGCCTGGGGCGAAGATGTCGATGATCCCGCCCCTGACCGCGAAATCGCCATGCTCAATCACGGTGGAGACGCGATTGAAGGCCATGCCGGTGAGCCAGGTGATCAGCCCCTCGATATCGATCTGCTGGCTTGCTTGCGCGATGAAACTGCCAGCGTCGACCCTTCGGGCCATAGGTACCTTCTGGGTTGCGGCATTCAACGTGGTCAGGATCACCGCGGGTCGGTCAAACCCATCGGCCAGTGCGGCAAGTGTCGCCATGCGTGCCGACGAAATCTCCGGATTGGGTGAGACGCGGTCGTAGGGTAGGCAGTCCCAGGCGGGGAAGGTCAGCACGGGCAAGCTCGGCGCAAAAACCTCCAGCGCCTCGGCCATGGCAGCCGCGCGCGCGTCATCCCGGCCGACATGGATCACTGGCCCGGCCGCCTTCGCGACGAGCTCGGCGAGATAGCGTGCATCCCATCCTTCCGGTGCACCGCAAACAGTAACGGCGCCCGGGGTGATTTCCACCGCGTGCTTCATGGGGCGGGACCTAAACCGGGCGCGGTCCGGCTGCAAGCACGAAGGCAGAGCCGGGGCGTAATTCTCCCGGTGTGAAGATCCTCACCGCGTTCGACTCAAATGCCGCCTACGGTCAGATCAACCTGATTGGCAGACCAAAGTAAGGAGTATCCTGATGACCGACGCCGCTATCGCCCCCGTCCAAGAGATCGATTATCCCCGTGACGAGATCAAGGAAGAGAGCCCAAAGAAGCGCGTCAATCTGCCAGCAGATCCCAAGACCTGGACCATATCGAAGAAGATCGCGATGCTGGTGCGCTGGAAGATCGGTACAGCGATCCTGCGAGCTTTTGGGATCAACGGCCTCTGAAAGGGCGACCTGCCCAACCTCTTTGCAGGCGGCCCTAGCCGCTAACGCGGCACAATCGGGCGATCGCCCGTTCCCTGCGAGCAAGCTCGCAGAGGGCCGCCCGGCGCTCAGCTCGACCAAATGCGCGAAGGTGAAGTAAGGCGCCAATGCGCCTGTAAGGGCGCCAGGATAGATGTATGTGGCAAAGCCGCATTCCGCTTCGTTCGCGAACCGGCCCGCCGATCCGTTCTCCGGGCTTGCTCAAACACTTCCCTCCATGCAAGCCTGCGCTGAAAGACGACCGAGGATATCCCAGGACTTTTCCATGATGACCCCAGCCCCTTTCCCAGCCAATCGCCCGCGGCGTTTGCGCCAGGCGCCCTGGATCCGTGCAATGGTGGCCGAGAACACGCTCAGCCCGGCGGATTTCATCTGGCCCTGTTTTGTGATCGAGGGTGAAGACACCTCCGAGACAATCGAAACGATGCCCGGGGTCGAGCGCCTCTCGATCGATCGTCTTGTCGCGAAAGCGGCCGAGGCGGCCGATCTTGGCATTCCCGCGATGGCGATCTTCCCGAACACACCCGATTCGAAAAAGACCCCAGGCGCGGAGGAGGCCTGGAACCCTGAAAACCTCGTCTGTCAGGCGACGCGCGCCGTCAAAGAGGCCGTTCCTGAAATCGGGGTGATGCTCGATGTCGCCCTCGACCCCTACAATTCTGACGGCCATGACGGATTGGTCGACGGCGACGTCATCCTAAACGACGAAACCCTTCTGGCCCTTGAAAAACAGGCGCTTTGCCAGGCCGAGGCCGGGGCGGATATCCTTGGCCCCTCGGATATGATGGATGGCCGTGTGGGGGTGATCCGCCGGGCGTTGGAGGAGAACGACTTCCAGAACGTCACCATCATGACTTATGGCGCCAAATACGCCTCTTGCTTCTATGGCCCGTTTCGCGATGCGGTTGGCTCCGGCGGGGCGTTGAAAGGTGACAAGAAGACTTATCAGATGGACTCCGCCAATTCGGACGAAGCGATCCGAGAGATCCTGATGGATCTTGAGGAAGGCGCGGACATGGTGATGGTCAAACCTGGAATGCCTTACTTGGATATCTGCCAGCGCGTCTCTTCCGAGTTGAAAGTGCCGACCTTCGCTTACCAGGTCTCGGGCGAGTACGCGATGATCAAAGGCGCCATGGGCAATGGTTGGCTCGATGCGCGTGCGGGTATGCTCGAGAGCCTCATGGCCTTCAAACGTGCAGGCTGTAGCGGCATTCTCACCTATTTCGCTTTTGAGGCTGCGAGGGCTTTGCGTCAGGGATGAGCGACGGGAATGCCCGCATAGACAAGAAACTTATCAAAGACCGAGGCGAGGACTGGATCCTCGTGACCCCGATCCCCCCAGAACTCGCAGAGGAGGTCGGTGCCTTCTCCGCCCGGCGCCGGATCTCTCTTCGCCATATCATCGGCGACCGGGATCAACGCGAGAAGCTGCTCGCGCGCCCGATCCGCCCTGACCGGATTGCAGCGATATTGATCGACGGCGAGGTGATAGGCTGCATTTCCTATCGCGTCGACGGCAAGGGATCGATCATCCCTCAGATCCGACAGTTCTGGGCGGAGTATGGCCTGGCTTCCGGCACTCTGCGTTGGCTCGGAACTGAATTGACCCTGCGCCGCGGAAGACGTCATGAGCTCTATATCGAGGGTTTCGCCGTCGCATCTGAGGCGCGGGGTATGCGTCTCGGCTCTGCGCTTCTGAGATGGGTCTCTGGCGAAGTCACACGCCGGGGAAAACGTGCTTGGCGGGCAGAGATGCCCGATGGCCATCATCAAGCCGCAAGGGCCTATGAACGGTCGGGCGCAGAAGTAAAGCGCCTTGTGCCCTTGGGTCCATTTGCCCCCCTGATTGGCTCAAAGGCGATGACCCTTTATCGTTGGACCCCACCCACGCAAAAGTGACCGCCCTCTGGTCCCTTGTCCTCTCGTGCCCTATGTCTCGGACAAACGGAGGTGCTCATGATCCGCTTGTTCTTTCTACTCTTTCTGATCCCCAGCTTGGCTTTGGCCCAGGTCTTTCAAACGGAGACTGGCAAGGTACGGGTTGAACGCATGGTCGGTGGGCTGGATAGTCCCTGGTCGCTTGCTTTCTTGCCGGATGGCGGGCTTTTGATCACCGAGAGGGATGGTCAGCTTCTGCACATTACATCGGATTGGAGGCGTAAGGTCATCAGTGGCGTGCCGTTGGTCTTCGCGCAAAATCAAGGCGGTCTTTTTGATGTGCTCGTGCCTGCCGATTACCCTCAGACCGGCGAGATTTTGCTCACATACGCAGAACCAAACAATAATCGTGCAAATACGGTGATCACGTCCGCGCGGCTCAATCTAGGCCGCTCGCTGCTTGAAAACCCAAAGGTTCTCTTTCGGATGAATTCGGATGGCAGCGGTGGTCGACACTTTGGTGGGCGATTGGTCCAGGCCGCTGATGGAACTCTGTTTCTCAGCACTGGAGATCGCGGCGAACGCCCTAGCGCGCAGAATATGAACGTACATAACGGTAAGATCATTCGGATCAATCGGGATGGATCGATCCCCTCTGACAATCCATTTTCCAATGGCCGCACGCCAGAGGTTTGGACATTCGGTCATCGAAATCCACAGGGCTTGGCAATCGACGCCGAGGGTCGGCTTTGGACCAACTCGCACGGTGCGAGGGGAGGCGATGAGATCAATCTGATCGAACGCGGACGGAACTATGGCTGGCCCGAGATCTCCTATGGCCGCCACTATTCGGGCGGAAAGATCGGGATTGGGACCAAGAAGGCCGGGCTTGAGCAGCCACGCTTTTATTGGGACCCTTCCATCGCGCCATCGGGCATGACCATCTATTCCGGCAAGCTTTGGCCGGAATGGGCGGGGCATTTCTTCATCGGTTCCCTCAAGCATGATTTTATCAGCCGGATTTCAGTAGATGGCACCAAGATCATCGAAGAGGAATGGATGCTTGAGGATGAGTTCATTCGCATCCGCGACATCCGTGAGGGGCCTGAGGGCGCCCTCTGGTTTCTCGCGGTTGGAGATGACGCTTTGATGCGGATGACCCCTGCGGAATAATGCTTGGCGGGCCGCTTTTGGCTCGCTAATCCTCAGCCATGATCAAATTCACCAAACTCGTTGAGAGCCTGCCCCCCACCGTGCCCTTCGTGGCACCGGAAGAGACTGAACGCCAGCGAGGGCGTCCGTTTGCCGCTCGGATCGGGGCGAATGAGAGCGTTTTTGGACCATCTCCGCGCGCCTTGGAAGCGATGGCGCAGGCGGCGGCGGATAGCTGGATGTATGGCGATCCCTCGAACCATGACCTACGCCAAGCGCTGGCGGCATACCATGCCATCCCGGCTGATGCGATCCGGATTGGTGAAGGGATCGATGGGCTCTTTGGCCTCGTTGTGCGCCTTCTCATTGAGCCGGGAGATCGGGTTGTCACATCCGCCGGAGCATATCCGACATTTAACTACCACGTCACGGGTTTCGGCGGGGAGTTGCATACGGTTCCATACCTGGATGATCACGAGGATCCTGAGGCCTTGGCGACGAAAGCGCATGAGGTGAATGCCAAGCTCGTCTTCCTTGCTAACCCGGATAACCCGATGGGTACCTGGCATGGCGCAGACCGCGTCTCAGCTCTGATCGAGGCGCTGCCGGAGGGATGTATCCTGGCGCTCGACGAGGCTTACATCGACTTCGCGCCTGAGGGGACGGCCCCTCCTCTTGATGTGTCGGACGGGCGGGTGATCCGTTTCAGGACGTTCTCCAAGGCGCGCGGTATGGCGGGACTAAGAATCGGCTATGTCATCGGTAAGCCCGAAACTGTGGCTGGTCTCGATCGGATCAGGAACCATTTCGGTGTTAATCGAGTGGCCCAAGCTGGCGCCCTCGCGTCGCTGGAAGACGCAGCGCATCTGGACGAAGTTCGCCGAAAAGTTGCGGAAAGCCGGCTTAAAATCGCTGAGATCGCTGAAAGAAACGGCCTAACATCACTGCCTTCTGCGACAAATTTCGTCGCGGTCGATTGCGGCCGAGATGGCGCCTATGCAAAAGACGTGATGCTCGCCTTAATGGAGCAGGATGTGTTTGTTCGGATGCCGGGAATCAATCCGTTGAATCGCTGCATTCGGGTTGGTTGTGGTTCTCAACGAGACATGGAGTTGCTGGCCGAAACCTTACCCAAGGCGCTTCGTGCGGCAGAATAAGGCAGCCTTTTCGCCTTATTCTTCTTTTTTGTACCATAATGGCACGTTTATTGGTCCAACTCTTGAAACCTGCGGGTTAAAGTCAATATTTAAAACTGGCTTTACCGCAAATGTGGCGGCAATATGGCCTTGTCCGGGGCCGAGAGAGGTTCTCCAGGCCACTTTCACCCCGGGCTCCCTTAGCTAAAATCACCTAATTGATTGCGCCCCGCGCTCCGTTTAGTCTCGCCAAAATCGACGCGAGCAGGAACTTCAATGGCCCATCCTCTGAGCGGTGCGGATCTCGGCACCTTGGTCTCGGTATTCCGGACGGGTGGCACCCCAGATCGATGGGGTAAAACGCTCGGTATTATCGGGGCAGCGCTTGGTCGAGCACCGTTCACCAGCCTCGAGCATGCCTTACTCACGCCTGGCACACCTAGGCCAGAGGCGCTACAACCTCCGGTCTTCATTCTCGGTCATTGGCGCTCCGGCACGACCCATCTCTACAATGTCATGAGCCTCGGCGATTTCGGCTACGTTCCGCCGGTTGCTGTCGGCATGCCTTGGGACATGTTGGGCCTTGCCCGCGTGGTTCGTCCGCTGCTCGAGCGGCAGTTGCCCGAAACCCGTTTCATCGACAACATCCCGGTTACACCAACCAGTCCGCAGGAAGATGAGATTGGCATCGCCAACATGTCTCCCCTGTCTTTCTACCATGGTATCTACTTCCCAAAGCAGTTTGACAGCTTGATCGATCGAGGCCTCTTCTTCGAGGGCTGTAATGCGGGTCAGGTTGCCGCCTGGAAAGGTCGCTTCCTGCTTTTCTTACGGCGCCTCGCCCATGCTCAAGGCGAACCTCTGCTCATCAAAAATCCAGTCTATACAGCACGCCCTGACCTGCTGGCTGAGATGTTTCCAGGTGCGAAGTTCATCCATATTCATAGAAATCCCTTCGATGTGTTCCTCTCGATGCGGAACTTCTACAACAAGCTCTTGGCTGAACTGGCGCTGCAAAAGGTGCCAGAGGATCTCGACATCGATGCGACGATAACCCGTGTCTATGCCCGGATGATGACGCAGTTCGAGGCTGAGACCGAGGGCTGGCAGGCACCCTACTATGTCGAGCTGCCGTACGATCTGCTCGACACGCAACCGATGGTGGCTCTGGAACAGATCTACACCACCCTCGAGCTCCCAAATTTTGCCACTGCAGCCCCGAAGTTCAGCGCATATTTAGAGACGGTTAAAACATTTGAGAAAAATGCTTTCCGAGGTGATCTTGAAGCGATCGCAAAGGTGCGCGAGAGTTGCGGCCCCTGGATCGACAAGTGGGGATATGTTGAGCCGGAGCCCGCATGAAACGAATTGCCATCGTCTTTCTTGTTATTCTTGCTGTCGCCATCGGTATCGGCGCTTGGGCGGTGTTTGCTCCTGTCTCGCCAGTTGCAGCGAAGATCGATACGAGTTCGTGCCGCGCGATCACGCTCACGGACGCCAAAACCGGCACCGAGATCTCTGGTATTGAGGATATGGTGCGCCTGCCGGATGGGACTTTCCTTTTGTCCGCCTATGACCGCTTGGATCCCGCCGAACGCGATGGTGGCGTTTATGCGCTCGCCTATGATGATCTGACGCTCGATCGCGTCGAGGTCACAAGCATTCTCTCTCCCGACCAAACCGGTGGCAGTTTGCGGCCCCATGGCATTGCTCTCTCTCCCCACGCCGATCAGATCGGTATTGTCAATCGGGGGCGAGGAGAGGTGTTTAGCATTGATTTGTTCAGAAAGCGGGCCGCTGGCTGGGAACCTTCTCATCGGCGCGTCGCCGATCGGTACTGCCGCGCAAACGACCTCGACTTCTCCCGTGCGCTTACCGACCATGTGGTGGTGAGCATCGACCGGCAATCCTGTGGGTTCTCGATGGCTGACATGATCGGCCTTTATCCCACTGGTGCGATCGAGATTTTTGAGCCCGGGGTCGAGGAGGAGAAACCATTTCTCATGGGTGGGCATAGCTTCCCAAATGGCGTCATGGATACTTGGATTGCCGAGACACGCGCGGGTCGTTTGAGCAACCCCGTGAAGCGTCGTGGCCGTGCATTGGGCCCAATCGATCTCCCAGGTGGGCCCGATAACATCTCGCTGATTGATAGCCAGACCGCCTTTGTCGCGGTCCACCCCTCGCTGGTGAAGCTTGGCGCCTATCGATTTGGTTGGATCGACCAGGCGCCCAGCCGGGTCGCACAGGTGAATTTCAGAGACGAAACAGTCGAGGTTCTGTTCGATGATCCAACAGGGGCCGTCTTCTCAGGCGCCACGGTCGCAATGCGTGCAGGTAAACGCCTTGTAATGGGCTCTGTACGCGATGCTGGCCTTTTGGTTTGTGAGGGCCTGTGACGCGCGTTTTGGTGACAGGCGCAGGTGGCTTCCTCGGTCGCCAATTGGTGGCTTTGCTCACCAAGTACGGAAACGCCGTTACAGCTTTTGATCTAGGCTTTGATCCCCCGCTCCCCCCGGGAGCCGAGCCGATGATTGGATCGGTCACCGATAAAGCCGCCGTTGCCCGCGCGATCCGGGATTGCGATGCGGTCGTCCATTGTGCCGCCGTCACCGGGCTTTGGGCTGAGAACAAGGACATATTCGAAGAGGTCAATGTCAACGGGACTAAGACGGTGCTGGACGCGGCCCTCGCGGTCGAGGTTACGCGGGTCGTCCATATCTCTAGTTTCGTAACCCTGATCGCCGGCGGGCGTGAGACTCTTCAAACCGTCGATGAGCGATTGGAACTGCCAGCCGATGCGATGCTCGGCCCCTATCCTCGTTCCAAGCGTTTGGCAGAGCTGATCTGCCGGAGCCATCCCGTCCAGCCGGTGATCGTGCAACCAACGGCCCCTTTGGGGCCTGACGACTTTAATCTAACACCGCCGAGCCAGATGCTCTACGACCTGGCGAACGGGACCTTGCCGGCGCTGATCGATTGCACATGGAACTTCGTCGATATCCGCGATCTGGCCGAAGGTGTGGTTGCAGCGCTTGAACTTGGCAAGCCGGGGCGGCGGTACCTTTTGGGTGGCACCAACATGACGACTGCTGAGATGGTGGAGATCTTCAACCCGCTTTCGGCCAAACCAGCCCCACGGATCCGCGTCCCTTACTGGGTTGCCCTGAGTGCGGCTCGGGCAGAGGCAGCGATCGGCGCTGTGATCCCTGGCCCACCGAAAGCCTCGCTCACCGGTGTCAAGCTGGCGGGTCCGTTGCTCCATTTCGATACCTCACGCGCGCGGGAGGAGCTCGAGTTCACAACCCGGCCACCGGAGGAGACATTCCGCGATGCCTTGGCCTGGATGACCAAGACGAACCGGGTCTATCAACACCCCTCCGGTTAGCACCGATCCGTCAACCGCCAGAGGCGTTGGTGCGCCTGATCTTGAACTGCCCCGCGCCACTGGTCGATCCGGTGGTAGCACTCGGCCCTTTGGGCCTAATCAGCAACCCCCCATTGCTGTCATCGTCGTCGTCGCCGATTGCGCTCGCGCCGCGGCCACCGACCAGAGCCTCCAACTCATCATCAGTGAGGTTTTTGATTGCATGTGCCATGTCGATCTCCTTCAGCCCGTTGTGTTGGTGCGTTTGATTTTGAACTGGCCGGTATGGGTTGTGTTCGTATTCGCAGACGGACCATCGGGTGGGATCAGCAGCCCGCCATTGCTGTCATCATCGCCGCCGCCCGCGAGCTGCGCCGCCCGGCCACCGACCAGCGTTTCCAATTCGTCATCGCTCAAATCTCTGATTTCATGTGTCATTCTTGTCTCCTTCAGCCCTTGTGAATGGGCGCAATTGCATGGGTATGTTGGCGAAAAGGTTGGTGCTGCTCAGCCACCTGGCGCGTTCGTGCGTTTGATTTTGAATTGACCAGTTCCCGTGGTCTGAGCCTCGGTGTAGGGCCCATCTGGGCGAATGATCAGCGTGCCGTTATCATCGTCGTCGCCATCATCCGGATCTCCCCCAGTGCCGCCGACCAGAGCTTCCA
>JBCDAQ010000152.1:0-9268 GCA_039185285.1 Pseudomonadota bacterium
CGACACCACGCTGGTGTCTTACGGCCTTGATTTCACGCCACAAACCCGGATGGAGAAGGTGCATGCCGAGGCGCGGATCGCGGTGCCCCAGGCGCATCTGGATTTCCTCGCCGCCGGTGTTCTGAGCCACGAGACAGAGACGCTGTTCTTTGCCCATGCGGGCATCCGCCCCGGGGTGCCGCTGGCCCGGCAAACAGAGCATGATCTGCTGTGGATCCGGCAGGAATTTCACGCCGAGATCATGCCCCATCCCAAGCTGATCGTGCATGGCCACACACCGGTCAGGCAGGCCACGCATTACGGCAACCGGATCAATCTGGACACTGGCGCCGGGTATGGTGACCCGTTGACGGTCGCTGTGTTCGAGGGGGCCGACTGTTGGCGGTTGACGGCGGCGGGGCGGGAGCCGGGCGCCATCGGGCAGCGCCCGACCCTGCTCCAGGGCTTTCGCGGCCCCACCGAGGCCAAGGTCCCTTGCGCAGCTCCGGGAGGGCGCATGGCGAGACCGCTAGAAGCTTACGGTACATCGATGCTTTAAAGAGAGTGCCTAGCCAAACCTCACGGAACGCCCTCCCAGGCTCGGGCGCTGCCCTCAGCGCCTTGGGTTGACCAAGTCGCTTTGATCGAACCTAGTGAGGTCATGGCTGACGAGAACTTCAACCTTCCCCCGTTCCGTGCGCTCCTGGCCTTCTGGGCGGCGGCGCGGGCGGATCGTCTGGTGGATGCGGCGGAACAGCTTTCGGTCACTGAGAGCGCCATTAGCCACCAGTTGCGGCGGCTGGAGGAGTTTCTGAATGTGCGCCTGTTCGAGCGGGTCTCGGGCCGGTTGGTGCTTACACCGGTCGGGCAGCGCTATCTCGAGCAGATCGAACCGGCGATGAGAGAAATTCATGCAGCGACCGCCTCGCTGCTCCCCTCGGACGGGCGGCAAGCGGTTCGGTTGACCCTGCCACCCTCGCTGGCCGCGACCTGGTTGATCCCTCGGCTCGGGGCATTCGAGGCCGCGCATCCCGAGATTGATGTCCAACTGGCGTTGACGACCCGGCTCCTCGATCCGGTGCGCGATCAGATCGATGTGGCGATCCGCTACGGCAAGGGCGGCTGGTCGGATGTAGAGGCGGCGCTCCTCTTTGCTGATGTCGCGACACCTGTGGCCGCGCCGGGAGTGATTCCCGAAGGAACTCGCCCCGAGACTCTGCCGGATGGCACACGGTTTCTGATTAATCGAGGCATTCCAGCGGAGTGGGAGGAATGGGCGCGGGCGCATGGGATCCCTCCGCCACCGCCGGAAGCGACCCTGACGCTGGAGACGATTGAGCAGGTTCTCCAGGTCGCCGAGGCGGGACACGGCCTTGCCATCGGGCGCTCGCCCTATATCGAGCCTCGGTTGGAGCGGGGCAGCCTGGTGGCGCCTTTTGGCGCCGAGGGACCGACGGGCGCTGCGTATTTTGTCTGCTTGCCGACCGCACGAGCCCCGACCGCCGCGGCCCGGCGGCTCGCGCGGTGGTTGGAGGGGCAGGGGGATCAGGCGTAGACTTGAGGTAGATTCAAGTCAGATGGACTCCTTCTCATTTGTTTTCCGCGCTCGCAGCCGCCAAGTCTGTCCTAGCGAAACCCGAGCTGGAGACCTGACATGACCCAGATTGACCAATCCAATTTCCATGCGACCGATACCGTGGTCGCACCGCTCACCTTCATTGTGCCGCAGGAGGAGAAGCCGACCTTTCACAGCCAGGCGTTCACCGGCGGCGAGGCGAAGTTCTTCTTCGATGTTGAGGAGCAACCCGTGCCAGTCCATGACCTGCGGCCGGAGGCGGAGAGCTTCACCCTGGACAAAGCGGGCTTCGCTCTACGCCACGCGCCGACCAATGTTGTTGATTTCTACGACGATGACACGGTTGAAGGGGCCTACTTCACCGAGATCGAAGCCTTGTTGAAAGCCGAATTGGGCGCGAGCCAGGTAGCGATATTCGACGCCACCCGCCGCTCGGACGGCGGCAAGGGGGCTGCGAACAAGGATGGCAACCGGGGCGCGGCCTCGCGCATTCACGTTGATTACACAGCGAAAAGTGGTCCCCAGAGAGCACGCGATGTACTGGGTGCTGAGGAGGTTGATCGGCTGCTGGAGAACGGCGCGCGGATCGTCCAGGTCAATGTCTGGCGTCCGATCGTGGGCCCGGTTCAGCGCGCACCGCTGGCTTTGGCGGATGCCTCGACGGTGGATGCGAGCGATCTCGTGGCAACCGATCAGATCTTTCCGAACCGGGTGGGCGAGATCTATCATGTGACCCACAATCCGACGCAAAAATGGTACTTCGCGCCCGAGATGACGCCGGACGAAGTCCTTCTGATCAAAGGGTGGGACAGCGTCGAGGACGGTCGCGCCCAGTTCACGCCGCATACGGCCTTCCCTCTACCGGAGCAGGACCGGGCGCCCGCGCGGGAGAGCATCGAGGTTCGCACGATCGTGGTCATTGACTGATCGCGTGCTGAAAGAACCGGTGGGCCTGATGGGGCCCACCATGCTTTGGGTGAGCTACAGCAACTCTCCCTTTGCGATGAGCGGGGTTTGGGCCGCGACCCAGCCTCCCTCTTCGGTCAGCCCACATCGCAGTGTTGCGCCCGAGGCGACGGCCTCTAGCGAGGTGCCGAGTGGCAGCTCTCCCGTCTGATGCAGATGCGCGGCGGCGGCCAAAGCACCTGACCCCCCTGGCGACGAGGCAACGATGCCTCTGGCGGAGACCCAAGCGACGGGAAGGCGCGGTGGATCCGAGGCCACGAGATCTCCGATAACCAGGGTGACGTAGCTATCGAGGTCTGGCGTCCTACCGAGATCGGCGAGGGATAAGGCAGAGAGCGCGGCTGCGCCGAGTGCTATCCCCGCCTTGGCTACTGCCGGTTCGTCCTCCAGCGAAATCCCGAGTTCCGCCGCGCGGACGACCGCGTAGGGCAAGCCTGTGGAAATGAGAGACGCATGGGCTGTCCGCCCGTCCGCGAGGGTCAAGGGGGCCTCAGCGCGGAGGATTTTCGGGGGCAGGGTCTCCCACCGGGCCGAGCTTACCAAACCGTTATCGATCACCGGCAGGATCGTCTGCCGACCTTTCGCCGTGTCGAAGAACATCGCGGTATTGCTCTGCGCGGGAGCGCGCCCCGTCTCGATCAGCGCGGTGGCAGCGGCGATCAAGGGCGTTCCAGCCAGGGCGGCATAGCCGAATTGCCCGGCGATCACTGCGGTTGCGACGGTACCCGGGCTGAAGGGGGGCAGGAGGATACACGCGTTCACCCCCTGGTGCCCCCGTGGTGGCGCGACGACGAATTGGCGAAAGGCGTCGTGCGATTCCCGCAGTTCCGCCAACGCCTCGCTCGGCGTGGTCGCGGAGAGGCTGGGGGCGCCCTGAAGGACGACGCGGAGGACATCCATGCCGATCAACGCGTCAGCGAATAGGATGGGTTTGCTCGGCATCGGCCCTCTTTCGTCAACGCGTGCAGGCTGCGTCATCTCAGGCGCTGGGTCCATCGCGGAAACGGGCTTGACGCTCGACACTGTCGCGAAAACTGGATAGCGCTTCGCGGCGAAGAACAAGCCGGAGCCCCCAATGGCCTTGATCGATCATGTGATCCCCGAGCGAACCCGCACGCTCTATCGTCGCCTTCTGCTGGATGGCGCGCGGGAGCATTGGGTCGGCTACGGGATCGGGATTGGTCTGCTCTTCATCGTCTCGGCCGCGACGGCGGCGATGGCCTATATCATGAAGGATGTGATCAACGAGCTTTTCGTTGAGCGGCGCCAGGAGATGATCCAGTGGATCGCTTTCCTGGTGGTGGCGATCTTTGTGGTTCGCGGCCTGGCCACTTATGGCAATGCCATGATCCTGACCCGGATCGGCAACCGGATCATTGCGAAGCTGCAGCAGCGGATGTTCCGCCATCTGTTGGCGCAGGGGGCGGACTACTATGACGAGCACAGCATTGGCGATGTGGTCGTGCGGTTCTCTGGCAATGTTGGCTCGGCCCGGGCGGCGATTGATCTCTTGATCCTGTCGGTTGGGCGGGATCTGGTGTCTTTGTTGGCACTGGTTGGCGTGATGGTCGTGCAAAACGGGACCATGTCGCTGATCGCCGTGGTGGTCGCCCCACCCGCAGTGATCGCAGTTGGGTGGTTGACCCGGCGGGTGAAGCGGATCGCGCGCCAGGCGATCGACGCCAATGCCCGGATCGTGAGTCGGGTGCGGGAGGGGTATCAGGGCGGCCGGGTGATTAGGGCCTTCAACCTCGAAGAGCACATGATCGACGGCATGGATCGGGAGATCGCAGAGGTCCGTGGCCTCTCGGACAAGGCGGTGAAATACGCGACGCTGACCGTGCCGATGATGGATGTTGCGGGCGGTGTCGCCGTGGGGGCCGTGATTGCCTTCGCCGGGTGGCGGATTGCATCGGGTGCGGATGATCCGGGGGCATTTTTCTCGTTCCTGACGGCGCTCTTGCTGGCTTATGAGCCAGCGCGGCGGCTGGCGCGTTTTCAAGTGCAGTTGCAGGCGCATCTGGTGGGGGTGGAGCTGATGTATGAGTTCCTGGATCGCCCCGCCCAGGAAGTGCCCGCGGTTCGGCCGAAGCTGATTGTGACTGACGGTCACATCGTGTTTCGCGATGTCACCTTTGCCTATGGCGAGGCAGCGGCGTTGGAAGAACTCTCGCTCGTCTGTCCAGGCGGGCGGGTGACCGCGCTGGTCGGTCCCTCGGGGGCGGGCAAGACCACGGTGTTCGAGTTGATCGAGCGATTGCGGGAAGCGCAGAAGGGCCAGATCCTGATCGATGGGCAGGATATCGCCGAGTTGGAGCTGGCGGACCTGAGGCGCCACATCGCGCTGGTCAATCAGCAGACCTTTCTGTTTGCCGGCACCCTGCGGGAGAACATCCGGCTGGGGCGGCTCGATGCCACAGATACGGAGATCGAAGCGGCGGCAAAGGCCGCGAATGCCCATGAGTTCATCATGGAGCACCCGGACGGCTATGAGCGGGTCATCGGCGATGAGGCCGGGCTCTCAGGCGGGGAGCGTCAGCGCCTTGCGATTGCGCGGGCAATGCTGCGCGAAGCGCCGATCTTGTTACTGGACGAGGCGACATCGGCCTTGGATGCGGCCTCGGAGGCGCGGGTGAATGAGGCCCTGTCCAGGCTGATGCAGGGGCGCACGACCCTGGTGATTGCGCACCGGCTCGCGACGGTCAGGGACGCGCACCAGATCTGCGTGCTCGACCGGGGCCGGCTGATAGAGAGTGGCGCCCACGCCGATCTGATCGCCCAGAAGGGCGCCTATGCGCGGCTCCATGCGCTGCAATTCGCGGATTAGTCCACCGTTTGCAGCGATCCTTGCGACCAGACATAGGCGCGCGCACATCGCCGCGTGTTGTCTCCTCCGCATTCTGAGCCGTGGATGTTGCTCAACAGGACGGGTGTGCCGAAGTGGTCGACCACCTGCCAGTCTTTGACGAGGAGATTGCGGGTCGTTCCTTCCGCCAGGACCCAGATCGAGCATCCGCCTGTGCCGCAATAGAGCGAAGCGGCGGAGGAGCAACTCAAGAAACGGCTGTCGACGATCTCTTCCGGCCTGTCGTCGCCGGTCAGTTCAACTTGGCTGACCGCGCCCGGTTTGACGTCGAGCGCTCCATCCTCAAACTCGGCGCAATCGGCCCTGACCTGTTCGATGACAGTGCGGACCTGATCGGACTCCTGTGACATACCAAGTGTTGGGCCGAGCCATCCGGTCAAAACAAATACGGAAATTGTCAAAGCGCGGATTTGCGAATCCATGATGTGCCTCCTATATTCGGGATGTCTCCTCGGAGACTATGGCGATAAACGCGCTCGTAATAAACGGATCGGACCCGGGGGCGGTACCCGGCGGCTCCACCAACAAGCCCATCATTGGGGCGGAGGGGGCCGAAATAGGATCGACGGACGTCTAAAGGGGTTAGCTTTTGCTCGGCGGGGTGCCACCGTATCGGCCCAAAACGTACAGTTGACAATGACAACCGTGCTCAGGTGGCAACTGCTGCAGCTTAATGCGGCATGAAACACCTAAACTGAACTCCTAAGGCTTAGCCGCTTTAGGCGGGGCTCGCAGGCGCCTGGCAACAGAAGCCTGCACTTACATCCACAAGAGCGGATTGACGCTGCGTCAGATTAACGGCACGTACAAATTTTCTTGGTCTTCCCAAAGGCTTCGAATCGTTTATGGTCGCCGGAAGTTCTGGGGAGATCTGAATGACCGGGGCCGACGGTTTCGACTATGGCAGACTGATGCAGCGCGCGCTTCGCGGGCTGATGGCAGAGGTATTGGGCCGTGTGGCAGAGGAAGGTCTGCCGGGCGAGCACCACTTCTACATCAATCTCGATACCACCCATCCCGGTGTAGACATGCCCGACTGGCTGCGCGAGCGCCATCCTGAAGA
The DNA here is from genome assembly GCA_039185285.1 of Pseudomonadota bacterium. Taxonomy (GTDB): domain Bacteria; phylum Pseudomonadota; class Alphaproteobacteria; order Rhodobacterales; family Rhodobacteraceae; genus Thermohalobaculum. The sequence continues at coordinate 6,451 of JBCDAQ010000152.1, forward strand.
GCTGACGATGGTCATCCAGCATGAGTATTCGGATCTTGCCGTGATGGCGGATCGCTTCTCGATACGGCTCAGCTTCTCGAACCGCCCGGTGACGTTGGTCGTACCCTTCGACGCCGTGCGCACCTTTGTTGACCCGTCAATGGAGTTCGGCCTGAAGTTTGAGGCCCATGAGCCAGATGACGAGCCTGAGGTGATGGCGATCACCGAGGAAGCCGTGGACGAAGAGCCAGCCGGATCCGAGTCCCAAGGCAGTGCCGAGGTCGTTAGTCTGGACACGTTCCGAAAGTCCTGATCCTTGCTGCATTTGCTGACAGGCATGAGCACACAGTCCTGCACTACCCGCGCTTGCCAAGCGGTGTGCCCATCGCATGGAATTCTCGGCGTGAGATCACTCGATTGGTGAGCGTGCTGCGGCTGTTATGGCGGTCGATCTTTGATCGAAAACCCATCGGTGCTGCGAGGAGTTTACTAAAAAACCACTGGGTTTTCGGCTTGCGGCGGGTAGGCCGTATGGTAGGTTGACGAAATCACGTGCGGGTGGTTGATCCTTCACACGGCAACTCAGAAGCGACGATCTTTCCTTGTCGTGCGGAGGCGGGTATTGTGTCTACATTCATACCAAAACTGAAGAAGTCGCTGTCTTCGGTCCCTGTCATCGGGCCGATCGCGCGAAAGATCTATCGCGGGTTTACCGGAGACCCTCGGGCGAAGCTTTTGAGTGCGCTGCCTAAGGGGTCTCGTTGTGCGGAGCTTGGCGTTTGGCGTGGCGCGTTCTCTCAGCAAATCCTGGCCGAAGTGAAGCCTAAATCGCTCGTCCTTGTAGACCCTTGGGCGTTTGTGCCGACCTTCGAAGATCGTTGGTATGGCGGGCTTTTCGCCAAGAGCCAAAGTGATATGGATGCGATACATGACGCCGTCGCCGAGCGTTTTGCCGCGAATAGTGAGGTGGAGATTGTTCGCATGAAGTCGGACGACTTCCTCTCTACGACCGAGATGGAGTTCGACTGGATCTACATCGACGGCGATCACAGCGAGGAGCCGGTTTATCGGGATCTTTGCCTGTCATGGGAGCGCGTCGTTCCTGGTGGCGCGGTCTGTGGCGATGATTATCATTGGCTCGATTCTGACGGCAAACTGCCTGTGAAGGCCGCCGTGGACCGCTTTGTCTCGGAGAAGAATTGCAAGGTTCGCTTTTTTGGCGCTCAGTTTCTCATCGACCGCGACTAGGGACCCGCGACAGGTCCCACTCGGCTTTTCACCGCTATAGAATGTTCGGTTTCGGCGTCAGTTTGGCAGACGTGAACTTGGACGAGTCCTCTGAGCACACGGATCTACTGATAGAGGTTCAGGACTCCCCATTTGCCGTCCACTTTTCCCCAATGAACGCCTGAATGCCATCTGATGCCCTCGGCTGCGGCATAGACGGAGACTGGGGGTTGGCCATCTGCTGTGGTGACCACAAAAACCCGACCGTCGAGCGCTTCGGTGATGGTGAGGTCGCTCTTCATATCAGGCACGCCTTCATCAAAAAGGAAGGTGTACATCCCCTGGAGCTGTTCAACCGGCATGCCCATTTTAGCCGCATCTTCGATCATTGGAGCGTGGAGCGCGATGACCGTCTCCACGTCCTTGGCTTCGACAGCGGCTTGAAGCTCTTTGACCGCGTCCATCAAACCGTCCTGGCCTTCGGCACTTGCCCGGTTCTGAACGGATTTGAAATCGCTCTCATTCGTAAAAGTGAGGGTGGCGGAGCCTTCGCCAGATATCGTGGCCGTGTCGAAGGGACCTTGGCGATCGAAGGTGCCTTCGCAGCCCTTCATGATCTGAAGCTCTGCCGTGCCGTTGGGGTCGTGTTGGGTGACCGTCACGGTGTTCTCACCTGGGACGAGATAGATCATCAGCGAGCGTCCGCCATTGCCACCATCCTCACGCGACAGGAACACGCCGTTCATTGCGATCGAGTAATCGTTCCCCGACAGTCGGTAGGAAAGCTCGTGCACGACTGTGCAGGCGGCGGCGGGGAGGGAGCCTGCCAGCAAGAGTGCTGTCGCTCCGGCAAAGAGGGTGCGGTACATGGGTGAGCTCCTTCTGGGCTGACGAATCTGTCTCCGCCATTCTACCAGCGAATCGCAAAATCACCGCGCTGTGTGACGCGAAACTTATCCAAACCGGTCAAATCCACCTCTGCGCCGATTGGCAAGTTGGGCGGGGGCGCGTATCGTGCAGCCCGATTGAACGCAGGAGATCCCCCGATGACCGCTACCCGGACTGAGACCGACAGCTTTGGCCCTTTGCAGGTGCCTGCCGACAAGTATTGGGGGGCGCAGACCCAGCGCAGCCTGAAGAACTTCCCCATCGGGTGGGAGAAACAGCCGGTCGCAGTGGTCCGCGCGCTGGGTGTGATCAAGCGTGCGGCGGCCGAGGCGAATATGGAGCTCGGCAATCTCGACAAGAAGACCGGCAGGGCGATCGTCAAAGCCGCCAACGCGGTCATCAAGGGCGAGCTGGACGACAACTTCCCGCTGGTGGTCTGGCAAACGGGATCGGGCACGCAATCGAACATGAACGCCAATGAGGTGATTGCGAACAAAGCAATCGAGATCCTAGGCGGTGAGATCGGCTCGAAGGACCCGGTGCACCCGAACGACCATGTGAACCGGGCGCAATCGTCGAACGATACCTTCCCGACGGCCATGCATATCGCGACCGCCACCATGGCCCACCACGTGCTGTTGCCGGGGCTGAAGAAGCTCCATGATATGCTGAAGAAGAAGGAGAAGGACTTCGCCAAGATCATCAAGATCGGGCGGACCCATAC
>JBCDAQ010000153.1:0-9241 GCA_039185285.1 Pseudomonadota bacterium
CGCGTTTTCGCAACATGTGACGGTAAACTCTGAGGCCGTCATCAAGCTTTCCGAGACGCTCGATCTCGACCTTGCAGCCGGTTTGCCCGTCGCTTTCCTCACCGCTCATTACGCCTTAATCGATAGAGCAAATCTTTCCGCTGGAGAGACCGTTCTCATCCATGGTGCTGCCGGTGGTGTCGGACAGGCGGCAATCCAAGTGGCACATGCGGTCGGGGCTCGTGTTTTCTGCACAGCGGGCACTGAGGAGAAAAGAGAATATCTTGAATGTCTCGGACCAGAAGGGGTTTTTGACAGTCGCAACCTCGCTTTTGTTTCCGGTGTGGAGCGTGCCACGTCGGGCGCCGGGGTCGATGTTGTCTTGAACTGCTTAGCCGGCGACGCGATGGAAGCCTCGCTGCGCCTTGTGAGATCCTTCGGGCGTTTCTTAGAGCTTGGAAAGCAAGACCTGTACGGGAACCGGCATATCGGCATTCGACCACTGCGGAACAACGTTAGCTACTTCGCGATTGATCTTGATCAGCTAATGGCGTCCAAACCTGAGCAGATGCTGGAAATCCTTGGGCAAACGATAAACCGGTTTGAAGAGGGTATCTACAGATCCATCCCGACCCAAACCTTCAGCGCGAGTGCTGCAAAAGACGCATTTAGATCGATGCAGAGTGCAAACCATTTGGGGAAGATTCTGGTCAAACCACCCGAGCGACTTGAAGATGCATCTGAGGCACCTCTCGACCTCTCTGGGACTTGGCTCGTTACGGGTGGTTTTTCGGGTCTGGGTCTCGCGTCAGCCGAGTGGTTGGCGCAAAAGGGGGCCAACACGATCTGGCTTGTAAGCAGAACCGGCGAACCCCGTTCGGCGGAACAAAAGATGCGCCTTGCGGAGCTGGAGAAGAAAGTCCTTGTGCGATCTTGCGCAGTTGATATCGCCGATCAGGTTCCGGTTGCGGCGCTCTTCGAGAAGCTCTCACAGCAGGCGGACAACCTGACTGGCGTCATCCACGCCGCGATGGTGCTGGACGACGATAAAATTGAAGATTTGGATCTGGAGCGTTTACACTGCGTTGGTTCGCCAAAAGTTGACGGCTTGAAGCTGCTCGATCTGGCCTGCCGAGAGAATATTCCCAGGTTTTTTGTCGCTCTCTCATCGATTGCCGCATTGATTGGAAATCCGGGCCAGGCGGCCTACGCCGCAGCGAATGCCGCAATGGAAGAAGTTGTGAGGGCGCGTGCGGCATCAGGTCTCCCCGCTCTTTCTATCGGGTTGGGTCCGGTGAAGGATCAAGGACTATTGGCCGAAGATGAACGGCTGCGCGGTCATCTTGAACGCCAACTTGGCAACACGCTTATGACGACAGAGCAGGTGCTTGAGGCGCTTGAAGACTTGTTGGCGCGTCCTCCCGAAGATCCGGTAATCTATGCGGCCGAAATGCCTTGGGGACAACTTTCGGGCCCACTTAGATCAATTGACACGCCACGCTTTGAACGCGTTGATCGAAGCCGCCCAATCGGTTTCGGTCAAGAGGGGTGCCGGGCCGTTGATTTAGCCGAGCTCGATGACGAAGCCGCACGAGCTAAAATCCTCGACGCATTGCTTGATGAAACCGCCCGGATCCTTCGATTGCCGCTTAGCGAGATCGATCCTCTCCGGCCAATGATGGATCTTGGATTTGATTCCCTAATGGCGGTAGATTTGAAGCTCGCAACAGAGTCGCATCTGGGGATTTCGATGCCCTTGATGGCCCTTGGGGATCAAATAACCCTGGCAGAGCTTGCCGGTAAGATTTTAGCCAGGATCAGAACCTCTTCAATTGATGAGATGCCTGATATGGGCTTGATCGATGATCTCGCCGCAAAACACACTGTCGAGGAGAACCTTCAGCCGGACGCTCGCAAAGACGCGCTGCTTGAACCGCGGCAGCGGCAGGGCACGGACGGATGAAAACCGGTAGTGCAAGCAGCGGCAGGCTGATTGAAAGCCTGCGCGTCAAGCATGGCGCGCGGTCTCGAACGATGAAGGAAGGAGAGAGCACCAGCTCAAGACCTGGTCCCGAGGCTTTCGATTTCTCGGACCACCCCGATCTGCGGCGTTTTGAAATGATGGAGAAAGCGGTCAACGCTTTGGGCATGCAGTCTCCCTTCTTTCGCCTGCATGAGAGTTCGCCCGGCCCAGATCAGCGCGTGAGTGGAGTCGACGTGGTGAATTTCGCCTCTTACGACTATTTGGGCCTCAATCAGGCGCCTGAGGTTCTCGCCGCTGCCCAATCAACTTTAGCGAATACGGGAATCTCACCCGGTGCGAGTCGCCTCGTGGGCGGGGAGCGTCTCTCCCAGCAACGCCTGGAGGTCCGCCTCGCTGAGAACTATTCAGCCGAGGCGGCGGTCGCGATGGTCTCTGGGCATGCAACCAATGTTACCACGATTGGGACGCTGTTAGAGCCTGAAGACCTAATCTTAACCGATCAGCTAGCGCATAACTCGATCTTTGAGGGTGCGCGGTTATCGGGCGCCAATAGGGTTTCCTTTCCCCACAACGACTTCGATTGGCTGGAGCGGTATCTAAGCCAATCCCGTCACCGATACCGAAACGTCATGATTGCGGTCGAAGGGTTGTACTCTATGGATGGCGACATGCCTGATCTTGCTCGGTTGATCGACATTAAGAAGCGTCACGATTGCTGGTTGATGGTCGATGAAGCGCATGCGCTTGGGGTTCTTGGGCTAACTGGCCGGGGAACGGCCGAGGCTCAGGATGTCGACCCTCGTCAAGTTGAGATTTGGATGGGAACGCTTTCAAAAACGCTAGGTTCCTGCGGCGGGTACATTGCGGGGTCGGCGGCTTTGGTGAAGCTGCTCAAACATCGCGCACCTGGATTCGTTTTTTCAGTGGGGCTTTCGCCGGTTCTTGCGGCGGGCGCTGAAGCCGCCTTGCGACTAATGCGAGCGGCGCCGGACCGGGTTTCCAGGTTGCAACAAAACGGGCGTGTTTTTTTGGATGCTCTAAAAGGCCATGGCTTAGACATGGGCTCTGCACAGGGTTACGCGGTCGCACCCGTGATCACTGGAGACTCAGTAAAGGCCGTCGCCCTGAGCAGCGCGCTTTTCGACCAAGGCATAAATGCTCTGCCGGTTATCTACCCTGCTGTTCCTGAGAAGGCAGCGCGGGTGCGCTTTTTCGTGACATCAGAACACGATGCGAGCCAGCTAATCGAGATTGCCCAGAAAATTGCCGCCTGTATGACAGCACTCGAAGAAGGCATGGTGGGGGTGAGCCAGCAGGTCTCAGAGATTGCGTCGATGCTCAAATCTCAAGCTTCTGGGTCGATTTTGGATTTGAAACCTTGAATGAGCCAGTCCGAGGCGCTTGCTGGGAAGCGATTGCTCAACCAGATGAGTGCAGAAAGCCGCCACGGAAAAGTGATATGCGCGCGACGGCGTTTGATACCGCGCGCAATTATCCTTGCTGCATGTTCCGCGTCGATCTCAAAGGGTTTAAATCCGTTATGTCTTGCGGACATATCCGATGTCACAAAGCCAGGGCAGATGATGCTGACATCGACACCCAACGGCCTCAACGCACCGCGCAAAGCAATTCCATAAGCGCGCAAGCCGGCTTTGCTGGCGCTGTAAGACGGCATATCTGGCTGAGGTCGCACTGCCGCGAGCGAACTTACCAAAGCGATCAAGCCCCGCTTTCGCCCGATCATCGGAGCCAACAAAGGCTCAACCGTGTTCACAGCGCCCATGAAGTTGATCGCGTTGATATGCGCCGACACGCCCTCGGCTTCGGGTTGTCGTCCAGGTTCGAGACCCGCGCTAACACCTGCATTTGCAATGACAACGTCGATCGGGAAACGGGTGTCAAAGTCCAAAAGAACTTGCGAGACCGACCTCGCGTCGGACACATCCAATGGGAAAACCTCGACCTCAGCACCCGCGCTTCGGCAAAACTTAGCTGTTTCTTCGAGGCCCTTGAGTGTTCGCGCGATCAGGCAAAACCGGGTCTCTGGTCCTGCAAGCTGTTGGGCCAGAGCGCGCCCTATACCGCGGGATGCTCCGGTCAAAACGATGTTCCGAAATCCTTCCATCTGCTCCGGATACTACAAATGTCATGTCAATTTGATTACCGAAGTGGACTGCACAGCGCAATCGCGGGTGGGCAAAGCCGGTGATTTCGAAGCATGTCGAGGAAGAGACCTGCGGAAGCAGCTCCAATGCCACACTCCTGTTCCTGCAAGGTCCACCGGGGCGATTTTGGGGCGAACTCGCTGTTGCCTGTCGGGAGGCGGGCTTTGACGTTCTGAAGATCAATCAGAGCCTGTCGGAAGAGCTCGCCTGGAGAGGCCCCGCGGAGAAGATCAACTTAGATCTCATCCAATGGCCGAAATGGCTCGAGGGCTTCTGCCGAACTCACTCGGTCACCGACATTTTGTACTACGCGGATCGACAACCTTACCATGTTGCCGCCGCCGAGGTTGCCGAAACTCTGGGCATCAGAGCATGGGTTCTCGAGAACGGCTACCTGCGGCCCGATTGGTTAACCTTCGAGCCGTTTGGAATGTCAGGCCTATCCAGGCTCCCAACTGACGCTTCCGAGCTTGACCGGCTTGTCGAAAACACGTCCAAACCAGACTTGGCGCCAATCTACTCCCACGGGTTCTGGCAGGAAGGGCGTGCCGAGATCTTTTATGGTCTTGTCCAAAGCCTGGGTGCCCTTCGGTATCCATCCTATCAAACGGACCGATACTACAGTCCTGCCCTCGATTACCTAAGTTGGGTTTGTCGTGCCTGGCAGTGGTGTCGCTCCATTGGAGCGAGGCGGCGACTACAAGAACGGATCAAACGCGGGGAGATTTCCTTTAACCTGCTGGCACTGCAGTTGCAGAGTGATTACCAGATCCGTGTATTGAGCCCATACGAACATCTGTCGGAGATGCTGCGAGAGGTGATATCCAGTTTCGCGAGCTCTGCACCATCTTGTCGTCATCTGGTTGTGAAGGGGCATCCGCTCGACAACGGTTGGGAAAACTGGCCGCAACACTTACGCAGGCTTGCGCGCGAAAAGAATGTGGAGCATCGGGTGCATTGGCTTGATGGAGGTAAGCTGGAGGATCTCCTCCTTCAAACGGAAGGATTGATCACGGTAAACTCGACTGTTGGCGTCAAGGCTCTGCTGCAAGATTGCCCCGTGATTGCTCTCGGATCTGCGATCTACAATCGCTCTGGTCTCACCCATCAAGAGGGAATCGGATCATTCTGGCAAACGCCCACACCTCCCGACTCACCTTCGCGTGAGCGTTTTCTGCGTGCATTGATCGCCTGGGGGCAGTTTCGAGGATCGTTTTATGATCCAGCCGGTAGGACGGATGCTGCAAATGCCATCACAAAACGTCTTAAATTGGTGCAAATCCTCACATCCTCATCGAATCCGCTCTGTCAAGCTTTTGGAAACGACAATTCTGTCGTACTTTGACGATGTGGAGTTTTAAGTGAGTGGGTTGTCATGCGTCTGAATGAGCTTCGTACAAATTTCTTCGGTACTTTCGTTGAAAAGTGCCTGGAACGTGTTCCTGTTTTGGAAATTACCGAACGTCGGATCATTGACGGGGCGTATGGCCAACTTAGGCACACAATTTATCACAACATTTTCACAGCGTTTGATGCGAAGCTGTCGCGTCATATGTCTGCAGTGCGCAACGAAGGATTGGCGGCTGTTTCGGTGCTCACGAAGTTTGCGCCGAGTATGGAGTTGTCTGGGGAGCATCCTCTCCCTTCGCGTCACTACCCATCATTGCCTCACGCATTGAAGGCCCTGTCGGAAGAGGCGCTTGATGGCGGCTCCAATGCCACACTCGAGATCAAGGAGATCCCGTCTGCGGCCGATGCGATTCAGCGTAGGACAATTGGGACTGAGGATCTTGTTGGTCTTTCAGAAGCGCTCAAGGTCGCGGAATGGTTCGGCCAACCAGAATTCGTACCGATTTCTGGTGACTACGACATGATCATGCTGAACCCGCCTGGGATGAAAGAAACCGTAATCGTCGACCTTTATAAGGGCACGGTGACGATTCCGGCTGGTTCTGATCGGTTTGAGGCGCCTCTTTTCGGGTTTGGCAGCCACGTCAAAGATCATCCGTCGCTTAGATCTGTGCTGGCTTCGGTCCGTCATGCTCAGATGGAGTTGAAGGAAGAGGCGATCATGGATTTCCGCGCGGCTGCCGAGGATCGGATCATTCGCTTTGACCGCGCCCTAAATGGGAACGCTCTTGAGCAGCACCGGATGCATGCAGCCGTTGCGCTGATTGCTCGATTGCGGGTTGGTCTAGGCGATGACCTTTCGGGTCTTGCCGAGGATGCGCAGATAACTGCTCTCGACTGGGCGTCTGTCATCGATCACGAAGATGCACACACCCGTACTGATCCGACCGTGGTTGTTCGGGAGCTCCGCAACAGCGCAAAAATGCGTGCATAACCTCAGCAATTCGCGGCGCAGAGGGATTGCCTTAGTTTCGGCAGGGGGCTAATAGGCACGGGCCGATGCGTTGCTAATTCGTGCCTAATGCCTATCCACATGGCTTGGATACGGATCGTCGCCCGGCTGGCAGTAGGGGTGTAGCTCAGTTGGTAGAGCATCGGTCTCCAAAACCGAGGGTCGGGGGTTCGAGCCCCTCCGCCCCTGCCAAAGACGAAAGTTGCATCAGATCGAGAAGGATAACGAAGCTTGGCAAATCCGGCAGAATTCATCGCCCAAGTCCGTGCCGAAGCCGCGAAGGTTGTCTGGCCTAGCCGTCGTGAGGCGGGACTAACCACGGTGATGGTTTTTATCATGGCAGTTCTCGTGGCGATTTTCTTCTTCATCGTCGATCGGATCCTGCAACTTGGTGTTGAATTTCTACTGGCGCTCTAGAGTCGTAGATTTCACTTGATTTTCAACGGTAGGACGCTTAACGGCTGAAGTCTTCTTCGAATGTCGGCGCGCAATGATTCGATCAGCGCGCCTTTCTGTTTGAAGAGACTAATAAAACTCTGGTCATCAGAGTTCGAGAGCAGACGGGTAGTCCCGACGGGCAAGAGGTTAAGGTCGGCGAATGAATAAGCGCTGGTATTCGGTTTCCGTGCTCTCGAACTTCGAGAAAAAGGTGGCCGAGAAAATCCGCGAAACAGTTGCACAACAAGATCTCGAGGACGAGATCGAAGACGTGATTGTTCCTGTAGAGGAAGTCACGGAAGTGCGTCGTGGGAAGAAGATGAATGTCGAACGTCGACTGATGCCGGGCTACGTGCTGGTGCGGATGGCGATGACAGATCGTGCGTACCACTTGGTTAATGATGTTCAGCAGGTGATTGGCTTCCTGGGACCACAAGGCAAGCCAACTCCGATGCGCGATTCGGAGGCCGCTCACATTCTCAAGCAGGTCGAGGAAGGGGTCGAGGCACCACGTCCGGCGATCATCTTCGAAGTCGGTGAGCAGGTTAAAGTGAATGACGGGCCGTTTGAAGGCTTCAGTGGGCAGGTTGAGGATGTCGACGAAGAGAACGCGCGCTTGAAAGTCAGCGTGTCGATCTTTGGGCGAGCAACCCCGGTTGAATTGGAATACATGCAGGTTTCGAAAGAAGTCTGACATGCGACTCGCGTGGGAGGGGAGGGCGACGCGTCGTCCAAGCCGAACCACGCCCTAACAGACCCTAAGGGACGCGTCCTGCGGGTTGGATAAAAGAGGAGCCAGAGATGGCGAAGAAAGTCGTCGGGCAGCTCAAGCTGCAAGTCCCGGCCGGCAAGGCGAACCCCTCGCCGCCGATTGGTCCCGCGTTGGGTCAGCGCGGGATTAACATCATGGAGTTCTGCAAGGCTTTCAATGCGAAGAGCCAGGAGATGGAGCCGGGCGCGCCGTGCCCGACCGTCATCACCTATTACGCGGATAAATCCTTCACCTTCGAGATCAAGACGCCTCCCGCTTCGTTCTACCTGAAGAAGGCCGCTGGCCTGAAATCAGGTGGCTCGACACCAGGCCGCGCGACTGCAGGCTCCGTTACCCGGAAGCAGGTTCGCGAGATCGCCGAAGCGAAGATGGTCGATCTGAATGCCAACTCGGTCGAGGCGGCGATGCAGATTATTCTCGGGAGCGCACGCTCCATGGGTATTGAGGTGAAGTGATGGCAAAGCTTGGTAAACGCATGAAGGCGGCCAAGGCTGCCGTGGACGGTAAAGAGCAACTGGCTCTCGCCGACGCCGTATCGCTGGTCAAAGACAACGCGAAAGCGAAGTTCGACGAGACCATCGAGATCGCGATGAACCTTGGGGTCGACCCACGTCACGCAGACCAGATGGTCCGCGGCGCGGTTACCCTGCCGAACGGTACCGGTAAATCGGTGCGCGTCGCTGTTTTCGCTCGTGGTCCAAAGGCTGAAGAGGCAACTGCAGCTGGGGCGGATATCGTTGGCGCCGAGGACCTGATGGAGACCATTCAGGGCGGTAAGATCGAGTTCGATAAATGCATCGCGACGCCTGACATGATGCCGATCGTTGGCCGTCTGGGTAAGATCCTTGGCCCGCGCAACCTGATGCCGAACCCGAAAGTCGGGACGGTGACCATGGATGTCACTCAGGCCGTTCAGGACGCCAAGGGTGGTCAGGTAACCTTCCGCGTCGAGAAGGCCGGTGTGATCCATGCAGGTGTCGGTAAAGCAAGCTTTGATGCCGACAAGCTGACCGAGAATGTCCGTGCGCTGATCGATGCGGTGCAACGCGCGAAACCCTCGGGCGCCAAGGGCACTTATGTGAAAAAGATCTCGCTTAGCTCCACCATGGGGCCGGGTGTGACCATCGCGCTGGATAGCCTCAGCGCCTAAGTGAAGAATTCCCCGGGCAACCGGGGATGACCGGCAGGGGTTTTGGCCTCTGCTACCTGTCCGAGACGGTGGGCCGCCGAAAGGTGTAAGTCCGACCTGAGACGGGGAACGATCAGGATTGACCAGCGAGTCGGCTGGGTGGTTTTGGCGGGACCCGGGATAGGACCCGAAGCATCGGGGGCAACCCCGGTGAAATTGAGCCGGCGGCGAGGGGACACCCGGACCGCCACAACTGGAGAAGCAACGTGGATAGAGCCCAAAAAGAAGTCGTGGTTGGCGAACTCAACCAGATCTTCGCGGACTCTGGTGTCGTCGTGGTGGCTCACTACGCCGGCCTCTCGGTTGCGGAAATGCAGGACTTTCGTGGCCGCATGCGTGAAGCAGGCGGGAA
>JBCDAQ010000154.1:0-9118 GCA_039185285.1 Pseudomonadota bacterium
GCCATGAACCACAAGGTCCGCCTGCAAGTCCTCTCGAGCTTTGAGGACAAGCCTGGCACGCTGGTATGCGATGAGGAGGAAATCGTGGAAAAGAACGTCGTCAGCGGCATCGCCTATTCGCGAAACGAGGCGAAGCTCACGCTCCTGAAAGTACCGGATCGCCCTGGTGTGGCCGCCGCGATCTTTGGGCCCTTGGCCGAGGCTGGTGTGAATGTCGATATGATCGTCCAGAACATCTCGGAAGATGGGGCGACCGACATGACCTTCTCGGTTTCCACCGACGAGGTGGAGAAGGCCCGGCAAGCGTTGGAGGCCGCGCGCGGTGACATTCGTTATACAAGCCTCGTTGTTGATGACGAAGTTGCGAAAGTGTCCGTTGTTGGGATAGGGATGCGCAGCCATGCAGGTGTCGCGCAAAAGATGTTCGCCGCCCTCGCAGCGGATGGGGTGAATATTCAGGTCATTACAACTTCCGAAATCAAAGTCAGTGTTCTGATCGACCGGAAGTATATGGAATTGGCGGTCCAGGGGCTCCACAAAGCCTTTGGGTTGGAAGCGGCCTAGGGGGTCGCAGAACGGATTGAGGGAGGGCAGCCATGCCCGCCGATACCGGAGGATCGCGGGCCTTGCTCCGCACTCTGCGCGCCGTACTCGCGGGCGACGGAGGGGGTCAGCAGCGCCTCGATCAAGTGGTTCGGCTGGTCGCCAGTAATATGGTGGCCGAGGTCTGCTCGATCTATCTCAAGCGTGATGAACGCACGCTCGAGCTCTGCGCGACCGAGGGCCTGAACCCAGAATCGGTTCATACTGCGCGCCTGCGGGTCGGTCAGGGCCTGGTGGGACGGATCGCCGAGCGGGCCCAGCCGATCGCCACTGATCACGCGCAGATCGAGCCGGGCTTCCGCTACCTGCCCGAGACGGGGGAGGAGATCTATCAATCCTTCGTCGGCGTGCCGATCCAACGATTGGGTGAGATCATGGGCGTCATCGTCGTGCAGAACCGCACGGCAAGGCGCTACACTGATGATGAGGTCGAGGCGCTGGAGATTGTCGCGATGGTCATCGCCGAGATGACCGAGGCAGGCGCGTTTCTGGGCTCAGACGGCGTTCTAGCCGGGCCAGGACGCCGGTCGGGGCCTGTGATGGTCGAGGGGACATCGGTATCCGAAGGGCTGAGCGAAGGGACCGTGTTCCTCCACGAACCCCGGCTGGTGGTCTTTGATCCGATCGCCGATGACATCCCGACCGAACGAAAACGCCTGGCGGCAGCGATGGAAGAGCTGCGCGATGATATCGACCAATTGGTCGAAAGCGATGCGCTGGGCGGCGATGGGGAGCATCGTGATATCTTCCATGCCTATCGCATGTTCGCCCATGACAAAGGCTGGAACGCCCGTCTGCATGAGGCGATCGAGAGTGGTCTCGCCGCCGAAGTCGCGGTCGAGAAGGTCCAGTCCGCCGCCCGCGCCCGAATGGAGCGGGTGTCCGACCCCTATCTGCGCGAGCGACTGAATGATCTGGATGACCTCGCCAACCGGTTGCTTCGGATCTTGGCGGGGCCGGACGGGATCGATGAGATGCCGGAGAACGCGATCCTGATCGCCCGGAACATCGGGCCGGGCGAATTGCTGGAGCTAGGCAAAAAGATCCGCGGATTGGTTCTGGAGGAAGGCTCCCTCTCGTCCCACGCAGCAATCATCGCGCGCGCCATGGCCTTGCCGATGGTCATCCAGGCGGAACGGATTACTCGCGACGTGAACCCGGGCGACCAGGCGGTTTTGGATGCCACCGAAGGGCGGATTCACCTGCGCCCTGAATCCTCCGTTCAACTCGCCTTCCGTGAAAAACTCGCCCTGGAGGCGCAGGCGCGCGAAGCCTATCGCGCCCTTGTGGGGAAGCCTGCGATCTCGGTCGATGGAACCGAAGTCACGTTGAAAATGAACGCGGGCGTGTTGGCCGATCTGCCTTCGCTGACGCAATCGGGCGCCGAGGGCGTCGGCCTTTTCCGCACCGAGCTGCAATTCATGATCCGCCAGAACCTGCCGGGACGGGAGACCCAGGCAGCGCTTTACTCGCGCGTCATGGATGCGGCGGAGGGCAAGGAGATCATCTTCCGCACCCTCGATATCGGCTCGGACAAGATCCTGCCGTTTATGCGCCGCGAGGAAGAGCCGAACCCTGCGCTGGGCTGGCGCGCGATCCGGGTCGGGCTCGACCGGCCAAAGCTTTTCCGGATGCAAATGCAGTCCCTGATTCGGGGGGCGAATGGGCGCCCGCTCTCGATCATGTTCCCGATGGTGGCGGAGGAGCATGAGTTCTTCGCCGCCCGCGACATGTTCCACACCGAGGTCGATCGCCTGAGCAAGCTGGGATACGACGTGCCCGAGACGCTGAAGATCGGCTGCATGCTGGAGACGCCCTCGCTCGCCTTCGCCAGCGACCGGCTGTTCGCTGAGACCGATTTCATCTCGGTCGGCGGCAATGACCTCCTGCAATTTTTCTTCGCCGCGGATCGCGAAAACGAACGGGTGCGCCGACGCTATGACACGCTGAGCTTCGCCTATCTCGGCCTGTTGGAGCATATCGCCAAACGCTGCGCGACCCATGGCACGCGGCTGTCGTTTTGTGGTGAGGCCGCCGGGCGACCCCTGGATGCACTGGCTTTCATCGCGATTGGGTTCCGAGAGCTCTCGATGCGCCCTGTCTCGATTGGCCCCGTTAAGGAAATCCTCCGCCGGACCGATCTAGCCGAGATCCGGGACGTTCTGGATCAGGCCCGCGAGGCTGGCGATGTGACGGCCCGCGCTGCGCTGCGGGCGTGGCGCGATCAGGGACGCGAGGCTACCCGCCCGCTCCGCCGCGCAGATCGTCGTGATTGAAGCTGGTTGCGACCTCAGGTACCCTTGTCGGCATCGGAAACTAGCTATATTGGTAAGTTGAGCTAACCAATTTGAGCCAAAAGGTGCGCCATGGAGATGCCAAAGCCGAATGCCGAGACGCTTGCCCGCAAGGCAGAGATCGTCGCGAAGCTGCAGGAAATTCTCGGCCCAGACGGGGTGATCCATGTCGATGAGGAGCTGCGCGCCTATGAGTGCGATGCCCTGACCGCCTATCGGTGCCCACCGCTTGCCGTTGTCCTGCCTGCAACGACCGAGGAAGTGGCCGATGTTCTGAAAGCCTGCGCTGATGAGAACGTGCCCGTCGTCCCGCGTGGGGCGGGCACCTCGCTGGCGGGTGGCTCCCTGCCCACCGCCGACAGCGTGATCCTCGGCGTCTCGCGGATGAACCAGGTGCTGGAGGTCGACTACCCGAACCGCGTGGTGCGAGTGCAGACCGGCATGACCAATCTGGCGGTCACCGATGCGGTACAGGTGGAGGGCTTCTTCTACGCCCCCGATCCGTCCTCACAGCTCGCCTGCGCCATCGCGGGGACCATCGCGATGAATTCCGGCGGGGCGCATTGCCTAAAATATGGAGTCACGACCAACAACCTGATGGGTGTGACGCTGGTGACAACCGAAGGTGAGATCGTCGAGATCGGCGGCGCGCATCTGGATGCGGCGGGTTACGATCTTCTGGGTCTGATCTGCGGATCTGAGGGACAGCTTGGCATCGTGACCGAAGCGACGCTAAGGATCCTCGCAGCCCCCGAGGGAGCGCGCCCTGTGCTAATGGGTTTCGATACGGCAGAGACCGCAGGCGCCTGCGTAGCCGACATCATCAAATCGGGCGTCATACCGGTGGCGATCGAATACATGGATCGGCACGTGATCCACGCCTCAGAAAAACATGCGAGCGCGGGCTATCCTCTGGATGTCGAAGCGCTCTTGATCGTCGAGGTCGAAGGCTCGGATGCCGAGATCGAAGAACAGCTAACAACCATCAAAGCAGTCGCCGAGCAGCACAACCCGATGACGCTGCGCGAAAGCACCTCGGAAGCTGAGAGCAAGGCGATCTGGCTGGGCCGCAAGTCGGCCTTTGGGGCGATGGGCCAGCTGGGCGATTACATCTGCCTCGATGGAACGGTGCCGGTCTCTACTCTGCCTGAGGTTTTGCGGCGGACGACAGAACTCTCGGATCAATACGGGCTCAAGGTCGGCAATGTCTTCCACGCAGGCGATGGTAATCTTCACCCGCTGATTATTCATGACGCCAACAAGCCGGGTGACTTGGAGAAGGCCGAGGCGCTGGGCGCCGATCTCCTGCGCCTCTGCGTCGATGTGGGCGGCTGCCTGACGGGCGAGCATGGCGTGGGCGTCGAGAAGCGCGATCTGATGACCCATCAATACGCGGACGCAGATCTCGAAGCACAGATGGATGTGAAAGACGTCTTTGATCCGGCTTGGATCCTGAATCCAGCCAAGGTCTTCCCGCTGGCGACCTCGCAATCGCGACGCGGCTGAGCGGGCGGAGGAGATTGAGATGACCACACTCGCCCCAAAAAGCGAGGCGGAGCTGGCCGAAATGGTCGCCGACGCCGCCGGACGTGGCGCGCCGTTGGAAGTTACCGGCGGTCGCACCCGGCAAGGCTTGGGTCGACCAGTCCAGGCGGAGGCGACACTCTCCACTCGGGGTATCAGCGGTATTAGTCTTTATGAGCCGGGAGCGCTCACGCTGGTGGTCAAGGCGGGAACACCTGTGAGCGAGGTGGAGGAGACGCTAGCCGCCGAAGGTCAAATGCTGCCCTTCGAGCCAATGGACCACAGGGCGATCCTGCGCAGCGAGGGAGAACCGACCATCGGCGGCATGGTCGCCTGCGCGGTTTCTGGCCCGAGACGCCTGAAGGCAGGTGCTTGCCGCGACTCGATGATCGGCGTTCGCCTGGTCGACGGTGAGGGCACCGTGATCAAGAATGGCGGGCGCGTGATGAAGAACGTCACCGGCTATGACCTGGTCAAGCTGATGGCGGGTTCCTACGGGACCTTGGGCGTTTTGACCGAGATTGGCTTTAAGGTTCTGCCAAAACCTCAGGCCGAGATTACCCTGAAAGCAACCGGTCTCGACGATGCCAAGGCCGTCGGCGCAATGGCCGAGGCCCTTGGCTCACCTTTCGATGTCTCGGGCGCGGCACATATCGGTGCAGGTGCAAGTGATGCCGTCACTCAGATCCGGATTGAAGGCCTCACTGAGTCGGTGACCTACCGTTCGCAGGAACTGATCGACTTGTTGGGTGCCGACTGGACGGCCCATGAGGGCACTGACAGTGCTCGGGCCTGGGAGGCGATTAAGAACGTCACACCTCTGGCAGATCGGGAAGGGGCAGTCTGGCGTGTCTCAGTCAAGCCAAGTGACGGCCCAAATTTGATTGCCGCCCTGCGTGAGAAGATCGACGTCGATGCCGTCGTCTATGATTGGGGTGGCGGGCTCGTTTGGTTGGCAACACCAGAAGAAGGCGACCTGGGCGCCGTTGAGCTGCGGGTTCAAACCGCGGCGCTTGGCGGGCATGCGACTTTGATCCGTGCTTCCGCTGTCAGCCGAGCAGCGGTTGACGTTTTCGATCCTGAACCGGCTCCCCTGCAGCGGATTTCCGCCGGGTTGCGGGCCAAATTCGATCCAAAGGGCATTCTCAACCCAGGCCGAATGAGGGCGTGATGGCGGATGCATATGATTTCTGGGCAGACCGGATCTCGCCTGAGGAGACATCGGCCATAGACCAATTCTGGGAGCGTTTCCTCCAAATTGAAGGTGAGCTCGACAAAGCTTTCAGCGGTGGCGATACCGAGATTGATCCGGCTGATGCGACGATCGAAGCGATGGGCAATCTCGATCAAATGGGGATCTTTTGGGAGTACGGCCCGTCAGAGCGGGGGCATCACCTTGCCATCAGCCCGGAGCTGAACCACCAGGCCCGTCCCTTGGCCCGCGCGTTGCTCAAGAAAGCGCCCGACCTGCCGCGATGGCTGTTCTACGACGCGCGCCCACCGAGTTCGCTGGACGAGAATACGGTCGGGCTGATTTCTGGCCGCGCCAGTATGGAGTTCCCACTCACAGGTATCCGCGCCACAGCAGGTCAGCACCAAAGGGTCGATTTCACGGGAATTGGCCGCGGTGACGAAGAGACATTGGGCGGGTTTGCAGGGCTCACCTTCTCGGTCCTCTTCGGCGAAGCGGTCGAACGCGATTGGCTGGGTGAGATCGCTGGCGAGCCGAAGGGAATGCTCGGGTCCGTTCTTTCACGCACGCCCGATGCGCAAACTTGGCTGCCGGGCTTCATGGAAGAGACCGAGGCAGTGTTGCAAAGCCTCAAGGATGCACGACCCGCGAGATCACTAACCGCGCCCCTCACCCAGGAGTCGGAGTATTCCCTGCTGGAGCTGACTCCAGATCGTGAAGAACCTGATATTGGGACAGACTTGGTCTCTTACATTACGCCCTATCCAGCGCTTTGCCAGGCCATGCTGCAGGGTGCCCGTGTCTCAATGCCCCGGTACAGCCGTTTCGATGAGAGCTTTTGCGGGATCTGCATCGCACGCACCGAAGCTCATGCTTTCGACAAAGTGGCAGAGCGCGCTGACCTCGCCGAGAAAGTCAACGAGATGCTCCAATCAGCAGGGATCGGTGCCGTGGTTGGCGAAGGCCATGGGCTTCTGCACGTCTATATTGACCTCGTTGTCACCGATATCTCCAAGGCGATCGGTATTGCTGAGCGTGTGTTGGGTCAGGCCGGGATCAAAGGCCCGGCGCGTTTCCGCTTTCACGAGGCGGGGCTGGAGGAACGCTCCATCCCTCTCACCCTGACCAACCGACCGAACTGAGGCCGAGGATGCAGACCCATTTCACCGAAGAGCAGCTGAAAAACCCTGGCATCGCGCGGGCCAACGAGATCCTGCGCTCCTGTGTCCATTGCGGATTTTGTACGGCGACATGCCCCTCGTACCAGGTACTCGGCGATGAGTTGGACAGCCCACGAGGCCGGATCTATCAGATCAAGGACATGCTGGAGAATGACCGCCCGGCGGATGCGCATACGGTCAAGCATATCGACCGTTGTCTCTCCTGCCTCGCCTGCATGACCACCTGTCCGTCGGGCGTGCATTACATGCATCTGGTGGATCACGCGCGCGAGCATATTGAGGAGACCTACACGCGCCCCTGGCATGACCGCTATCTGCGCTGGGTTCTAAGCCTGATCCTGCCCTATCCACAGCGGTTCAGACTGGCGATGGCCGGCGCGATGCTAGCCAAGCCGCTCGCTCGGTTCATCCCAGGTCGGATCGGTGCGATGCTGGCTTTGGCTCCGAAGCGGATCGAGCCACCCGCCCGCCATGACGA
The DNA here is from genome assembly GCA_039185285.1 of Pseudomonadota bacterium. Classification (GTDB taxonomy): domain Bacteria; phylum Pseudomonadota; class Alphaproteobacteria; order Rhodobacterales; family Rhodobacteraceae; genus Thermohalobaculum. The sequence goes on from JBCDAQ010000154.1 coordinate 7,273, forward strand.
CCCGCAAGTTCACCCCGCGCTGGGGACACGCAAGGGGCGTGTCGCCCTGATGACGGGATGCGCTCAGAAAGCATTGGATGCTGAGATCAACGCCTCGACCATCCGGCTGCTGACCCGGCATGGCTATGATGTGGTGATCGCAGATGGCATCGGATGTTGCGGGGCTCTGACCCACCATATGGGCAAGACGGAACAGAGCCATGCTTCAGCCAACGCCAATATCGCCGCCTGGACGCGGGAGATCGAAGGAGACGGTTTGGATGCGATCCTGATCAACACCTCGGGCTGCGGCACAACGGTGAAGGATTACGGCTATATGCTGCGACTGACCGAGACGGCTGAAGATGCGGCCCGCGTTTCAGTGCTCACCCGCGATATCTCGGAGTTCATGGAGGAGATCGGGTTAGCGGAGACCCTAGTGCCGCGCTTGCGGGTTGCCTATCACGCCGCCTGTTCGCTCCAACATGGCCAAAAGGTCACTGATGCGCCCAAGAAGCTGCTGCGCAAGGCGGGGTTCAAAGTGCTGGAGCCGCGCGAAGGGCATCTATGTTGTGGATCAGCGGGCACCTACAACATCCTCCAACCAGCGATCGCAGGCGAGCTGAAGACCCGGAAGGTGAAGAACATCGAGGCGACAGCACCCCAGTTGATTGCAGCAGGCAATATCGGCTGCATGATGCAAATCGGCTCGGGCACCGATCTACCTATCGTTCACACGGTCCAACTCTTGGACTGGGCAACAGGTGGCCCCTGCCCGGAAGCGATTGCGCCTCTACTGGGTCATCAGATCGCGGCGGAGTGATCTGCCCCTAATTCTGCTCGCTACGGGTCGCAGGAATCACTATGTTCATCGGATGAACGCTCGCTTGCTCCTCTGGTTTGTTGCTCTCTTGGTAGCGGTGTCCCCAGCTCACGCGCTCGATCTTGACCGGTTGCGCATGCTAACGATCGAGGAACATGTGCCTTGGCGCGGCGTCGGCCGAGTAAACATCGCCAATTTCTCAGAACGAGGGATGTGTACGGGGACCTTGATCTCAGAAGAACTTGTTCTGACTGCCGCGCATTGCGTCGTCTCAGCCCAAACCGGCAAGGTCCATAAACTTGGCAACATCCATTTTGTTGCCGGATGGCGGCAGGGTCAAAGAGCCGGGCATTCGCAGGCCAAAGAAGTGATCGTGCACTCTGATTACGACCCATTCAGCCAATCCGACCTTGATCTGATTTCCTCTGATCTCGCCGTCATCAAGCTCGAGAACCCTATCCCCGAGCAATCCGCCCCCTATTTCCTGATCGCGGCCGCCCCGAGAACCGGCAGCCCTTTGACCATCATCAGCTATCGCCGCGACCGCGCCCACGCGCTGACCCGCCAGCGTGGCTGCAAGATCCTTGGCGAGAAGGACAGTGTGATGGCGGTGAAATGCGAAGTGACGTTCGGTGCGTCAGGCTCTCCGCTATTTGCCGAGATTGACGGAGAGGAACGACTGGTTGGTGTCGTCTCAGCCATGAGCCGCTCTGAAGGGCGTGCAATTGCCTGGGCTGTTCGGGTGGATGAAGGACTGGTCGACGCGGGACTGGCCGACGCGGTGATGCAGGCTCGACCGACCCCTTGAATTCCTGAAATCCCCTCCCCAGCTAGTCACTGACGGACGCCGATGATCGGGTTCGTCACTACTCAGGCCCGCCAATGATGGGGGCCATTATCGCTATATCGCTTCTAGGAGGATACAGATGCGTACTCTCGATCTTACCCCGCTTTACCGCTCTTCCGTCGGCTTTGACCGTCTGGCTAACATGCTGGATCAGGTCATGTCCCATGACGTGAGCGCACCAAGCTACCCGCCCTACA
>JBCDAQ010000155.1:0-9115 GCA_039185285.1 Pseudomonadota bacterium
GAACTAGATTGCCACAAAGATTATACCCGTACCTGCAGCTAAAAGTGCCAGCCGGGCGAGTATGGTGAACTTGCCGATTACACCGTGAGATAGAGCTGCGAGCCCCAATCCGATCTTTGCGGCGGCGAGAAGGGCAAGCGCCGTTTTGTCCTGCAAAGCGATCAAATCCGGATTTGCGATCATACCGAGCGGAATAACGTAGAGCCCCACACCCAAGGCCATTGCATAGAGGGCTACCTTGAGCCAATTCTCACCCACCATACCTGCTGCGATGAAGACCGCGCCACAAACGGGGGGCGTTATCGTGCTCAGCAACGCGAACCAAAAGACGAACAAATGCGCTTGTAGCGGGTCGAGGCCGAGCTTGATAAGCGCAGGCCCCGCCACCGAGACGCAAATCACATAGGCCGCAGTGGTCGGCACCTCCATGCCCAAGATCAAACAAGCCAATGCTGTCAAAAATAGTGACGGCCACAAAAGCCCCCCCGATCCCGAGAGGATGAGAGAAGTGATCTTCACCCCCAGCCCTGTGATCGATAAAACGCCTATGACGATCGAGGCGCATAGGATGATCGATGCGATCATCGCGATCTGACGACCAGCGGTTAGGCATGCCTGCTCAATCCGGTCCAGTGAGCGACGCCAGTCAAAGCTCAGCCGAACATTGACGGTGAGCATTGCGGCCCCTGTCAGTATAGCCATAGATGCAGCGTATTGCGGTGTCAGCCCAGCGCCGAACATCCCCCACATCAGCACGGTGAATGGCACAAGGAAAAACGCCGCGGTGATTGCAACTTCCCGCCCACTGGGTTGATCCTCCGCAGCGACCGGCGGCAAGTGGTGGCGTGCCGCGAATGCATTAATGCCAATCCAGACCGCGAAGAAATAGAGGATGGCAGGCAAGAGCGCAGCGGCCATGATCTCGACATAGGGCACACCGGTCAGCTCGACCATTACGAAGGCGCCCGCTCCCATCAGCGGTGGCATGATCTGCCCACCGGAGGACGCAACCGCTTCGACCGCGCCGGCCATGCGTTTGGGATAGCCGAGCCGTGTCATAGCAGGCAGCGTGATTGCTCCCGTCGAGGCGACGTTAGCGGAGGCCGAGCCTGAAATTGACCCAAAGAGCGCGGAGGATATAACCGAGACCTTGGCAGCCCCACCTTTGAGACGTCCTGCCGCGGCCATGGCAATGTTCATGAACCCCTGCCCGGCTTCGCCTGCGTTCAGCACCGCACCGAAGATGACGAAGACGGCCACCACGTTCACTGAAACGCCGGTCAGGCTCCCCCAAAGCCCGCCTTCAGCGATGGTCAGCGTGCCCAAGAATGAGGCGATCGGCGTTCCGGAATGTCCGAACTCACCCGGAATATGCTGCCCGAAGAGACCATAGGCCAAAGTAAGAGCCGCGATCACCGGCAAAGGCCACCCGATGGCACGGCGTGCGGCCTCCAAAACAACGACGATTAGGACCACGGCAATCGCGATCTGAAACTCGCTCTCGAGGAACCCATACTGATCGCTCAGCGCATTCTGATGCCAGGCGATCCAGAGGCACCCTGCAATACCAGAGACCGCCAGAAGCCAACCAGTCACCTTTGCCAACCCGCCCTCGGCCGCGTAGATCAGCACCCAAGGCAGCGCCAGCGCGAGGTGTACCGGACGTGCAATCAGGTTCGGCACAAGACCTGAGAAGATCAGCCCGATATGGAAAACGATGGCGGCAAACCCAAGAGCCGCCCAGACAAACCGTGCCATGAATCTCGGGGCTGGAGTATGATACCAGCCCCATCACCTCATTTCTGAGTTTCGGTTAAGGCGATACCGGCTTCTTCATAATAGCGGGCAGCACCCGGATGAATCTTGCCCGTTATGTTCTCCATCAAGCCCGCATCCACGCCATTCCACCAGGCCGCGTCGTCACCCATTGCTGCTTTTTGCTCCCAATAGGTCTTCGTCAACGCATAGGCCGTGTCCTCGTCCATCGCCGTTGTCGTATAGGCCACCACAGGCAGTGAGGTCGTGGTAATCGGCTGATCTTGGCCGGCATAAGTACCCGCTGGGATCACCAGCTTGGTGCGTTTGGTCTTGGCAATCTGGTCTTCAGATAGGGAGAGGACGGTCACTCCGGTAGAGGCCGCAGCCTCAATCACGTTGGGTGCCGGGAAAGAACCTGCTGTTACGAAACCATCGATCTGACCGTTTTTCAGCGCGGGGACCGCGTTCGAAAGCTCAACATCAGCAAGGTCGACCTTACCCTCCAGCCCAAAGAGGCCAAGATACTTCGCACCCTCGCGTGCCCCGAAAGAACCCTTGCCGATCAGGATCTTCTTGCCCTCCAGCCCCGCAAAATCCGTTACGCCACTATCCGCAGACAGGACAAAGTGCATGGTCAGAGAGGGAATAGGGAATAGGGCCCGGATTTCATCGAATTTTGGGCTGCCTTTGCCCTCGAACATGGCCTTGCCACCTTGGGCGAGCTTGACCAACACGGGTGGCGTTGTGAAGACGTAGTCGCCGCCTCGAGCCCGAGTTTCCATCACGTTCTGTACCGAGCCTTGGCTTTCTTCGACCGTCACAATGATCTCGCCATCGGTGCCGGTTTTCATCGCCTCCGAGATCTGGACCGCCATCTGGTAATAAGACGATGTCGACTTTGCCGATTTGTAAGTAACCCTGGTTTCGGCACTCGCTGGCCCTGTGGCGAATGTTGCGCCAACGAGCCCCACGATAAGTGTGCGTACGAGTGTTTGCATGTCTCCCTCCCAATGTGAATCATTCGTTTTTTCGGCTGCCTATGATCATCGGTATGGTCCAGCTTGCAAGGCACTAGAAGCGTTACCGTCCATTGACCGGTAGCGTGATGCACGCGCGGCCACAAAAGATCATGAACAGAGCGGACTACCTCGGAAAAACGTGCGCTTTGTCCAAGTTCATTTAGCCAAAGACTGCCCGACTTCGGCGAAAGCGATATAAACTTACCCCGAGCGCATTCCAAACGGCCCGCAAATCGGATCAACGATCCATTTTAAAAGTGGTGTTTCTGGTGGTGGATTACGAAACCGCTGCTTCATTTAGAGAGTCGGCAAAGGATTTAAAGAATTTTGCCGCAAGCTTCTTGGCCGTGCTTTGGATCAACCGGCTGCCGAGTTGCGCAATTTTGCCACCGACTTGAGCCTTTGCCTCGTAGCTCAATATGGTCTGGTCTCCGTCTGCTGCCAGTCTTACATCAGCGCCCCCCTTTGCGTGGCCCGCAACACCGCCGTTGCCCTGCCCCGACAGTGAAAAAGCGTCTGGTGCACCGGCCTTGTCCAATTGTACGTTGCCGCTGAAGCGCGCCTTTACCGGGCCCACTTTCAAGACGACTTTCGCTTCAAGCTCGGTGTCGGAGTGCTGGATCAGCTCCTCGCATCCGGGGATGCATGCGCGAAGGACATCCGGGTCATTGAGGGCTGCATAAACCACGTCCTTCGGGGCATTTATGGTAATCTCGTCTGCCAATTCCATTGCGTATCCTTTCCTATCGATATCGGTGTTTGATCATGATTGATGGCGTTGGTTGCGTGGCCCTGGAGTGCCGCGGAGGGTCTCACTCATCGGCCAGCTGCGCCTTGCGGCGTCTGACCTGAACAAGCTCCGCGAGGATGGAGAGGGCGATCTCTTCAGCGGTGACGGCCCCAATATCGAGGCCAGCGGGCGCTTTAACGGCCAGGATCTGCGCAGGATCGTAGCCATCGGCCTCGAGGCGTTCGGCCAGGGTTGCGAACTTCCGCGCACTGCCGACAAAGGCGACATGGATGGTCGGAAGGCTGAAGGCACGCCGCAACGCCGCAAGGTCGCCCTGCCCCTGGGTTGCGATCACGATGACAGGGGGCTGTTGAGCCGTCTCAGCGGCGTCTTCGGGGACGGTTGCAGAAACGGACCAATGAAACTGCGGTGCGAGGGTGGCAAGCGCATCGGCGACGGGTGATGCGCCCAGAATGACAAGCTGCGGGATCGGCAGGCATGGCTCGATGAAAATGTCCACGCTGCCCCGCGACGGACAGCCATTGCGGGCATACTGCCGACCTTCGGTAGCGTCTCCGGGCGTGATCCCCTGCTCAGCAAGCAAGTCTTCGGGCGCGACCGAGACTAATTGGGGGTTGCCGCTTCGCAACGCTTCGAGCGCAACCCGCTTGACGGCTCCGCGTGTACAGCCGCCGCCAAGCCAGCCTTGAAGAATGGTCCCGTCCGCGCTGAGGAGAGCTTTGGCACCGGGTTTCGCCGCCGTCGGCCCCGCCGTGCGCACGATCGTGGCAAAGGCAAAGGGTTGGTTCTGAGCCCGTAATTGCTGGGCTGCCTCGGCCAAATCCTGCGATAAAATCTCAGCCGAGGTCATAGCGCGCTGAGCTCCGGTTCGAGGGCTGCGAGATCATCCAGCGTATTGGCGGCGGAGAAGAGATCGAGATGAGGTAATGCCGCCGCCATGCCTGTGGCGACCGGGGCATAGTCGCGCCAGCCCTTCAAAGGATTGAGCCAAATGATCTTGCAATCACGCTTCTTGATGCGCGCCATGGCGGTCCGCAGCACCTCCGGCGGACTAGTATCATAACCATCTGAGAGGATCAGGACGACACTGCGCCCATCCACGAAACGTTTGGCATAGGTCTCAGCAAAAAGCTGTAGGGAGGGGCCGATCTTTGAGCCGCCGCCGAACCCGTCGGCCATCAGGGACATGCGCCCAATCGCGCGCATGGTGTCTTTATCGCGCAATGCCTCGGTAATTCGCACGAGGCGCGTGTGAAAGAGATAGGCATCGGCTGAGCTATCCGCCCGCATCAAACCCGCCAGGAAGGACAGGAATATCTTCGCGTAGACGCTCATCGAGCCGGAGACATCGCAGAGAGCGACGATCTTGCGGCTGCGGTCGGGGCGTCTCTTGCGCATCAGGTTGAGCGGCTCTCCACCGGTGGCGAGGCTGCGCCGGATGGTTTTGCGGAAATGCAGCCGGTCCCCTTTGCGCGCAGCGATCCGGCGACGGGAACGGCGATCCCTGAGCGCCTCACCCAAACGGCGTGCGATCTGTTCGGCTTCGGTGATCTCCTCAGGGCGCACCAGGTCGCGCAGATCTTTGCGCGAGAGATTGCGCAGATCGGTCGCGACCAGCTTGCCCGTACCATCGCTTTCGGCCTCTCCTCGGCTCTCATCAGGCGCTGTTGCCGAGCCAGCCCCGCCGAGATCTTGTCCACTGCCATCGCGGGAGGAGTGAACGGAGGAGCTGGTAGAGGAGGATGGCGTCTGCACGATCTTCTGCTTTACCCGGCCCGCATCCATCCAATAGCTGTCAAATAGGGCATCGAACCGCTCGGCATCCTCCTTACAGCCGGTGCAGACGGGGCGCAGCGTGCGCCTGCACTGTTCAGGTGTGACGGCGCCCAAAACGTCCAGCGCCTGGATCGAGCGTTCGGTCTCCCCAACCCCAAGCCGAAAGCCGTTCGCTCTAAGATGCGCGATAAACCCGACGATCCGGGCCGAAGGTCCGGGATCGCGGCTGGCAAAGCGTGTGACCCGGGTCATGCCGCCCGCCCCGCGATCCGGCCAGCGACCTCCTTCGTGATCCGTGCCTGATCGCTTTGAGTTTTCAGGAGTGTGGTAAGAGTCGATTGCAAAACTGCCGGGCTCTCAGTCAGATCAGCAATCCCGAGACCCATCAGGGCGGCCGCAAAATCCAACATCTCAGCGATGCCAGGGGTCTTCTCCAGCTCCTCCTCGCGCAGGCGCTGGACGAAGCCGACGACTTGATCGGCAAGACGAGCGTCGATCTCTGGCGCCCTTGCCTGCAAGATCGCTTGTTCGGTCGCCCGGTCGGGATAGTCGACATAGGTGTAGAGGCAGCGCCGACGCAGCGCGTCAGACAGATCACGAGTGCCGTTTGACGTTAGGATAACGATGGGCCGCGCGGTTGCGGTGATCGTCCCAAGCTCGGGGATCGAGACCTGGTAGTCCGAGAGAACCTCCAGGAGATAGGCCTCGAACTCCTCATCCGCCCGGTCGATCTCATCGATCAGAAGAACCGGAGGCTTCGCCTGAGTGATCGCGGCGAGAAGCGGGCGTTCGAGCAGGAAGTCGCGTGAGAAGATACGTTCTTCCACCGCTTTGCCGGTTTGCCCATCCTCGGCCGCGGCCCGGATTGTGAGAAGCTGGCGTTGGTAGTTCCATTCGTAGATGGCCTGAGCAGCGTCCAGCCCTTCATAGCACTGAAGCCGGATCAGTTTGGCGGAATGCGCCTCTGACAGCGCCCGAGCAACCTCCGTTTTGCCAACACCGGCCGCCCCCTCCAGCAGGAGAGGGCGTTCCAGCGACAACGCGAGTTGCAGGGCAACGGCGAGGTCGTCGGAAGCGATATACCCGGTGCGCTCAAGCGCCTTGTGTAGATCAGTCCAACTCATCGAATTTCGCGCCGGGGCGACCTTCACTGCCGCGCCCGGCGCCCCTTTCACGCGCCATGCAGACCAAGCTGATTGGCGGTTTTCCAGATCCGCCAATGGTCATGGGGCATATTCGTATGGCGCAGTCCAAACGGGCGGAAAGCATCCTGCACCGCGTTGGAGAAACAGGGCACGCCACCGACATGTGGGCTTTCGCCCACGCCTTTCGCACCGATCGGATGGTGTGGGCTGGGCGTGACTGTGTAGTCGGTCTCATAGTTCGGGACCTCCCACGCCGTTGGTAGGAAGAAATCCATGAGCGTGCCTGTCTTGCAGTTGCCCAGCTCGTCATAGGCGATCTCTTGGCCCAGCGCGACAGCCAGTGCCTCGGTCAGGCCACCATGCACTTGGCCCTCGATGATCATCGGGTTGATCCGCGTGCCGCAATCATCGAGCGCGTAGAAGCGACGGATGTCAGGAACGCCTGTGTCCACATCGATATCCATGACACAGACATAGGCGCCGAACGGATAGGTCATGTTCGGCGGGTCGTAATAGCTGACGGCCTCGAGCCCTGGCTCAATCCCCGGGATCGCCTGATTATAGGCGGCAAATGCGATCTCCTTCATCGTCTTGAACCGCTCCGGCGCCCCCTTGACCACAAAGCGATCAACGTCGAATTCGACGTCATCATCGTGGACCTCAAGAAGATAGGCAGCGATCATTTGCGCTTTTGCCCGGATCTTACGCCCGGCCATCGCCGTTGCGGCGCCTGCGACCGGGGTCGAGCGCGAGCCATAGGTCCCGAGCCCATAGGGTGCAGTGTCCGTATCGCCTTCCTCGATCGTGATCGAGTCCGCAGGCAGGCCAATCTCTGACGCCAGGATCTGCGCGAAAGTTGTCGCGTGCCCTTGGCCTTGGCTGATCGTGCCCAGACGTGCGATTGCTGAGCCAGTTGGGTGGATCCGGATCTCGCAACTATCGAACATGCCGAGGCCGAGGATGTCACAGTTCTTCACCGGGCCTGCGCCCACAATCTCGGTGAAAAAGCTTAGACCGATCCCCATCAGCTTTCTGGTTTTACCGGCTTTGAAGTCTTCGACACGTTGCGCTTGCTCGGCCCTGAGAGCTTTGTAGTTGACAGCCTCAAGCGCTTTGTCCCAGGCGGTGTGATAGTCGCCGCTGTCATACTCCCAACCCAGAGCAGCCGTGTAAGGGAATTGCTCCTTCTTGATGAAGTTGATCCGGCGCAGTTCGGCGGCATCCATGTTCAGCTCGATGGCCAGAACCTCGATCATGCGTTCGATGAAATACACGGCCTCCGTCACTCGGAAGGAGCAGCGATAACTGACACCACCCGGCGCTTTGTTCGTATAGACCCCGTCCACCTCGAGATAAGCGGTTGGGATGTCATAGCTACCGGTGCAGATATTCATGAAACCCGCCGGGAATTTGGTCGGATCTGCACAGGCATCGAACCCGCCATGATCGGCAGTCACGTGACATTGGAGCCCTGTGATCTTACCCTCTTTGGTGGCGGAGATCTTACCGCTCATCCAGTAATCGCGGGCAAAGGCCGTGGTCATCAGATTGTCCATCCGATCCTCGATCCACTTGACCGGCTTGCCCGTGACGATCGAGGCAACGACCGAGCAGACATAGCCTGGATAGGCGCCCACTTTGTTGCCAAACCCACCACCGATATCGGGCGAGACTACGCGAATATTGTGCTCTTCGATGCCTGAGATCAGCGAGACCACGGTGCGGATCGCATGGGGGGCCTGGAATGTGCCATAGAGCGTCAGCTTGCCGTTGACTTTGTCCATCGAGGCAACGCAGCCGCAGGTCTCGAGCGGACAGGGATGCGTGCGGTGATAGTACATGGTCTCTTGCGCCACGACCTCGGCATTCGCGATCACCTCTTCGGTGGGCTCTTTGTCGCCGGCCTCCCAGGTGAAGATATGGTTGGGGTGTTTGCGCGGCCCGTGCGCGCCAGGGGCGGTCGGGTCGAGATCTTCGCGGAGCACGACGTCGGACTTGAGCGCCTCGAACGGATCGACGATGACGGGGAGTTCTTCGTACTCCACCTCGACCGCCTCGATCCCATCGGCTGCGGCATAGCGGTCCTCGGCGACGACAAAGGCGACTTCCTGACCTTGAAACAGCACTTTGCCATCGGCCAACACCATCTGCTTGTCGCCCGCCAAGGTCGGCATCCAATGGAGACCCAGAGGCGCCAGATCCTCGGCGGTCAGCACCGCGAGGACGCCGGGCACTTCGAGAGCGGCATCCTTGTCGATCTTCGTCACCCGAGCATGGGCATAGGGTGAGCGAACGAAGTCGCCAAAGAGCATGCCGTCGAGCTTAATGTCATCGACATAGTTGCCTTTGCCTTGGGTGAAGCGCGCGTCTTCGACGCGTTTGCGCGAGCAACCGAGGCCTTTGAGGCCGTCTTTTCGGGCCTCGCGATCTGTTGTCATGTCGTTCATTCTGCGGCCTCCTTCGCAGCGGTCATCTCAGCGGCGGCGGCTTGGATGGATTTGACGATGTTCTGGTATCCGGTGCAGCGGCAGATATTGCCTGCCATGCCAAAGCGGATACCAGAACATCGTCAAATCCATCCAAGCCGCCGCCGCTGAGATGACCGCTGCGAAGGAGGCCGCAGAATGAACGACATGACAACAGATCGCGAGGCCCGAAAAGACGGC
>JBCDAQ010000156.1:0-9100 GCA_039185285.1 Pseudomonadota bacterium
CTCGTTTTGCTCGGCTGCGGGAAGATGGGCGGCGCACTCTTGCAGGGCTGGGTCTCTTCTGGGTTCGATCCAGCCGCCATCCACATTCGTGAGCCCAATCCCTCAGAAGCATTGCACGCTTCTGGAGTAAAACTGAATGCCGACGTTCCGGGCGAGGCCTCTGTCGCCATCTTGGCCGTCAAGCCTCAGATCATTCTTGAAGCAGCGCCTGAGCTAGCTCCCTTGGCGGCATCTGGAACCGTGTTCATCTCGGTCGCGGCGGGTACGCCAATCAACGCGCTCGAAGCGATTTTTGGGCCTCGGACCCCAATCATTCGCGTAATGCCTAACACGCCAGCCGCGATTGGGCTTGGCATCTCAGCAATCATCGGGAACGCGGCGACAACCGACAGTCATATAGCGATGGCGGAGAGTTTGATGTCGGCCGTGGGGGCGACGGTTCGGCTCGACACTGAGGCGCAGATGGACGCGGTCACGGGGCTGTCGGGTTCAGGACCCGCATATGTTTTCCATCTCATAGAAGCCATGGCCGCGGCCGGTGAAGCGGAAGGTTTGCCACCGAACCTCGCCATGGCCCTGGCGCGTGCTACGGTTTCGGGTGCCGGTGCGTTGGCAGCGGCCTCGGATGAACCCGTAGCTGTGCTGAGGCAAAATGTGACGTCCCCAGGTGGGACAACGGCGGCTGGACTGAATGTTCTGATGCAGGACTTGCCTGACCTAATTCGGCGCACGGTTGCATCTGCGGCGGAACGATCGCGTGAATTAGCACGCTGACGCTTGCCTCTGAGTGGAAAGGATGCGTTTGATCCTCCCATCGGAAGGACGGCAGGCAAATGAGCGAAGAGATCAGTTTTGACGACTTCTTGAAGGTCGATATACGGGTTGGCACGGTACGACGCGCTGAACCATTTCCAGAGGCCCGAAAGCCCGCGATCAAACTGTGGATCGACTTTGGGCCCGAAATCGGCATCAAGAAAACTTCAGCCCAAATCACCGACCATTATAAGCCCGACATGTTGATCGGACGGCAAGTATTGGGAGTGGTGAACTTCCCTCCTCGCCAGATTGGGCCCTTTATGTCTGAAGTGTTGACACTGGGATTAAGTGACGAAGAAGGAGGCATTGTTTTGCTTAAACCAGATCTTAACGTTCAAAATGGGGCGAGAATGCATTGAAGATTCCCATATTGTGCCGTACTGTCACCAAGCTTGCGTATATGTAATCCACTGAAGAGTTGCTAGAAATTGGATGAGAAACTTGGGGTGAGATATGTCTGCTTTGGAGCGACACTTACCAGATGCAGGGACTTACAGACGCTACCCTGAAGCGTCGTCTCCGCGCAGCCTGGACGAGACTGGTCTTGAACCGACCTACCTGATCGACCTGCTCGTTAAGACCGTTTTCCGAAACGGCTTGGAACGGCCGAGCGCGATGAGCCACGCGATCAAGCTCCCACCGCGGGTGGTAGAGCAAATCATCGAAATCGCCGAAATGAAGGGCTTGTTCCAGAAGATGGGCCAGCTCGGTGCGAATCTAAACGCTGAGATGAAGTATCAGCTGACCAACAAGGGTCGTGCATGGGCGCAAGAAGCCCTCAGCTTTTCGGATTGGACGGGTGCCGCGCCTGTTCCGGTAGCGAACTACGTCAAGGTGATGAACGATCAGCCGGTGCGCAACGAAGTGCTGAGCCGAAACCGTCTGAACTATGTGTTCCGCGACCTCGTGATCACAGAAGACTTGATGCAAAAGCTCGGGCCGGCGGCGAACTCCTCTACATCGATGCTGATCTACGGCCCGCCGGGCAATGGTAAATCGACTATCTCTGAGGCGCTCTGCGAGGCGTATCAGGACCTTATCCTGGTGCCTTACTGCGTCGCGGTCGACAACCAGATCATTCGTGTTTTCGATCCGGAAGTGCACGAGACGGTCGGCGGCGGCCACGAAGCGATGAACGGCCTACGTAACACGCTGAACTACGATCAACGCTATGCGCTTTGCAAACGGCCCTCTCTGATCACCGGCGGTGAGCTGATGATGGAGATGCTGGACCTCTCCTACAGCCCGGTCAGCCGGACTTATTCCGCCCCACTGCAAATGAAAGCCAATGGCGGCGTGTTCGTGGTCGATGACTTTGGCCGTCAACGCCAGAGCCCGCAGGATATCGTTAACCGGTTGATCATCCCGCTTGAGAAGCGCGTCGACTACCTGACGCTGCAATCGGGTCGGAAGTTCGAAGTGCCGTTTGAGCTTTTGGTGGTCTTCTCGACCAACAAAATGCCGGAAGATCTGGTGGACGAAGCGGCACTCCGCCGTCTGCGTCACAAGATTCATATCGATCGCCCAACGCGCGAGACATACATTCGGATCTTCCTGTCGACAGCAAAGGCCCATGGGCTAACGGTTGACGAGCATCTGCTCGCCTTTGTGCTGTTCGATCTCTACGAAGCAAATGGTCGGAACTTTAGCTCGTTCCATCCGAAGTTCCTGATCGATCAGTGTCTCTCGATCTGCACCTATGAGGGTGTCGCTCCGCAACTGCGCCCGGACTATCTGCGCCGTGCGTGGGAGAACCTGACGACTGGTCCGGCATCGGAAGAAGAAGAGTACTGAGACTTAGCGCGGCAAGATTACGCTTGCTGCTAGTCCACCCAACCGAGCACTGTCGCCGAGGCGAAGTGAACCACCCTGGCTTCGTACGATATCGAGCGCTATTGAGAGGCCGAGGCCTACGCCGCTCGCGATGTTCTGACTTCGGCTCTCGTCGAGGCGCGTGAACGGTTTGAGCACTTCTTCGCGCCGCTCTGGTGGGATCCCTGGACCATCATCTTCGACGATGAACTCCAAATACCTTTTAGTTAAGCGCGTCGTAAGTGACACCTGCTCACCATAGCTGATTGCATTGCCAACCAAATTCGTCAGACACCTCTTTGTCTCGGCCCGACGGAGCATGACCTCGCGGCGCTCAGGCGTTTCGATCTCAGTATAGGCTGATACGGCGTGACTCTGACGCCTCGCGTCGCGGATCACTTCGTCAGCGAGCTCGATCGGTGAGCAAAGCTCAGGCGCTTCACCGTTCGCTCCCTTAGCGAAGTCCAAGAAAGCGTCCAGCATATGCTCCATCTCGGCGACGTCCTGGGTGAGTTCCTCAACCTCTTCTGACGGCTCGGCAACAGCGAGTGCTAGGCGCATCCGGGTCAGCGGTGTGCGCAGATCGTGGCTGACGCCTGAGAGCATGCGCGTCCGTTGCTCGATCTGTCTTTCGATCCGGCCACGCATGTCCAAGAAAGCATGCCCTGCTCGGCGAACTTCCTCCGCCCCACCGGGCCGATACGGTTCAGATCGGCCGCGGCCAAACGCGATGGCGGTCTTTGCCAACTCTCGAATTGGACGGATCTGGTTGCGCAGAAACAGTGTCGCAACTGCGGTCAGCGCAATGGCCGTTGCCGCCATCCAGACCAAGAGAAGGTGCGGATTGGCCGCGTTCAATTGGCGGCGGCCAACGATCACCTGTAGAACGCCCTTGCCCGTGTACACATCGATGACAACGCTTTTGCGATGAGAGATGAAGTCGAGGCTGATTGGATTGCGGATTTTAGCTCGCAAAGTCTCCGACACGACGATCCCAGTCAGATCGAAAAGATCCCGAAAATCTGGTGGTGGTCCGCCTTCGCTGTCAAAGAAGGCGATGCTGACATTTAGCGACTGTCCCAGGTCTCTCAGGGTTCGTTCTAGGCTGTCGGTCGATCCCGCATTGTCCACCTGATCGATCACGAAATTGATCTCTCGTGCAACCGAACCCGCCATCTGCTCGGTGACGGCTTCGTAGTGGCGTTGGATGAACACCATTGCGACCACGGCTTGTAAGACGAGAATGGGAAGAACAAGGATTAAGAAAGCCCGCCAAAACAGGCTGTTTGGTAGGTAGGGCTTGAGGAATGGTCCAGCTTTTAGCATGGCTGTGAAGCTAGGCCTCGGAGGCAGGAGTCGCAAGCATGCAAGCCGATCCATTCAACCGTGATCCGTCGGCAATCTATGACCGGCCTGAGGATCTGGAAGTCCCAGGCGACATGCGCGTTCGCCGTCTGACCTGTCCAAACGCCTCGCCCATGACTTTCACCGGGACGCAGAGCTATATCGTCGGCACCGGCGAGGTCGCTGTCATCGACCCAGGTCCGTTGCGTGAAGAACATCTCGAGCGATTATTGAGCTGTTTGTCGCCTGGTGAGCGGATCAGCCACATCCTCGTGACACATAGCCATGTGGATCATAGCCCTGGCGCTCGTTGGCTAAAGGCCAAAACAGGGGCAGAGATCTTTGGTTACGGCAGTCACCGTGATGGAATGTCAGCCGTGATGCAAAGACTTGCCGCATCCACTGAAATCGGGGGCGGGGAGGGAGGCGACACGTCCTTCTCGCCCGATCAAAAGCTCGATGAGGGGGATCGGATCCACGGGCCCGATTGGGAGATTGTGGCCCATCACACGCCGGGTCACTTATCTAACCACCTCTCCTTTACCTTGTCGGGGGGTGGTGTGATTTTCACCGGCGACACTGTCATGGGTTGGGCAACAACGCTGGTCTCCCCGCCAGAGGGGGACATGCGCGCATTTATGGCGTCGCTTGATCGGCTAGAGGCAGCTCAGGCCCATGTTTTCCTGCCAGGCCATGGTCATCCAATCGACGAACCATCCCGCATGATCAGGCATCAGCGCCAGCATCGTCTAGCCCGGGCATCGCAGGTTCTCGCTGCGTTAGAAGACGGACCTGCTGATCCAGAGACCTTAACGCGGCGAATCTACACAGATGTTGATCCTGCACTCTTACCGGCGGCTCAACGTAACGTTCTCTCAACCCTGATTTGGCAAATGGAGGAAGGGCAGGTCGGAACAGAAGATAGTTTTGGCGCATCAGTGCGTTTCATGCGTCGCTGACGGTCTGCACCACAGTTGGATGTTTGAGATGAGAGGCCTTGGTGACCACACGTATCCTCATGCTCCAAGGTCCAGCCTCTTGGTTCCCAACCTATCTAGGACGAGCGCTTATGGAACGAGGGGCCGAGGTGATACGCGTTTGCCTCTGCCCGGGAGATCGGCTGTTTTGGCGCGGTGGAACTCGAACCATCGACTACCGGGGTACGCCAGAAGAGTGGGCCGACTGGCTCGAAGCTCATGCAGTGGCTTGGGGGATCACGGATCTCGTCTGCCTAGGCGACGGACGTTTTTGGCATCGTTGTGCGATTGACCGACTGGGCCCCACCGGCGTGCGGGTTCATGTCTTCGAGCAGGGCTATCTCAGACCTCACTTCCTGACGATCGAGCGTGATGGCACAGGTGGCACGAGCCGTTTTCCTGAGGACTGGACGCGGATTAAAAACATAGCCGATAGAGCCAGCCATCACCCAAACTACCAAACCAGCTTTGCCAAATACGCTGCGATGGATGTTGCATATAACCTTGCAAACCTGATTTTTGGCCGATTGACCCATCCATCCTATCGCACTCACGCCTTAGACGGCCCGTTAAAAGAGTGGGTGGGTTGGATCGCCAAAGCGATAAAATGGCCGTATCGCAAACATGCGCTTCGTCGAACTCTAGAGCGCTTTTCACGCCATCGCGGACCAGTCTTCGTGATGGCTCTGCAACTGGAAACGGATTTTCAGATTCGCCATCACGGCCCGGTTGGCGGTGTCGACGCGGCGATGCGCGGCGCGATCGAGAACTTTGCCAACTATGCGCCAAACAGCGCCTTGCTGGTGGTCAAACCTCATCCACTTGACAATGGCTGGGCGGGATGGCGCGGGCGAGTGGCCAAGGCCGCGGCCGCCAACGGCGTTGCGGACCGTGTGATCGTCATGGATGGCGGAGCATTGGAGCCGCTTTTTCCGAGGCTAACAGGTTTGGTCACGATCAACTCGACATCAGGCCTATCGGCTCTTAGGGCCAACTGCGCGGTGAAAACCTTGGGTACGGCAATCTATGATCTTCCCGGACTGACGCATCGTGGTTCGCTTGACAGTTTTTGGCAAACTCCCGTCCTTCCGGAGCCTGACAAAGTGAACACCTTCGTCCGAGCGCTCCTCGCCGCCAATCAGGTACCTGGCGGGTTTGACGGTAGCGGTGTGCAGGATGGAGCAGCTGGTATCGCAGAGCGGATCTTAGGTCTCCGTCCCCTCGGCGTCGTCCAGCACAACTTGCAACGTCTTGATAGAATGGATCGCGGAAGCTTCTGCCCCAGTCATGCCGCGCCCTAGCGTTCTCTCAACCATCTCGAACAAACGAGCATGTCGTGGTGCCGTCCAAGCCTCAAACCGACCGATCGCAGCGTTCTCGGGCACCTCAGAGACAGGGATTTCGAAAGCTTCGGCGATCAGGTCTTGCGCCTTAGTCATTCGCTGCCTCCTTCTTTCGCGTCCCGTTTGGCGGCCCAATCATCGATCTTCCGGATCCAATCGTCGCGAAAGAGGGCGTACTGGATGATATCGATCCGGCCATTTGGGGTGGCAAAGTGCTCCCGTAAGACACCTTCGCGCACCCATCCTTCGGAATGCATCGACCAAAGGCCTTCGGCGTCGCCTTGTTGGCAAGTCGCTGTGAGCTTTTGAATACTCAGCTTACGGAATGCGAAGTCATTGACGGCACTGCGAGCTTCACTCACAGCTCCTTTGTCTTTCCATCCTTGATCGCCCATGCAAATACCGACGGCTGCGATCTGATGAATGGGATTGATCTGCAACTGGACAAAGCCGATCTGGCGGTCGCGCTCGTCTTGCGGCGTCACCCAAAAAAGGAAACTGCGATTATTGTCATGGTTCTGGATCAGCTTGGTTGCTTCAACTGTTCCGATCTCTCCAGGGGGAAGACTGACAAACCGGCGCACATCTTTATCGTTCAGCCATTCGAAGACGTCGTTGGAGAGTTGCTCAGCCGTAAGAGTTTGTACCAAAAAGCGATCGGTCCCGATCTCACATGACTCATCCGGCGTATGCCGAAGTGCAATGATATAGGGAGAGTTCCGGATCCGCATCTTAGCCGCCTTGAAGAATCTTGCGCCACTCTCGCCGCTTGCGAGGCCCATCGCAAGCATGGATCCTCTTGCCCACTTGACCCGGCGCGCCAGATCGTCCCCCATGGCCGCGACGCGATATAGGAGCAGATGATGGGCACCCACTACACCCCCCGAGAAATGCTGGACAAACTGGTTGCCTTTCCGACCGTGTCGAATGTCTCGAACCTCGATCTCATCCACTTCGTTCAGGACTATCTCGCGGGACATGGGGTTGAGAGCTACATCACACCGAACGATGCGGGGGACAAAGCCAATCTTCATGCATTGGTCGGACCGGCAGAACAGGGCGGGATCGTGTTGTCTGGTCATACCGATGTTGTGCCAGTTGAGGGGCAGCCTTGGTCCATCGATCCTTGGAAAGTGACGGAGCGCGACGGGAAGCTCTACGGTCGCGGGACCTGTGATATGAAGGGGTTCAATGCGTTGGCCCTCGCCCTCGTACCGGACATGCTGAAAGCCGACCTGAAACGCCCCGTCCAGATCGCGCTCAGCTATGACGAAGAGGTTGGCTGCATCGGCGCCCCGTTTATGATCGAGCGGATGGCGCGGGAGCTTCCAAAAGCCGCCGCCGTGATCGTTGGGGAACCATCCATGATGGAGGTGGTGACCGGGCACAAAGGTTCGGTCGGCTTCTATACGGATGTGCATGGGTTCGAGGTCCACTCCAGCCTCTGCCATACGGGTGTCTCAGCCGTAATGGTTGCCGCGCGGCTGATTGACTGGCACCGACAGCAACAAGAAATCAGCAAAGCGCGCGTCGCTGCTTTGCCTCACGACGCGCCGCAGAAAACCTATGAGCCGCCCTTTACGACGCTTCATGTCGGCACGGTCCAAGGCGGTACCGCGGGCAACATTACAGCGCGCCATTGCCGCTTCTCTACTGACATACGGTTTGTTCCGGGCGAGAGTGTCGAAGAATGGACGGGAAAGTATCTTGCTTTCGTCGATGAGCTTCAGGCGGAAATGCAGGCAATCCAGCCCGACACGCGAATTGAGGTGACGGAGCGTATGGCGAACCCAGGCTTGCGCGAGGAAGCTGGCGAAGTGGCTTTGTCCGAACAACTCTGCAGGAGACTTTCAGGGGACAATGGCCGCCATGTCGTAAGCTATGGAACAGAGGCCGGACAGTTCCAGGATGAAGGGTTCTCTGCCTGCATCTGCGGGCCGGGCAATATCGAGCAGGCGCATCAGCCAGATGAGTTTATATCGGTCGAACAATTCGAGGCTGGTGAAGCGTTTCTGAGGCGTGTGGTCAAAGACCTCGCCTCCTGATTGAAAGCTCGATCGTAGTTCTCGGGTTCATTTCCTTTCAGAAAAATGAAATTGCAGGCCAGTTTTTCAGAAACCATTGGTGCAGTGCACTCAGATAACCCCTATCGAGCGCACCTGTCACAAAATCCTGCGAATTCACCCTTGCTCTAACGCGACGTTGCACCGCAGGGTATCAAAGAGAAACGACGCGACTCGTCGCTAATGGCGAAACATCGCGCAAAAACAGGGGGCCGCATCGTGAAGCTCGATGTTGTTTATTTGATTCTTCGACGACTAGGTTTGGGTTTCGTGACCCTCTTGGTGGTCAGTCTTGTGATCTTCACTGCGGTGAATTCACTGCCCGGCGATTTCGCGACTGAGATCTTGGGCCAAGGCGCGACTGAGGAAGCCGTTGCGGCCATCCGAGCCGAGCTAGGCCTTGACCAACCCGCGTATATCAGGTTCTTCCAATGGCTGGGCGCTGCTTTGCAGGGTGATTTTGGAACGTCCTTTGGGAACAACCGTGCCGTAGCTGAGCAGTTGTTCGACCGCTTCGCAAACACGCTGTTCTTGGCGTTGGTGGCTGCGACGATCGCCGTTCCACTCTCGCTGGCGATCGGGATCCTGGCAGCACTTTTCCGGAATTCGATCTTCGACCGGGCCGCCAATGTAGACGCCATCGGGACATCCGGCTTTGCGTGTGAACGCCTAAAGGCGCTAACACAACTGCAGGAGAGAGAATGCTCAGAATAGAGGTGTCTGATAGCATATATAACAGCGACAG
>JBCDAQ010000157.1:0-8949 GCA_039185285.1 Pseudomonadota bacterium
CAGGCGGCAAGGAACAGAACGACCAGCGCCGGAGTGCTGAGCAGCCAGTTGCGCCGGATCTCCCGCCGCGCCGCCTCCTCCGCCGCGCTTTGAGCATCCCCTGCGGCAGGGGCTTCGATTGGCGCGGTGAGGGAGCGATCTGTCATCTCAATCCCTCAGCACCTGAACGGCACCGTCGTCAAAGGCGATGCCAACCTCGGTCCCCGTTGGGATTTCCTCAGTCCCCGTCCGGGCGTTCTGCTGGCGCACGATAAAAGGATCGCCGCCATTCACTGCGACATGGAAATGCGTGTCCGTGCCGAAATAGACGACGTTCTCCAGCATCCCGGTCAAAAGCGCGGCGCCAGGATCGGTCAGCCGCGCATGCTCGGGCCGGATCACGAGGCTGACCTGCCCGCCCGCCATTTCAGGCCCTGTCGAGGGCAGGCTCGCCTCGACCGACTTTCCGCTCTTCAGTGTCACCGAAGCGATTGACCCGTTGCGTCCGGTCATCTCGCCAATCAGGAAGTTCGTCTCACCAATGAAGTCCGCCACAAACCGCTCCGCCGGGTGCTCATAGATCTCCCTCGGCGAGCCGACTTGCAGGATATGACCCTCGCTCATAACCGCGAGGCGGTCGGACATGGTCAGCGCCTCCTCCTGGTCGTGGGTGACAAAGATGAAGGTAATGCCGGTCTCATTCTGCAGCCGCTTCAGCTCGATCTGCATCTCCTTGCGCAGCTTCAGATCGAGGGCCGATAGCGGCTCGTCCAGAAGAAGAACTTTGGGATGGGGTGCTAATGCACGCGCCAAAGCCACCCTCTGCTGCTGCCCGCCCGAGATCTGGCTGGTCTGGCGGTCGCTCAGATGGCTCATGCGTACGAGGTCCAGCATCTGGTCGACCGTCTCTCGAACTTCCGAGCGAGGCTTGCCCAGCATCTCCAGCCCGAACCCGATGTTCTGGGCGACTGTCATATGCGGAAACAACGCGTAGTTCTGAAAGACGGTATTCACCGGGCGCTTAAAAGGCGGCAGATGCGCGATATCCTCGCCATGCAGGCGGATGCGCCCTTCGGTCGGATGATCGAACCCAGCGATCAAACGCAGAAGGGTCGTTTTCCCACAGCCAGACGGCCCCAGCAGGGTGAAAAACTCATTCTCTCGAATACCCAGCGAGGCCTCGTCCAGTGCTCGAACCGCATTTATGCCGGTTCCGAAAACTTTGGATACCCGTTCGATGTCGACGGCGATGCTGGATGCTTCGGGAGGTCTGGTCAAAACGCGTCCTGTCTCAGCCCGGGTCCAATGGGGTGCGCAGTCAACCAAATCGCAGTCCCCGCAATCACGCTAGGCAAGCACGCGTTGACTGGCAAGCAGCTTGTGCGACGCAGCAAAATTCAGGCACAAAACCCGAGTAAAATAATCAGATTGACATTCCCGACTCTTTCACTCAGATTAACTTCTGTTCCAGCCATCCTGCGGCGCACGCCCAGCAGCCCGAACGCGAACCCCGAGTGGAGACCCGCGATGATCACCTCGAATGAGAGCACCGCGACAAACGATCCCGACCGTGCGGAGGACCGCAGCATTCTGATGGAACTGCTGGGCGAAACCGGCGTCACCACAGACCTGAGTCTCGAAGCTCTGATCGACCGGATCAATGAAAGGCTGGCACGATGAAACACGAAATCGTATTCGTAAAACCGCAACCGGTTTACCGCTCGCAGCCCGGGACACCGGAATACGCGGCGGAAGAACTGACCGCGGGTGGACGCCGCGCAACGATTACGCTTGGCGAGCAGGTCTACACCCTGCAGATCACCAAACAGGGCAAGCTTCTCCTTACCAAGTAAAAGTCAGAGGCGAAGCGGGAGCCTACCTTTACGAGGTGGGCTTTTCTTTTGCAGGTCTAGCTGAAACCAGTCTATTGAGATCACAGACGATGGGATTGGCATAAGGTTTTCTCATCGCCTCCGGGCCCCTGGTGTTTCGGCATTGTTGAGGCGTCATGTTCGATCATATCTCCCTTGAAATCATCGCGATGCCTACACAAACTCTGCTGCGGCCTTGAGGTCTAGTCTGTAGCTAGTTTGGATGTCGGATCAGCCCGTGATCGACCACGCAATATGGTCGACCTTGCTGGCTCGGCTACTCCAGCCGAGCTTTGACGTCTGCCGCGAAATCCTCATATCGGCGTAGCGCCTTCACCTCGACCTGCACATGCTGGCCGTGACGCTTCATGATCGGCAAATCGAACAGGATCTGATCGAGCGTATCCGGGGTGTCAATGTTCACAACGGCAAGGACTTTTCGCTCTCCCACAACTTTCCAAAGGTCGACGACCGCGCCAGCCTCTTTGGCGCCCAGCGCTGCGTCCGCTTCTTCGGCCCAGACTTGGAACAGATCCTGCTGGGATTGGTCGGCGCCATATTCACTGTGAAAGAGAGATGACAGAGCATTTTTCGTCTCCTTAGCTAAAACGTCCACTTCGTTCCAAGACTTCGATTTCGTATCCGTCAGGATCCGCGACGAAGAAAAAACGCCCCACCAATTCGCCGTCGGGCGCAAATTCGACCAGCTTGCGCGGGTTCAGCCCCTCGGCCTCAAAGCGGGCGTGTTCTTCTGCGAGGTTATCGACCGAAACGGCGAAGTGACCGTAGCCATTGCCCAGATCATAGGCTTTGGTCTGGCCCTTGTTGACGGTGAGCTCCAGCTCAAAACCACTCTCAGAATTGCTGAGGTAGATCAGCGTAAACTTTTCAAAGTCGAGCCGGTCCGCGACCTCTAGACCAAACGCCTTCCGGTAGAATTCAATTGATCGCGTCTCATCGAGGACACGGATCATCGAGTGGACTGCCTTGGCCATCCAAAAGCCTCCTCTGGTCGAAATCTCTAACCAGTTTAGCCTTTTGCTGGGACGATTGGTGGTAGCCGACTACTACTCAGCAGCCAGTGCAGGTACTTCATCACCGGCATCAATCAGGCAAGCGCACCTGAGCAAGGAGGTGAAGTTCCCGACTTCGCCGCGCAATTCGAGGACCTCCGCATGGAGCGTCGAGACGAACTGAGGAACCGTTATCCCCTCTCGCGCGGCAATCGACTCCAACCGGTCCCAGAACGCAGATTCGAGCCTAATCGATGTTGAATAACCATTCAGTCGGATCGATCTGGTCTCGCACTCATAATCCTCTGGGTTCTGCCCGGCAAAGATCTGGCACATCGTATTTCCTCCTTGGCGCGGAGAAGCATGCCCTCCCCCATGGAGTGAATCAATCACCTTTGAGACGGCATGCTTGTCACAACCTTGTGGCGAGCCATCTTTAACATTGGCTCATGCCGAAACATCTGACTGTCGCATTAGAGTACTACCTTCATGATCGCGTTTCTGGCATCCTGAGCTGATAAAAATACGCCCGTTGGGCGCTTAATCAGAGCCCGAAGAGGCTCAGGGAGGAATGATGATTAAAAAGGCACTCCTAGCCGGGGTGGCACTGTCGCTCATGACCGCTCCAGCATTGGCGAGCGATGCGCTCGACAAGCTCAGCCAATTCAAGACAACCGGCACCGTTGACTTCACCTTTGTCGAACAAGGCGGCGATCGTGCAGCAGCAATAAAGAAAATCCTTGAACGGATCGAGATACCCGAGGGCTTTGAGATCGATCTCTATGCAATCGTGCCCGATGCCCGCCATATCGCGGTCGGACCTCAGGGAATCGTGACCTTCGTCGGCACGCGTAAGACCGAAGTTTGGGCGGTCACCGATCGCGACAAGGATCGGGTGGCCGATGAGGTGAAGAACTTCGCGCCCTCCCTACCCAAGGCGATCCCGAATGCGGTCTGTTTCTCGCCAGATGGGTTCCTATTCATCGCCGAGCAGAACCGCGTGCTGGTCTATCCAGCCGCCGAGTTCTTTTATGAGAGCCCAGATGTGGCGGCGTTCAACGTCATCCCTGCAGGCGAGTTGGTCCCGGAAGACGAGGTGAGCTACAATCACACGGCTCGGGTCTGCGATATCGGGCCTGATGGCAAGCTCTACATCTCCCTGGGTCAGCCCTTCAACGTGGCCCCACCTGAGAAAGCCGAGCTCTACCTGCAAACCGGCATCGGCGGGATCATCCGCGTGAACACCGATGGCACCGGCCGTGAGGTCTATACCTACGGCGTGCGCAATTCGGTCGGCCAGGACTTCCATCCTGAGACCGGCGAGCTTTGGTGGACCGACAACCAGGTCGACGGCATGGGGGATGACATCCCGCCGGGTGAGTTGAACCATCAGACCGAAGCGGGCCAGCATTTTGGCCATCCATGGTATGGCGGCGGGACGGTTCGGACCAACGAGTACAAAGATGACACACCGCCCGAAGGCATCATCCACCCCGTGGTTGAGACGGTGGCCCACGCCGCCGATCTCGGCATGGTCTTCTACACCGGTCGGCAGTTCCCTGAGAAGTACAAGAACGCGATCTTCTCGGCCCAGCACGGCTCTTGGAACCGGACAGAACCGATTGGTGCGCGCGTCATGGTCTCGTTCATTGCTGAGGACGGTTCGGTGACGATGGAGCCCTTCGCAGAAGGCTGGCTCGATGAGGATACCGGAGAGTATCTGGGCCGCCCCGTCGATGTCGCCGTGCTCAAGGATGGCTCGCTGCTGGTTTCGGATGATCTCGCAGGCGCTGTCTATCGCATCTCGTATTCCAAGCCGGAATAGGAGCTTCGGATGGCTCGCATAGTCGCCATTGCCCTCACCCTTCTCTTCGCCAATCAAGCGGTCGCGGCGGATGCGGTCGCTGGGAAGAAGAAGGCAGGGCAGTGCCGCGTTTGCCATGGGATCGACGGGATTGCGCAAATCCCGATCGCCCCCCATCTGGCAGGTGAAAGCGAGATTTACCTGGCGACTCAGCTCAAGGCCTTCCGCTCAGGAAAACGTGAACACGAGATGATGACCGTGGTCGCAAAGGGCCTAAGTGACGAGGATATCAGCGACATCTCCGCCTGGTATGCCTCGATCAAGATCACTGCCACGCTGCCGGAATGAGGAAACTCGTCCCGGCAGTTGGCACAAAGGCGCAATACACTACCAATATCGCTCTGTCCGCGTAGACTGAGCTTCGACCGACGAGACCAGATAAACAAAGGAGTGAAACGATGACCTGGACCACACCAACGATCAAAGAGATCACTTGTGGCATGGAAGTAAACATGTACTTCCCTGCCGAAGAAGAGCGCGACGACGATCAGTTCTGATCCGCCGAGGGCGCAAGTTCCTTTGAAACACAGGCCCCGCACCAGATAGCATGGTGCGGGGCTTGTTTTCTCTTATGTCATTGGGGTCGATGAACACACGACCACCTGAGACGCGCAGCCAACCAAAGCTTTGGTGCCGATGCTTCGCCGAACCTATATGCGAATGCTGGGTTGGCACGACCTCCTAAAAAATGCCAGATCGACCCCGCCACACTTAGAAAGGCGATCGGCAACAACTCGGTGGCAGAGTTCTTTCAACGTTTCGAAGGGCCGCCTTTAAGTGTTGCATCGCGAATTATCCAAAGGCCATTAAGACCCCTCCAGCCAGACGAGCAGCATGGGCATTTGATGACCGAACCACTCTTGGACAATCAGCGCGCCCGGCGCCTCTTCCTAGATCGGCATCTGCTTTTTCAGCAGGGATCAGGATCGGGCAGAGGCGCAGATCTGGATCACGTATTAGAGGGTTTGGGATTCGTCCAAGTCGATAGCGTTAACACGCTCGCACGCGCCCATGATCTGATCCTGTGGTCGCGCCGAGGACAGTATAGACCAAAGGCGCTTCAGGATCTCGTTGCCCGCCATCGAAGCGCCTTTGAACATTGGACGCATGACGACTCCGCGATCCCAATGACGTTTTATCCGATGTGGCGTTTGAAGTTCACGCGCGATGAGGCCCGCCTACAGGCACGCTGGCCAACCGATCGTCGCGCGGGATGGGTCGCTGAGATTGACCAAGTGCTTCGGCATGTTACGGATCACGGTCCGGCTTGCTCCCTAGATGTCGGTAACGATGAGAAAAAATCATCTTCGGGTTGGTGGGATTGGCACCCCTCGAAGACGGCCCTCGAGTTTCTCTGGAGGTCTGGTCGCTTATCTATCTGCCACAGAAGCGGCTTTCGAAAGTTTTATGACCTGACCGAGCGGGTCATTCCAGCGCAGCATCTCAACCGCAGATACGATGATACTGAGATTGTGGACTGGGCAATGTCTGAAGCTCTCAATCGGCTGGGTTTCGGAACCAGCGGGGAGCTGGCTTCTTTCTTCGAGATCGCCACTCGAGACGAAGCCAAGGCATGGTGTGCAGAGGCACTGGCTGACGGGCGCATACTAGAAGCTGACATCGAGACTGCTGATGGATCACTACGCCGGAGCTTCACAACCGTTTCGGCTCTCGACGACGCAGCGTCGCTCCCAGAACCATCGGCGCGGGTTCGCCTCCTCTCGCCTTTTGATCCGGCGTTGCGAGACCGGGCTCGAGCAGAGCGGCTCTTTCATTTTCACTACCGGATCGAGATCTTCGTTCCAGAAGCCAAGCGGCGCTACGGCTATTACATCTTCCCCGTGATGCAAGGCGACCGCATGATCGGTCGGCTTGATGCAAAACGTGATCGCCAGACCCTGCGTGTCCGTGCGTTTTGGCCAGAAGCCAGGATCCGGATGGGAAAAGCACGGACAACGGGTTTGAAAGCAGAACTCGAACGAGTGAAGCACTTGGTTGGCGTTGAGCAGGTGGAATTTTCCGACGGTTGGCTGCGTGCCTAGTTTAAACCGGAAAGACCGTTGAACGGCACAATTCTCTGAAGTCCCTCAGAGAGCTTGCCGGGGATTTGCCGCTTGTTTCTGCCGTCAGAAAGCACATTTTCACCGGAGCAACGGACCAACGATGATCCGCAATACATCAAGGCGCTTATGACAACCATTTCCTTCGATAACAGCTATGCTCAGCTTCCGGACCGTTTTTTCACCAAGATGAAGCCCGAGCCCGTTTCGGCCCCGGAGCTGATCAAAGTAAATCACGAACTCGCTCTGCGTCTTGGGTTGGACCCAATCGCCTTAGAAGCACCTGAGGTAGTCGGGGCGCTCGCAGGAAACGGGTTGCTCGACGGCTCGGAACCACTGGCTCAGGTTTATGCAGGGCATCAGTTCGGCGGTTGGAACCCTCAACTTGGGGATGGTCGTGCCCTTTTGCTCGGTGAGGTCGTTGCCCCCGATGGGGTTCGGTTCGACATTCAACTCAAAGGATCAGGCAGAACGCCTTATTCCCGAAATGGTGATGGTCGCGCGCCGCTGGGTCCCGTACTGCGGGAGTACATCGTTTCTGAGGCGATGGCGGCCCTGGGTGTGCCGACGACCCGTTCTCTCGTTGCGGTTAAAACCGGCGATTGGGTGTACCGCGAGGAGCGAGAACCCGGTGCAGTTCTTACGCGAGTTGCCGCAAGTCATATCCGAATTGGAACATTCCAGTTCTTTGCCGCGCGGGGGGATGAGGATGCCGTCCACCTCTTGGTTCAACATGCGATCGCGCGCCACTATCCAGAGGCTGACAGGGCAAAAGACCCCTCTTTGAGGCTTCTACAAGGCGTAATCGCTCGTCAAGCAGCGCTCATCGCCCGATGGATGTCTTTCGGGTTCATTCACGGAGTGATGAACACCGACAACATGACAATCAGCGGAGAGACAATCGACTACGGACCGTGCGCCTTCATGGACGCTTACCATCCGATGACGGTTTTCTCTTCGATCGACCATGGCGGGCGGTACGCTTATGCGAACCAACCACAAATTGCGCAATGGAACCTCGCCTGTTTGGCTCAAGCCTTACTGGCGACTTTGGAAGGGGACGAGGCCGGGCGTCTGGCGAATGCCCAAGCAGCAGTTGATGGTTTCACCGACCTCTTTAAGGCAGCTTGGCTTAAAGAAATGCGCGCCAAGCTGGGGCTACAAGGGACCGAGGAAGGAGACGGCAAACTGATCGATGCTTTGCTCTCGTTGATGGAAGAAGCTGGAGCGGACTTTACCCTCACTTTCCGCGGTCTGGCGGACGGATCGGCTCGCTCGCAGTTTGCGCGTCCGAAGGGCTTTGACGCATGGCATGGGGAATGGAAAGCAAGAGGTGGAGGCGATCCCAACATCCTGAGGGTGGCGAACCCAAGGTTTATTCCACGCAACCATCGCGTTGAAAAAGCAATAAGCGAGGGCCTTAGAGGTGACTTCTCAGAATTCGAAGGCTTGCTAGCCGTTCTTTCAGCCCCGTACGATGAGTCGAGTTCGGATACAAGTTACGCTGAACCCCCTCTGACCAACGAGCGGGTGTTCCAAACATTCTGCGGCACCTAGATCGTGGCTAATCCGGTTTTCCACTTCGAGATACCTGTGACCGACATGGATAGAGCCGTCGCCTTTTATCAAGACGTCCTGGGGTTTGACCTGCGCCGAGAGACTGTCGATGGCTATGAAATGGCGTTTTTCCCTCGCCATGATGACCGCCCAGGTGCGAGTGGCGCTCTGGCCAAAGGCGACGTTTACAAACCTTCCAAAGACGGATCGATCATCTACTTTGATGTGCCCGAGATCGAAGCTGTTCTTGCCAAGGCAGAGGCCCTAGGAGCGAAGGTTCTTTATCCAAAGATATGCTTGGGCGAAGCAGGTTTCGTTGCAGAGGTCGAGGATAGCGAAGGCAATCGTCTAGCTTTGACGCAGGCACGAGACTGAGAATGACCGATCGCGCCATCTTCAGTTTTCAAGACTCTTATCGTTCGCAAAACTGATCCAAGCTAGACCTAGCAATCGATAAGGCGATGTGAACTGGTGCCGGAGAACCGGACGGCTGGCTGAGGTGTATCCCAGAGTTTTGAAGGGATACGAGAATGGCGAAACGCCGGAAGTTTACAGACCGGTTTAAGGCCAAGGTCGCTCTGGAAGCGCTGCGAGGCGACAAGACG
>JBCDAQ010000158.1:0-8602 GCA_039185285.1 Pseudomonadota bacterium
CAACGTCACAGCGGCTTATGGCGGGTCCGTCAAAGTGTTGCACGGTGTCAGCTTTGACATCCACCGTGGCCGCACCGTCGCGGTTGTTGGTGAATCGGGGTCTGGTAAGTCGACAGTCGCACGGGTGATCACCGGTCTTCTGCCGCCGATCGAGGGGCAAATCCTCCATAACGGCAATCCTCTACCAGGCAACTACAAACGGCGGAGCAAAGATCAGCTACGCCAAGCGCAGATGATCTACCAGATGGCGGACACCGCTTTGAACCCACGCAGTCGGATCTGCGATATCATCGGTCGCCCGGTCGAGTTTTACATGGGTCTTCGCGGGGCCGAGAAAAGAAAGCGCGTGGAACAGTTGCTCGAGGAGATCGAGCTTGAGCCCTCGCAGTACTACAACCGTTTGCCAACTGAGCTTTCGGGCGGTCAGAAACAGCGGATCGGCATCGCCAGGGCATTGGCTGCCGAGCCAGAGTTCATCATTTGCGATGAGGTGACCTCCGCTCTCGACCAGCTTGTTGCTGAAGGCATTCTGAAGCTGCTTGCGCGGCTGCAGGACGATCTCAATCTCGCCTATATGTTCATCACTCACGATCTTGCCACCGTCCGCGCGATCGCCGACGAGGTTGTGGTGATGAAAGAAGGCCTGGTCGTCGAAGCTGGACCAAAGGACGAGATGTTCCTGCCACCGCACCATGCTTACACGGATCTTTTGCTCAGCTCAGTGCCTGAGATGGATCCGGATTGGCTGGATAAATTGCTCGAAGAACGAGGTGTTGATCAGCTTGGCGAAGCGGCATCGGCCAAGATCTGATCTGGCGCGCAACGGGGCTGGAAATTGGCCCCACCCTGCGAAGCGAACATAGGGCAGGGTAGGCTCGAGAATTTACCATGCGTGATATGAATCTTCGGGAGGGCGCTGGTAAAACTCCGAACTGGTCAGAGAGATAACAGGGAGACATCACATGACCTTTGATTTGAACCGTCGCCAGGCGCTCCAAGCGGGCACGGCGGCGACAGCATTGGGCCTTAGCGGTCTG
This sequence comes from Pseudomonadota bacterium, assembly GCA_039185285.1. Taxonomy (GTDB): domain Bacteria; phylum Pseudomonadota; class Alphaproteobacteria; order Rhodobacterales; family Rhodobacteraceae; genus Thermohalobaculum. The sequence continues at coordinate 1,038 of JBCDAQ010000158.1, forward strand.
TCCGCATCGGCCGCGCCCAAGAAGGGCGGCACGCTGCGCATGGGACTTGCTGGCGCCAACACTTCAGACAGCTGGGACGGTCGGACCCATTCCGACAGCTTCATGATCAACATGGGCCATGGCTGCGTGTTCGATTGTATGACTGAGATCGATGCTAGTGGTCAGCTAAAGGGCGAACTGGCGGAAAGTTGGGAAGCCTCGGCAGACGCTAAAACCTGGACCTTCAATCTGCGCAAAGGCGTGACCTTCCACAATGGCAAGGATTTCAACGCCGACGACGTGATCGAGACTTTTGCGCTCCATGTGGGTGAGAATTCGAAGTCGCCTGCGAAACCTATCATCGGTGCGATCACCGAGATGAAGAAGCTCGACACGCACCAGATCCAGTTCGAGCTCGCCTCGGGTAACGCGGATTTCCCATTCCTTCTGTCGGATTATCACATTGTGATCCACCCAGCTGGCGGGATCGAAGAATCGATCGCCAAAGGGATCGGTACCGGCCTCTATAAAAATGTTGGATTCGAGCCAGGCGTTCGCTGCACGGCTGAGCGCTATGCCGATCACTATAAAGGTGACGATGCAGGCTACTTCGACTCGATCGAAGCACTGGCGATCTCCGACACCGCGGCGCGGATGAATGCGATCATGACGGGCCAGGTTGACGTCATCAACAAGGTCGACACGAAGACGGAGAGCCTTCTGAAGCGCAACCCGAATGTCGTGATCTTCGAGGTAACGGGTAACCAGCACTACACCTTCCCGATGCATGCGAATGTGTCGCCCTATGATGACCTCAATGTCCGCAAGGCGCTTAAGCACGCCATCAACCGCCAAGAGATGGTCGACAAGATCCTGCTGGGCCACGGTGCGGTCGGCAACGACCATCCAATTGGTCCTGCGAACCAATACTACGCAGCCGATCTTCCGCAGAACGAGTATGACCTGGACAAGGCCAAATTCTACATGAAGGAAGCGGGCCTCGACAGTTTGAAGATTAGCCTATCTGCAGCCGATACCGCCTTCCCAGGCGCGATCGATGCCTCGGTTCTCTTTCAAGCTTCAGCTTCTGGCGCTGGCATCGAAGTCGATGTCGTACGTGAGCCAAACGACGGCTACTGGTCGAACGTCTGGCAGAAGAAGCCGTTCTGTGCCTGCTATTGGTCCGGCCGGGCGACTGAGGACTGGATGTTCTCAACCGCGTATGAAAGTGGTGTGCCTTGGAACGATAACTTCTGGGAGAATGAGCGGTTCCAATCGCTGCTCCTCGAAGCACGTGCCGAACTCGACACAGCAAAGCGGGGCGAGATGTACACCGAGATGCAGGCGCTTTGCTCGGCAGAGGGTGCTGTCATCGTTCCGATGTATGCAAACTACGTTGATGCGGCATCGACCAAGCTCGCTCATGGAGAGTCGATCGGGAACAACTGGATGCTGGACGGTAGCCGGATCACAGAGCGCTGGTGGTTTGCCTGATCAGGCCCCCTAGCGACGAACACCAAGCCCGGGCTTCGGCCCGGGTTTTCTTTTTTCCAGGGACGGACCTAGAAACCGATCGCGTAAAACGCTGAAACGATAAGGCAGATGTCGTATGTGGTTCAGTGTTCGAGTGGTGGGCTTTTGCGTTGCAGCTTTTCTATGCGGCCCGGCTTCTGCCACTTTGTTGCCAGCGCCGAGGGCGGGACAGGCAATCGAAGTAAAATCGGGTAGTTTGCAAGTTTCGGAAGTGACATCGAAGCTTTCCCGCGGTGATCCAGTTTATTCTCAAGCTAGGATTGAGACTGACGAAACAGGCTTTGCGAAGTTGCTGCTTGATGACGGAGCGAGGCTGGAAATGGGCAGCCTGTCGAAAGTCGTCATAGATGAGTACGTCTATCGAGCAGAGCGTGGTGCGGGCGCTGCCGCACTAACACTCATGCGCGGTATGCTGCGGATTGTGAGTGGCCGGATGCCTTCCCGGAATGTGACCGTAACAACCCCAACCGCCGATATCGGTCTGCGAGGGACGGATTTCACGCTGACCCAGATCTCCCCTTGGTCGCTCCTCATCCATGTCCATGCTGGTGAAGTGATTGCCTCTCCGGCGCGTAGCCCCGAGCACTACCGGTTTGTGGGTACGCAAATCGCTGTCTGTACTGCAACGTCATGCGTTCAACGCGAGGATGAAACTGGCGGGCCGCCCAGGCAAGATCTTGAGCCAGCTCCGGGAGATGATCTCTCGAGTTGGTAATTTGCGAGAAACTATTCCGCCGCGGTGCCCAGAGACTCACTTACTTCGCGGATCTCATTCAGAGAAACACCGGCCGCGCTGTGATCACCTGATGCTGTCGTCAATCGGGCATGGGTATCTAGGCTTCGGATCAATTCAGGCTTCAACCCGGAAACACGTTGATGATGAATTGCCGATTCCAAACCCTCGATCACGTCGCGTTGACTTGCCTTGCCTGTTTCCAGAGCGATTTCCGCACGCACGCGCTGTGCGATTGAGAGACCCCATGCCTGCTTGGCTTTGGCGGCGATCTCGAAGGCGGAATCTAAAACTTTGGTCGCCTCGTCCAAATGACCTGAGCGCAATTCGGCATGCGCGAGATGGGCTCGGAATGCCGAGACATGAAACTCAACGCCGATCTTCGAGGCGATCCGGAGGGCACGCTCCAGGTGCTCGATCACACTCGGTAACTCGGTAAAATCACGCTCAAGCCAAACTTGGTTCATCAGGGCTTCACCAGCCCAGCCATAGGTTGCGTAAGTCTGGAAAAGGTTCTTCGCCTCACGCGACGCGTTCAGCGCTTTCTCAATCCATGGTTTCGCTTTGTCTGTCCGCCCCTGCCAGCCCAGAACCGTCGCCATCGAGAAACAGGCGACCGAAAGCGATTGAGAATGTGCGAGCTCCTCGGCCTTATCGATGGCGCTGGCGGCGGCTGCCTCGGCGCGCGTGTAATTGCCCCCGGAACCCAGCGCAAAGGCATAGATACCTGCCATCACGGCAGCTTCGCGTCGGTCGCCAAGGGCTTCGAGATCCTTCGCATTACGCTCGGTCATCGCGATGCCTTTGGCTGGGTTTCCTTGGAGGGAATAAAGAAAAGCCAAAAGGTTCTCTGGACCAGAGCGGATTCTAGGATCATTGGTCGGCTCGGCTAGATTAGCTGCGATGATCGCGTCTTTCATCGCACCGTTTTCATCCATAGCGTCGTATTTTAGCCGAGCAGTCCAGTAATGCGCTTGGACCCTACGCGGTAGCATGTCGAGCTCTTCGCTGAGCGTCACCGTCTCCTTCAACCGCTCAAGATCCGTTGCGATTGCTTCGGGACCCGCGGCGCTCGTTGCCAGCTTAATGGACGCACGGATGCGCAATCGATTGTTCTCGTCGGTTCGGTCAAATTGCGAGATAAGATCCCAGGCCGCTTGATAATGTCCCCTACTCTCAGGTCCTCGGTAACGCGCGGCAATGAGATCACCGGCCGCGATCGCACACTCGAAGGCTTGGCGCTTGTTGTCACTGCCCAGATAGTGGTGGTAAAAAAGGTCAGGTTGCCGGTTGATTAGATCTTCATCCATGCGGGTCAGACCTTCGATAATCGCCGCGTGGATTCGTTTTCGCTTGCTCGCCAGCATCGAATTGTATGCCGTCTCGCGCACGAGAACGTGGCGGAACTCATAGCTCTCGATCACGCCAGAGCCGATCTTCTGCAGCAAATCAGAGCTGGTTAGTTGGCCGAGGGCAGCGAAGATGTCCTGGCGGGAGAACGGCGCGACCGAGCACAGCTGGTCGACCGTGAAACGCCGACCTAGCGCTGCGGCCCAAAGCGTGACCTCGCGCAGCTCATTCATTCGGTCAATCCGAGTCATCAAGGCTTCGTTCAACGTGGCGGGAACGTCCAGCTCGATCGTGTCGTCGATCAGCTCGTAGTGATCATCGCGCTCGCGCATCACGCCCGAGGAGAGGAGGCTCCGCGTCAACTCCTCGACGAAGAGGGGAACACCGTCAGCTTTCTCTAGAACCTCGCGCTCTACCTTCTCGGGAAGGCGCTTGCCCGACGCGACACCGCGGATCAGCTCTCTTGTCTGATCCAGATCGATGCGCTCAAGGCTGATCTCAGTTGCGTTCGGTCGGTCAAGCCAGGGGGTCTCAAACTCTGGTCGATACGTGAATGCAAAGAGGACAGGCATTTTCGATGATCGGCTAACCAGATGTTTCCACGCATCCAATGTTGAGGGGTCGCACCAATGGAGGTCTTCGCACACCAACAGCACCGGTCGCTCTTGCGCTCGACCATAGAGCAGGGCGAAGAGAGTCGAGATCATCATCGCCTTGCGCTCTTCCGGTGTCGCCGTCTCTACCTTGCTTTCATCATCGATAATCAGAGCTTCATACATCGGTAGAAGCTGCCTTGGCAGACCGCGATTTTCCGCCAGACGCAGCAACTCTTGCGCTTTCTCCATCCGGCTGTCTGGGCTGTCGCGGTACGTAATGCCAGCAATCCGCCTCAGCTGATCGGCGATTGGCCAGAAGGCTGTGCCCTTGTGGTAGGAAGAGCAGAAAAAGCTGAGAGCCCGGCGCGAGGCCTTTGGGATCGTATTGATCAGATGGCCGATCATCCTGGACTTTCCTATTCCAGGTTCACCCTTGATCATGAGCACGCGGTTTTCACCTCGGCATACATCCTCCCAGGCTTTGTCCAAGACCTGCCGCTCACCTTCGCGGCCAATCAGCGGAGCACTGACGCCATGTTGGCGCCGATTGAGCCGTCCGCTGCGTTCGCTGAAGCCAGTGACCTTCCAGCCATGTTGTGGGGCAAGGCCGCTGCCGACCTCTCGCATTCCCAGGTCTTCGCAGGTGACAAAAACGCCCAGCATGTCTTTCAGACGGTCGCCGATCGCGATCTCATTCGGCTTCGCCATCGACTGAATTTTGGCCGTCCGGTTTGGTGTCTCGCCCGCGATTGCGTCGATATCGCCTTCCATGTTCATCCGAAGATCGCCAATCACCACTGGGCCATTGTCGATTCCGATGCGAACGCTGAGCGGGCGATCAAGGCCGGTTTGCAAAGCGGCGGTCGTCTCGATGAGGTCAAAAGCCGCCAAAATTGCCCGTTGGCTATCGTCTTCATGAGCCATCGGATAGCCGAAATAAACGAAAACTCCGTCGCCGAGAAACTGCGCGACATGGCCATCATAGCGGGCAATGACCTCAGCCGCGTTGCGTTGATAGAGGCCCAGCAGCTCGAACATCTGCTCGGGATCGAGCGATTGGCTGATCTTGGTCGACCCGACCAGATCGCAGAACAGGATTGTCACCTGCCGCTTCTCGGCCAAAGCAACGGGCGCGTGGTCTTGCACCAGGCTCTGTCGAGAACCGATTGATTTAATGGCTTTTTGGAGCCGCTTGCGCTGTCCGATGGATAGACCCATCTCGCGCATATCGTCATTTGTGAGCTCTGTCAGAAGGTCAAACTCTATGTCCTCGGCGGCGAGCTTTCCGCCGAGTTCACTTAGTCCGTTCGTTTCCAACCACTTCACTAGGTCGGGCATCTTCGTCCCCGCCGACCGCTGCTCCGCAGGACAGTTCACCCTGCCCCGCCCACAGCCTTCTAGCGCGTTAGGCCCGTCTCACCAAAGGTTTTTGTCTCTTGTGGGATTGTCGCACGCGCGATCAGAGGTTCTCGGGGCCGAACGCAGCGGGTAGAAGTTCGCCCAAGGTGAACTCCCCCTGAAGGCCACTCGGATCAGCGATCAGGATCGGGGTGTCTGGGGTCGCGAACTCGCGGATCTTCTGACGGCACCCACCGCAGGGAGTACAGAGATGCGGGCCAGGCCCCGCGATGGCGATGGCCACGATCCGCCGACCTCCGCTCGCGATCATCGTCCCGATCGCCGTCGCCTCGGCGCATTGACCCAGCGGGTAGGCGGCATTCTCGACATTCACCCCAACATGGATCGCGCCGGTCTCGTCAAGCACAGCGGCCCCGACCGGGTGGTTCGAGTAGGGCGCATAGGCCTTCTCTCGAATATCGATTGCGGCTTGGATCAGCTCTTCCATTATCGCTCCTTAACATAGGGCGTGCCGAGGGCTCTCGGCGGGTTGGCCTTGCCAAAGAAGCCCGCGAGCAGGATCACTGTCACCAGATAGGGCAGAACCAGAATAATCTCGACCGGGGCCTCGCCGATCAGTGGCAGTTCAACCCCTTGGAGGCGCGCGGCACTGGCTTCCAGGAACCCAAAGAGCAGGCAGGCGAATAGCACCGGCACCGGCCGCCAATTGCCGAATATCATTGCGGCGAGCGCGATGAAGCCCTTGCCTGCCGACATCTCGCGGACGAACCCTGCGCCATGTGCCGTGGAGAGATAGGCCCCTGCGATACCGCAGAGCAGCCCCGCGAGGATCACCGCGCGATAGCGCAGCCAGATAACCGAAACCCCAGCGCTGTCGACCGCCGCTGGCATCTCACCGACCGCACGAAGGCGGAGGCCGAACGTCGTCCGGTAGAGCATCCACCAGATCAAAGGCACCGCCAGGATTGCGAAATAAACCGGAATCGTATGGCCCGAGATGAGTTCGCTGTAGATCAGCCCCAGGACCGGCACCTCGCTCAGCGTCTCGGACAGCGGCAGGCTGACCGGCCCGAACCGTTCCGTCTTGCCCAGGATTGGGGTCTGCCCCCCTTGCGCAAAAATCGCGATCCCGACGACGACCGTCAGTCCCGAAGCGAGGATGTTGATCGCAACGCCCGAGATGATCTGCTCGCCCCGATGCGTGATACAGGCGAACCCGTGGATCACGCCCAGGGCCATGGCGACCCCAATGGCGGTGAACAGCCCCAACCAGGGCGATCCAGTTAGCGACGCGACCGCAGCCGAAGCAAAGGCCGAGGCCAGCAGCTTTCCCTCGAGCCCAATGTCGATTACACCCGCGCGCTCCGAGATCAGCCCTGCCATGGCGCAGAGGATCAGGGGCGCCGAGAGCCGAAGGGTCGCGTCCAAGAGCTGGAGGATGGCGATGAAATCCTCCATCACCGCCTCCCCAGCGCGCGGCTAAGCCAGGGCACGAACATCAGCGCCAATGCGCCGGAGAAGAGGATGATCAGCCCCTGGATCAGCAACACCATCTCGCGCGTGATCGTGCGGAACTCGAAGTCCAGCTCCGCACCGCCTTGGTAGAGCACGCCAAAGAGCAGCGAGGCCAGGATAACCCCGACCGGATGCGTACGACCCATCAGGGCGACCGCGATCCCGGTGAAGCCGTAACCGGAGGTGAAGTTCAGCACCATTTTATGCTGGGCGCCCAGGATCTCGTTGATCGCCATACAGCCCGCCAGCGCGCCAGAAATCAGCATCGCGACCACGACCATTCGCTTGGCGGGGATGCCTGCATAAACCGCCGCAGGCTCGGAGTGGCCAAGCGCGCGCAAAGCATAGCCCCAGCGCGTCCGCCAGGTGGCTGGAGAGGTTGTCCATGATGACGATGGTGAGCTATTGGTGCTCCATTGGTTCAAGCACAATGGCGAACGGGCCGCAGTTCGGGAACCATCAGCCGCGACACCTTCGAAACCTATGTTGCGCGCCTGCTG
>JBCDAQ010000159.1:0-8472 GCA_039185285.1 Pseudomonadota bacterium
GCCGCGACCACGGGCCCCTTTACATCCATGGCATCCAGGACCTTCGGATGCAGCTCTCCGAAGACGGCTAAGGTATTCTTGGGCCCCAACTTCAGCGCACCTGAGCGACCTGGATGGAACCAATCAGGAGCGTCGCGGGTTATCATGAGCTTTTCGACCGCAACGCCCATGGTCAGGAGCATCCGTTCCACATCTGCTTTAACCGTGTAGAGGTTGACCGGGTCTGGCGTGCCTGTCCAGTGGCGCGGTATGGCGGCGCCCACTCGGATGAGGGTCGCTTGGAGTACCTGTTCACCGGGCTCCGGCCCGTCAAAGACGGGCCCAACCTCGAACAGCCCGACATCGCTGAAGCCACGAGCCTGGTTTCGATGTGCCGCAGCCAGTAAGCCGGGAAGGAGTGATGGTCGCATATCTGACATCTCAGACGAAATCGGGTTCTCCAGCTTCAAGAGCGGATCACCTCCGCCGAATAGTTCTGCCTCCATTGCGGAAACGAAGGAATATGTGACGCATTCGTTGAGCCCGCGCACCGCCAGAAAACGCCGAGTTAGCGCTTCGCGCCGCTGCAATGGTGTCAGCGTGGCTTTGGTCACTCCATCACGCAACCGCGGCAGTGGTTTCGATTTGAGCTTTGTTAATGAGGTGACCCGTGCAATTTCCTCGACCAGATCAGCCTCGCCATGGACGTCCGGGCGCCAGCTGGGAACCCAAACTTCAAGCACATCGCCGGTGCCCGTGGCGGAGAAGCCGAGTGCGGTCAGGATGCGGATCTGCTCCTCCTTGGCGATTTCCATCCCAACCAGGCTGACGACGCGTTTCGTGTCCAGCGGATAGGCGCGCGCCGTGTCTGGTACAGCGCCTGCGACAACCATCTCGGAAGCATCGCCACCGCAGATATCCAGGATCATCTGCGTTGCGAGATCCACAGCTTCCGGTGTGAAAGCAGGATCAACGCCGCGCTCGAACCGGTAGCGGGCGTCGGAGTTTATCTTCAGCCGACGACCGGTTGCGGCGATGGTGATCGGATCCCAATAGGCGCTTTCGAGGAAGACATCGACGGTTTCCTCGGTACAGCCGGTCGCGAGGCCGCCCATCACACCTGCAATGCTCTCTGGCCCCTCGGTATCTGAGATCGCCATCATGTCAGCCTCGAACGTGTACTCTTTGTCATCTAGAGCAACGAGCTTTGCACCCGGTTCTGCCCAGTGCACGCGCAATGCCCCGCCTTTGACTTTGGCGACGTCAAAGACGTGGAGCGGCCGGTTACGGTCGAACGTGAAGAAGTTTGTTATGTCCACCAACGCGGATATTGGGCGCAGGCCGATGGCGCGTAGGCGCTGTTGCAGCCAGGCGGGAGAGGGGCCGTTCCTCACACCGCGCACGACGCGTCCGGCGAAGATAGGGCAGTCCTTTTCCATCACGTCGGGGTCGACGGTGACCGAGATCGGACAAGGAAAGCTGCCCTCGATCGGTTTGGTCGGTTCTGTGATCACCTTGCCGAGGCCACGGGCAGCCAGATCGCGGGCAATGCCAGCAACCCCCAGTGCATCGGGTCTGTTCGGCGTGATCGCGACTTCGATGGTCGGGTCATTGAGCCCCGCATAGTCGATGTAGCGAACTCCCATTGGGGCATCTTCGGGTAGGTCGATAATGCCATCATGATCATCGGAAACCATCAGTTCCCGCTCAGAGCAGAGCATCCCGTTCGACTCAACGCCACGGATCACGCCAGGTTTGAGGTCAACACCGGTGCCAGGCACATGAGTGCCCGGCGCCGCGAAAACACCCACCAGGCCGGTCCGCGCATTGGGCGCGCCACAGACGACTTGAACTTCCTCAGCAGGTTTCTCTGGCCCGTTAAGCCAAGCCTCGACCCTACAAAGACGAAGGCGATCTGCATTGGGATGCTGGATCGCGTCGATTACCCTGCAGATGGTAAATGGGCCGAGACTATCTTCTGGATTCTCAACGCCTTCGACTTCGAGGCCGAGATCCGTCAGGGCTTCGGTGATCTCGTCCAGAGTCGCGTCTGTATCCAGGTGCTCTTTCAGCCAGCTCAGGGTGAATTTCATCAGGTGTCTCTTCGTTGCAGAGGGCGTGCGCGGCATCCCTTATCCCATATCGCTTCAGGCGAAAAGAGGCGCAACCGCAGCATCGTTAAGGCAGCCTTCATCATTAAAGGGCAGGGTTACCGAATTCCGGCTCGGGAGGAGTGCATGATGCGTAAGATCAAGCGAGAGTGGGTGCGCGTAATGGTAATGGATTGGGTGGCGATGAGCGTCGCGACAATGATGATAGGTGCTATGGCCTATGCTCTGGTGTCAAATTCGGCGCTCGATGTCGTAGAGAACGGGATTGAAGGGGCGTCTGCCAATCTAGTTGTTCAAACCGATAAGCAGACTGTGCTCGTCAAAAGCATTGGCGAGCAAGATCAGATGGTGCTGGTACTTGAGTAAGTTGCGTTTGGGTGCACGCTAGACGGCGGCAAGGTTTCGTTTCTTGCCGCTGTCTGGCTGGCTCAGTATTTTAACGTCGAGCCAATTGCGGAGCTCGACCCCATGCCGATCGAAATCGATCAAGTCCCCGTCGACATCGTGGGTTTGGCGTAGCGATTGTGAGGTATCAGGATCGGCGACTATCGTCTCCAGATCATCTGCCAAAGACAGTGCATTCGCGCGTTCTCCGTTCCAAGTAACATCACGCTTTCGTAGGATGTAGGTGAGATCAGACAAGGTCATCTCTGGATGATACTGCACTCCCCAGAAATCGACGCCGCCTTGCTCGTAGATCATTCCTTGGACCGTTGTATGCGCGTTGGTGGCTGTGATTTCTGCGCCTTTCGGGAGGCGCGTAACGTCGTCGCGATGTACGCAGAGAACATCGAATACGGGCGAGCGGCCCTTGTGAAACGGATGGTTCTTGCCTGCCTCTGTCAGGGAGACCTGCCGCGCAAATCCTAACTCGAAACCATTGGGCCCAGCATCACTGTCACCGCCAAGGACTACCGCGCCGTTTTGCAGACCCCAGCAACAGCCAATCACGGGCGTGCCGGCAGCGAAAGCTTTCTCATAGAGCTCCCAAAATGGTTTCGCTAGGATATCGGCCGCGCACCAATCAACGCTGGAGCCTGTTACCGCTAAACCGTCAAAGGCATCGAAGTCTATCCGGTCAAGCTGCCATCCGGGATAGTAGGGCCGAGCGACTTCGATCTCGATCTCAGGCGCGAAGTACTTCAAGGCGCTGGCGTAGTTTAGTCCAACCGAACCGCGGTTATCCGCCTCGCGTCGTGCGTTTAATTCCGGCGTGTTGCCATCGGCTACTAATATGCGCGGCATGGCGGGGATCCTTCTCAATGGCTGACATCTGACACTAGCCCCGCCGGAGCCTACGAGAAAGCCCCACGCTCACGGAGCAGAACGCAAAGGTGATCCTGGCGTGTGCGTCTGGCGTGCGGAGCCTTCCCATATCACCTCGAACGCAAGGCAAGGAGGAGAGACAATGCGACTTCTACCCGTGGCGACCGTGATAGCTGTCATTGCAATTGCACCGGCTCCTGAGCTGCAAGCAGCAGAGCTGGGCGAACGCGTGCTTACAGCCCCGAGCGAGACAAAGACGATTCGGCGTCGACATGACGGTAAGAGCCGATTGCATCTGCTGCGCACTGGCAGGGCTAAAATCTTCGATAATTCGAAGAGAAATCAGCGGCTTGAGGAGATTAGCCCGCGCCCTCGATCAAGCGGTGGTGCCAGCCTTCTCGAGCGTCTGCTCGATGGCGGTTAGCTGGACACACCCGCATGGAGGCTTGGCATATCCAGGGCGCGGAAGCCGTAGTGACGCAGCCATCTGAGATCGCTATCGAAGAAAGCCCGAAGATCGGGAATCCCGTATTTTAGCATGGTCAAACGGTCGAGACCGATGCCGAACGCGAAGCCCTGCCACTCAGCCGGGTCGATATCGCAGGCCGCGAGTACTTTGGGATGCACCATGCCGGAGCCCAGGATTTCCATCCAATCGTCTCCCTCGCCAATCTTAAGCACGCCATCCTTCCAAGAGCAGCGAATATCGACCTCGGCTGAGGGTTCTGTGAAGGGGAAGTGGGAGGCACGGAATCGCAGCTCGACGCCGTCTACTTCGAAGAACGCACGGCAGAACTCCTCCAGTACCCATTTTAGATTGGCCATCGAGATATCGCGGTCGATCGCCAACCCCTCGATCTGGTGGAACATCGGCGTATGGGTTTGATCGTAGTCACAACGATAAACCCGGCCTGGCGCGATGACGCGGCAGGGGGCGCCATGGGCGGTCAGATGTCGGATCTGCACGGGTGAAGTATGGGTTCGCAACACATGGGGCGAACGCTCGTCATTTGCCGCCTGGCGCATGAAGAATGTGTCCATCTCCGTCCGGGTCGGGTGTTCCGGCGGTATGTTGAGCGCGTCGAAGTTGTTCCAATCGCTCTCAATTTGCGGGCCTTCGGCAACTGCGAAACCCAGGTCGGCGAAGATGGCGGTAACCTCTTCTGTCACTTGGCTGACGGGATGGATTGTGCCGCGGATCTCAGGCTTAGGCGAGAGGGTGATGTCCTGCCATTCTTGAGCCAGCCTTGCATCCAAGGCGGCGTTGGCCAATTCTGTTTTTCTCGCTTGGATCGCTTTGTTGATTTCGTCCTTCAGTGCATTGAGGCGCGGACCGGCCTCTTGGCGTTCTTCCGGCGTCATTTTGCCGAGTTCTCGCATCTTCAGGCTGATCTCGCCTTTCTTGCCGAGAGCGGTGACCCGCACGGTCTCGATCGCGTTTTCATCGGTCGCGTGCGCCACTTGGGCAAGGTATTTCTCGCGGAGTGCTTCCAGCATGATCCCAACTGCCTTCTTTCTCGGGTTCGGCTGGGCTGTTAGCATCGGCAGGCAGAAAGTTACAGCCCCTACTCGGTGGCGAGGCTATCTTTGCAGGTGCGCTGCTCTTGATCGCGGCGCCAGGTTTGCGAGCTGCCGAACAGTGTTAGCCCAACATAACCGCGGACGGCGAGGCTGTTCTCATCAATCGGAGCGACATCTAAGCCATACGTTTTTCCGTCCCGGGTCGAATAGATACTGCCTTCAGCCCACATTCCATCACCCTGCGGGTTTAAACCTTCTACCAGAGGCAGCCCACAGAGTAGCCGAGATTGGTTTTCTGGTTCGGGGTTCATCACATCGCGTTTTGGCTGCCCGGTGTCATCCAGCGGATTTTTTAGCCAGGCGAGCCTGCCACAAGCTTGTTGGCCGCAGGGTAGAATTTCGATCACGGCTTTGCCGCTCTCAACAACCCATCGACCGAAAATCTCTTGCGATGAGGCAGGGGTAGTCGTCAGGGCCCCAAGCAGCCCAGCTGACATCACAGCCGTGAGGATACGCCCCGCCATGGCTCCGCCCCCGTGCCCCTTTAGCCCATGGTCTCGAGTTCATCGATGAACCGTTCGATTAGACTGAGCCCGTGGTCCCAGAACGCCGGATCGGTCGCGTTGAGACCAAAGGGCGCTAGAAGTTCCTTGTGGTGCAGTGTTCCACCCGCCGCCAGCATATCAAAATACTTCTCCTGGAAACCCGGCTCACCCTTCTCATAGACGGCATAGAGCGCGTTCACCAACCCGTCACCGAACGCGTATGCATAGACGTAGAAAGGCGAGTGGATGAAGTGAGGTATATAAGCCCAGAAGGTCTCGTATCCTTCGCCGAGGTTGATTGCCGGACCGAGGCTCTCGGCCTGCACTGCCATCCAGATCTCACCCAACCGCTCCGAGGTTAGTTCGCCACTTTCTCTTTCTGCATGGACCCGTCGTTCAAACTCGTAGAAAGCGATTTGCCGGATCACCGTGTTCAACATGTCCTCAACTTTGCCTGCGAGCAGCATTTTGCGCTTCACAGGATCAGTCTCGGCATCGAGTAGCCGGCGGAATGTCAGCATTTCGCCAAAAACGCTTGCAGTCTCGGCCAGAGTTAGTGGGGTAGAGGAAAGCAGCTCTCCCTGGCCTGCCGCCAACCGTTGATGTACGCCATGCCCTAGTTCATGTGCCAGCGTCATGACATCCCGTGTTTTGCCCAGGTAGTTGAGCATCACATATGGATGGACATTGGTGACGGTTGGATGCGCGAAAGCCCCCGGAGCTTTACCAGGTTTCACAGCAGCATCGATCCAGCCCTGGTTGAAAAACGGTTCGGCTAGTTCGGCCATTTTGGGGTCAAACTCGGAATAGGCGCTGAGCACCGTTTCGCGTGCCTCGTCCCAACCGATCACACGATCATCGGTTTCTGGCAGAGGCGCATTGCGGTCCCAAAACTCGAGCTTTTCAAGCCCCATCCATTTTGCTTTCATCGCGTAGTATCGGTGGCTTAGACGGGAATGCGAGGCTTGGACAGCTTCGCGCAAGGCGTCGACGACCTCAGCCTCGACATCGTTCGAGAGGTGACGACCCATGTCCGGAGCCGGCAGACCACGCCAACGATCCTCGATGGCTTTTTCTTTCGCGAGTGTATTAGTGATCAAGGTGAAGAGACGGATATTCTCGCCAAGCTTCGCTGCAAGAGCCTGGCCACCCACTTGCCTCCGATCGCGGTCGGTATCCGAGAGCATGTTGAGCACTGCTTCAAGCGGCAGGGGGGCTTCTTCACCGTCAATCTCAAAGCTCATATCCGCCATAGTCTCGTCAAACAGACGGTTCCAGGCTGCCGCTCCAACGGTCGACTGATCATGGAGGAACTTCTCCAACTCGTCCGACAACTGATATGGTTGCATCGCGCGTAAGCGGCGCAGCCAAGGTTCATAGCGTTGTAAGGCTGGGCTTTCGGCCAGCAGATTCTTCAGGTGGTCTTCGTCGAGCCGGTTCAGCTCCAGCGTGAAAAACACCGATGGTTGGGTAATCTCGGTGAGTCGAGCCTGCATGTCCCCCATAAACTTCGCCCGCTCTGGATCGACAGTGTTCTGGTAGTAGCGAAGGCCAGCATAAGACATTATCCGACCGAGGATCTGGTTCGTTTCCTCCATCTCAGCAACTGCGGTTGCGAGAACATCGCCGGACACTTCAGACAGCTTGCCCTCGTATTTCGTCGCGAAGGCCTGAAGGTCGGCAGAAACCCGTTTAAGATCTTCGAGAATTTCAGGACTCTCGGGCCCCGGATAGAGATCATCGAGATTCCATTCTGGCAAGGGGCCCAGATCGTCCCCCCCGTTTTCAGAAGTAATGTCAAATAGGCGGTGCTCAAAGGGGGGTAGGCGGGTCATTCAAATCTCCTGCAGACGCGTTCCAGACTTAAGCTGTTTGCGTCTGCAAGCAAGAGAGGATCAGGTTTCAACACCTTTGTGTTGTAACGTTTGTGGATCCCTCTTGCTGGGAGGCTTGTAGTCTGGTGCATCTGGCCTTCGCGGTATCAGGATGTCACCATTCGGAAGCACTTCTGGTTTTCCATAATTCTCGAAACCGTCGATGTCTTCCAGCACGCTAAACTGATCGATCATCTTGCGAAGCGTGGGTGCGATTGTTTCTTGAAGGCCACGCAAGACTTCGCCCAGTTGTTCGCTCAAAGGCTCGGACGGGTCGATATCTTGGGAAAACGATGCACTAGGAGTCACGGCGACTGCTATAGCAAGGCAGGCAGCATGGAGGCGCCTCATCGTTTGTCTCCTAACTCAACCCCTAAAACGCAGACCGCCCCGCACTCACCAGGAATGCGGGGCGGCCCATGATTTCAGACACTCTTAGTTCGAGAGCGTGATCTCAACGCGGCGGTTATCCGGTTCGCGAACATTCGGGCCGGTCGGTACAGCCAGCTCGTTGAAGCCACGGCCCGCAAGGGTCATGCCGTCAGACGAGATGCCACGATCGACCAGGGCATTCGCAACGCGGCGTGCGCGGCGCTCAGAAAGACCTTGGTTGTAGGAAGCCGAGCCGACTGTGTCGGTGTGACCAACGATCGACATTGCAGTGGTGCCCATCGACTGAACAGCAGCTACAACTTCGTCAAGCTTGGCACGGGCTTTCTCGGTCAGGCTTGTTTGGTTGAAGCCAAAGAACACGAGGAACCTCTTAGGACCCTCGGCTAATGGCGAGCATGCAGCGAGAGCTTCATCAAGAAGAGCACGCGCATCTGCCGGCGTGATGCAATACTTATCGCCGCCACGTAGGGCTTCGAGGTACTGGTCCCACATTACCTGAGCACGAGCACATTCGGCCGGACGCTCATCTTTGTTTGCCAAGATCGTGTCAACCACGTCCTGATACATTTCGGCAGCTTCGCCACCTACGCCAACTTGCTCAGGCGCCCAAGGAAATGGCGTTTGATCCGCTTCGGCTGCTTTCGCTTTCGAGATGTAAGCGGTTGAGTTGTACCAACGAACGTCGCGGAAAGCGGCACGACGCCCAACTTCGGTATATTCTTTGGCCAGCGCACCATTAAAACCGGCGCCGCCGTGATCTGCACTCAGGTAGCGTTCAGCGCC
>JBCDAQ010000160.1:0-8425 GCA_039185285.1 Pseudomonadota bacterium
AAAAGCCTGCCGGTTCGACCTGCGCGGCGACCTTCGAACTCGCTCTCCAGTGCTTCGATTGCAGGAAGGATCTGTCCGGCTAAGCCCAGAAGCCTTTGACCTGCAGCGGAGAGTTTCAGCGGCTTTGAGCGTCGCACGAACAAAGGCAAGCCAACCATCTCTTCCAGCGCTTTCATCTGATGCGAGAGCGCGGATTGAGTTAGGTTCAGGGTTTCAGCAGCCTTCGCCAGGCCCCCCTGCTGATGAATGGCACGAATTCCACGGAGATGTCTGATTTCAAGATACATCGTCGATCATGAGTAATTTTGAACATTAATATGATCATTATGAATTTGCCGCAAGTCCACAGCCCGAAGATACTGGTCTTATGCAAATCAGAGGAAATTCCATGGCCCATAACCGCCCCGTTCCCCTGTCATTCGAATTGTTTCCGCCTCGCCAAGAGGCCGAGATGGCGCGGATCGCCGAGACGATCTCTCCCTTAAAGTCCCTCGATCCCGACTTCATCTCGGTGACCTATGGCGCTGGCGGATCGTCCCGCGGGCGCACGCTAGACGCGCTGGCCCGGCTGGCCAAGGAGCCCGGCCTGACGCTTGCCGGTCACCTTACCTGCGCCGGCTGCCCGCGGGACGTCACCTTGGCTGTGGCCGAACGCTACGCACAGATGGGCGTCACCGAGATTATTGCGCTGAGAGGTGATCCGCCCCTGGACGAGACGCCAGCGGACGACCCTTTCAACAGCCCGACCGATCTGATCGGCGCCCTCAGCCAGACGGGCAACTTCAAAATCCGGATCGCCTGTTATCCCGAGATCCATCCCCTTGCCCGATCGCCTAAAGCGGACCTCGATGCGTTGAAGGCAAAGTTTGATGCAGGAGCCGACACCGCGATCACTCAGTTCTTCTTTGATATCGATGTCTATGACCGGTTCATGGAGCAGTGTGCAAAAGCGGGACTGGCCGATCGGATCATTCCGGGGATCATGCCGATCCAAAGCTTCAAGGGTGTCGCCAACTTCGCGCAACGATGCGGGACGTCAATTCCGGTATGGCTTCGCGACGCCTACGCTCATGTCGAGACGAAAGAGCAGCATGACCTCCTGTCGCTGTCCATCTGCACCGAGTTGTGCGATGATCTTATCTCGCGCGGGGCACCTGGTTTGCACTTCTATACGTTGAACAAACCGGACCTTGCGGTCGCGACCAGTCGTGCACTTGGCCTGCGCCCTCAAACGGCAACGCGCCAGACGTCGCCTTTCAAAACGGCCGTCTAAGCGATGCGGCCCGACGGCGGGTCGCCCTTAACTGACAATCCATCCAAAACCCGATATCCTTGTTCGAAGTTTAGGAGGGATCATGTCCGAGTTTCTCAAGTTCTTGCTGCCGGGCGCGGTATCTGTCGCGCTGCTTTTATCTCCAGTTGGCGCCGCGATGGCGCAGAGTGCCGAGGAAATCACGGCCAATGGCGGTTGTCCCGATTGTCGGCTTACGCGTGCTGATCTTCGGAGTTTGAAAATCAAGAACGCCAACTTCTCGGGCGCCCGAATGATCGAGGCGGATCTGAAGAACGCATCCCTGCCGACGGCGGATTTCTCGGACGCATCGCTGCACCGGGCTGAGTTGGAGAAAGCCAATCTCTACGGCACGAATTTTACAGACGCGATCATGCGAGCAAGCGATCTGGAGAAGTCAGAACTGACGGCGGCAAATCTCGCTCATGCTGATCTGCGGGATGCTGACCTGGCCAATGCGTTCATCGCTGGCACGAGTTTCGAGGAGGCGGACCTGCGCCATGCGCTGCTGCGGCGCTCTGAGGGTGCGGGAGCTAATTTTTCCCGGGCGCTGATGGATCACGTGGACCTGGAGCGTGCAGAATTGCCCGATGGCAACTTCAACCGGGCGCGGCTCACTGGTGCTGATCTCGACCGGGCCAATCTGGAAGGTGGAGACTTCCAAGACGCGGATCTAAGCAAGGCACATCTCTCGTCAACCGATCTGAGTGGGGCGAGTTTCTCCGGCACAGATTTCAGCGACGCGCTTCTCCGCCGGACGCGGTTCCTGGGTGCTGATCTGAGCGATGCAGACGGTCTGGAGCAGGATCAGTTGGACATGGCGTGCGGCGATTCCAACACGAAACTGCCCCGCGGCATGACCATCAGCACATGTGGGGCCGCCGACTGAGCCCACCTACTGGACGGCGCGCCTGACGCTCGCTATACCCGCGCCCATGACACGGTTATTCGGCACCATTCGAATTACTGGCCCGGCCCGCTGAGCGCGGCGCCGGGAATAGGTGTTTGCGTGACGCGCACCGCCCCTGCCCTGAGAGTTTTAGCCTACGCAAAGGACCGCCGAGATGACCGGTGACACTGCGACCGCCACGCCTGACTACAAAGACACGCTGTTCTTGCCCCAGACCGATTTCCCGATGCGCGCGGGCTTGCCCAAACGCGAGCCCGAATGGCTTGAGCGCTGGGAACGGATCGGGATCTACGACCGCCTTCGCGCGAAAGAAGGTCGGGAGGAGTTTGAGCTCCACGACGGGCCACCTTACGCCAATGGCAACCTCCATATCGGCCACGCGCTGAACAAGATCCTGAAGGACATGGTGGTGCGCTCCGCCCAGATGCGGGGGTTCAACAGCCGCTACATCCCCGGCTGGGACTGCCATGGCCTGCCGATCGAGTGGAAGATCGAGGAGCAGTACCGCAAGAAAGGCAAGAACAAGGACGAGGTCCCGATCAACGATCTGCGCGCCGAATGCCGGGCCTTTGCCGAGCACTGGATCGGCGTGCAGCGCGAGGAGTTCAAACGCCTTGGTGTGATCGGGGAGTGGGAGAACCCCTACCTCACCATGGACTACGACGCCGAGGCGGTGATCGCCGAGGACTTCATGAAGTTCCTGATGAACGGCTCGCTCTACCAGGGCTCGAAGCCCGTCATGTGGTCGCCGATCGAGAAAACCGCGCTGGCCGAGGCCGAGGTCGAGTATCACGAGCACCAAAGCCACACGATCTGGGTGAAGTTTCGCGTGGCGTCTTCTCTCTCCCAGTCGAAGGAACAAAGCGAGGCTTCACTCGCAGGTTCGACCGTCATAATCTGGACAACCACGCCTTGGACGATTCCGCAGAACCGTGCGATCAGCTTCAACCCGACCATCGAGTATGGGCTCTACCGCGTGACTAAGACGCCCGAGGAGTGCTGGGCTTCGGTGGGTGATCTCTATCTCGTTGCCGACAAACTCGCGGCTGATGTTTTCCGTCAAGCCCGACTCGAAGACGATGGCTATGAAAGAGTTCGTTCAGTCGATGCCGCCGAACTAGGCGCCATTACCTGCGCCCATCCGTTCCGCGGTCTGGTCGACGCTGCCGAGAAAGAAGAAAACCGGTGGGACTTCGATGTCCGGCTGCTCTCCGGCGATCATGTGACCGACGATGCGGGCACGGGGTTTGTGCATACCGCACCCTCTCACGGTGCAGACGACTTTGAGGTGGGCGTCAAATACAACCTGCCTATGACCCATAACGTGCTTGAGGCGGGCGAGTTCCGCGCGGATCTGCCGTTCTTCGGCGGGCTCTACATCCTCGACCGCAAGGGCAAGGAAGGAGAAGCCAACCGCGCAGTCATCGACAAACTGGTCGAATGCGGGGCGTTGCTCGCGCGTGGGCGGTTGACGCACTCGTATCCGCATTCTTGGCGGTCGAAGGCGCCGTTAATCTTCCGCAACACGCCGCAATGGTTCGTCGCAATCGACCATAAGCTGGATGATGGGATGGGTGAGTACGGGGACACGATCCGCGAGCGGGCGCTGACCTCGATCGACAAGCTCGTGAAATGGTACCCGCAAACCGGGCGTAACCGGCTCTTCTCGATGATCGAGAACCGGCCGGACTGGGTTCTCTCGCGCCAACGCGCTTGGGGCGTGCCGCTGACATGCTTCACCCGCAAGGGGTCGCTGCCGACCGATCCGGATTTCCTGCTGAAAGACGAGGCCGTGAACGCGCGCATCGTCCAGGCTTTCCGCGACGAGGGCGCTGATGCCTGGTTCGCCGAGGGCGCGAAGGAGCGGTTCCTGGGCAATGACTACAACCCGGAAGAGTGGGAGCAGGTCACCGATATCCTGGATGTCTGGTTCGACTCTGGCACCACGCATGCGTTCACCCTGCGCGATCGGGAACACAAATGGCCCGCCTCACTCTACCTAGAAGGCACAGACCAGCACCGCGGCTGGTTCCATTCCTCGATGCTGCAAGCCTGCGGCACGCGGGGACGGGCACCTTACGAAGGCGTTCTGACCCACGGCTTCACGCTGGACGAGAAGGGCATGAAGATGTCCAAATCGCTCGGCAATTCCACTGCGCCTCAGGACGTGATCAAGCAATACGGCGCTGATATCCTGCGCCTCTGGGTCGCCCAGGCAGACTATACGGACGACCAACGGATCGGGCCTGAGATTCTGAAAGGAACCGCAGACAACTATCGTCGACTGCGGAATACACTGCGTTTCATGCTGGGTGCTTTGGGCACACAGACAGTGACCAAGCCCGCTGAAATGCCCGAGCTAGAACGGCTGATCCTGCATCGTTTGGCGGAGTTGGATGAGGAGGTCCGTAGAGGCTACGAGATCTATGACTTTCAGTCGGTGATCCAGAAGCTGTTCGCCTTTACCACCACTGACCTCTCTGCGTTTTACTTCGATATCCGGAAGGACTCTCTCTACTGCGATGCGATCGATGACCCGCGCAGGCAGGCATGCCTTTTTGTCATGCAGGCGTTGTTTGATCGGCTGACCACATGGCTTGCGCCGATCTTATGCTTCACCATGGAGGAAGTTTGGCTCAACCGGAATCCAGGAGAGGATAGTTCGGTCCATCTGGAAGATTTCCCGGAGACGCCGAAGGAGTGGCTGGACGCGGCATTGGCATCGAAATGGGCGGGCATCCGGGAGGCGCGCAGGGTTGTTACAGGTGCCCTTGAACTTGCACGCCGAGATAAGGTGATCGGTGCATCGCTCGAGGCCGCCCCAATCCTCTACGTCCCTCAGATGGAGCTCTGCGATATCCTCAGAGAGGTCGAGTTGGCCGACATCTGCATCACATCGGACATCAAAGTCGTCGACGATGCGGCACCTGCTCATGCCTTCACTTTAGATGATTCGGGCATGGGCGTTGTCTTCGCAAAAGCAGAAGGTCGGAAATGTGCCCGTTGTTGGAAGATCCTACCAGATGTTGGGTCACACGAAACTCCGGACACATGTGCACGCTGCGATAGAGTGCTCTCGTCCTGATTCGAGACAGTTCTGCCGATCCGAGCGGCCATAAAGCCCCAAAGCTGCCCGGTTTCGCCGTTATTCAAATTACAGCTCAACGGGTTCGATGGGTGTGTGACAGCATAACGGGTAAATCGCGGGTGTCAGGTGCGGTTCAGCATCTTGGCCCCGCAACACCGATCTGAGCACCGTCGTCCCTTGCTTTCTCCTCACCCTCGTCCAATAACCTGGTCATGAACCGCACGTTGCCGCTGTTTGCCAGCACCGCTTTTTTCATCCTGATCTTTGATCAAGTCACGAAGTACTGGATCGTTTGGCATTTGAACTTGGCCGAGCGGTTGCGGATAGACGTGTTTCCACCTTTCCTCACTTTCCGAATGGCATGGAATGAAGGGATCAATTTCGGCTTGCCCTTGGGCGGACCAACGGTGCTGATTTCACTTGCAGTCGCGATTTCTATTGGTCTCACTTGGTGGGTGTTACGCAAGGGAGGTGCCGTTCTCGCTCTGGGTGGCGGACTGGTTGTGGGGGGGGCCATCGGCAACGCTCTTGACCGGGCACTTTACGGGGCGGTCGCCGACTTTTTGAACATGAGCTGTTGCGGGATCGATAACCCTTATGCGTTCAACGTAGCGGATATCGCGATATTCGTTGGCGCGGTCGTGATCGCTTTTCGGGCTTGAATGGGTTTGCTCCTACCCGTTCAAACCGTTACATAGGACCCAAGATGCCGAGCGACGCGACCCGGAGGACGACCGCATGACATCACATGTCAGCTTGAGAATTGCCTTTCTATGCTTAGGCGTTGGTGCGTTGAGTGCCTGCAGTTCGATCGGAAACCCTTTCGAGGCGTTGGCGAAAAAGAAGCCAACCCCAGATGAGTTCGCCGTCGTCGCACGTGCGCCACTGGTTTTACCGGGCAGCCGTTCTTTGCCTGAGCCAACCCCAGGCGCGCCATCGCCTTTGGATCCGAACCCGCAGCAGGACGCAATCGTCGCTTTGACCGGTACATCAGGCGACAACCTGACGTCCACGCAGCCGAGCGCAGGCGAAAACGCCTTGCTCAGTTCGGCCAATGCGGCAGCCGCTTCTGCAGAGATCCGCGTTCAACTCGAACAGGATGAGATCGACATCGAGGAGAATGAACCCTATGAGGCGCCGCTCGTATCGGAGCTTCTCTTCGGCCCTGGCGAGGAAGAGATCGACGAAGAAACGCTCCTCGATCCCGATCGTGAGGCCCGGCGCCTGCAAACAAGCGGGGTTATCGCGCCGGTTAATCCAAATGAAGTGCCCCCTGCAGCGCAAGCTGAAGAGGATGCAGGAGACGGACGCTCCTTCAGCTACGACACTTCGCAAACAGGCGGTCGACCGAACAATACGATCTCAAATCAGCTTGAGTAGACGTCCTGTGCCCTCGTCCTGGGGGCAAACCACTCTAGTTTCGCGATAAGACTTAACCTTCGGAGGATCCTGATGCTCCATCGCACTCTCGTTGCGTTGACGATTATTTTCTGCTCTGGCGCCATGTTCGCCCGAGCGGAACAACCAGTAACCAGCTTCACCCTGGACAATGGCATGGATGTCGTCGTGATCGAGGATCACCGCGCACCGGTCGTTACACATATGGTTTGGTACCGGGTGGGTGCTGCAGATGAACCGTGGGGCGCTTCCGGTATTGCCCACTACTTCGAGCATATGATGTTCCGAGGCTCAGAGAAGTTTCCGAACGGTATTGCCTCGCAGATCATTGGGGAGAATGGCGGGCGTGAGAACGCCTTCACATCCTGGGATTACACCGGTTACTTCCAAACGATCGCCGCGGATCGGCTAGAGCTGGTGATGGATCTTGAAAGTGACCGTATGGTCAATCTGATCATTGACCCCGAGTTGGCCGCGACCGAGCTCAAAGTGATCATCGAGGAGCGCAATCAGCGAACCGATACATCGCCTCAGTCCCTGTTTAGTGAACAAATGCGGGCAGCGCTTTGGCTCAATCATCCTTACGCCGTCCCGATCGTCGGCTGGCGCCATGAGATCCTTGATCTGTCGGTTGACGACCTTACCAGTTTTTATAAGCGCTACTACGCGCCAGACAACGCAGTTTTAATTGTGGCCGGCGACGTGACACCTGAGGGCGTGCGCGCCTTGGCTGAGAAGTATTACGGCGTGATTCCTGCATCTGGAAAGCCGCCAGAACCGCGTCCAGCAGAACCGCCACAACTCGCGCCCCGCCGGATCGAAATGAGCGATCCCAGGGTCCGTCAACCCTACATGATGCGATTCTACCTCGCACCAAGCTATAAGCCAGAGAGACCCGAGCAATCGGCCGCGCTGTTCTTGCTTTCGCAGGTTCTCGGCGATGGGATTACGTCGCGTTTCTCGTCGAAGCTGCAACTCGAAGATAAGACCGCGATTTCGACCGGCAGCTTCTACTCCCCAGTCGACCGCGATGCCACTAGCTTTGGAATTTGGGCTGTTCCGGCCCCCGGCGTCGATCTGGAAACGATCGAACAAAGCTTGGACGAGGTGCTTGCAGAGATTGCCGCAAACGGCCCGACCGAGGAAGAACTCGATCGGATCAAGCTTAAGATTAGAGCCGAGCGTATTTTTGGACAGGATAGCGTCGGACGCCAAGCCCGGCTCTACGGCAACGCTCTGGTCGTTGGCTTCAGCGTCGCTGACGTTCAAGGATGGCCCGCCGTAATCGAAGCCATCACGCCTGCAGACGTCCAAGCCGCCACTGAACTGTTGAACATCGACGCTTCGGTGACCGGATATCTTGAGCGCGAAGAGGAGATCACTCAATGACCCTGGTTTTTCGCCTGACGGCCCTTGCACTTCTTACTCTTGCGGCACTGCCGGCCCGCGCGCTCGACATTCAAGAGATTACAAGTCCTGGCGGCGTTACGTTCTGGATGGTCGAAGAGCCCTCGATCCCAATCGTGTCGGTTGAGATCAGCTTCGAAGGAGGGGGCCGGCTCGATCCAGAAGGTAAAGAAGGGCTCGCATCGATGATGGCGGGCCTGCTCGATAAAGGGGCAGGTGAGCTAGACGCGGTCGCTTTCTCAAATGCCCGCGACGATCTCGCAACACGTTTCGGCTTTGGCGCTGGTCGCGACGCGGTGACTGTGGGCGCTCAGATGCTGGTCGAGACGAT
>JBCDAQ010000161.1:0-8404 GCA_039185285.1 Pseudomonadota bacterium
AGCCGCCTCGCGCCTTCGCATGGAGGTGGACTCAAAACCCGAAGAACTCGACGCGCTGGACCGGGATATCCTGCAAAAGCAGATTGAGGCGGAGGCGCTGAAGAAAGAGACCGATGACGGATCGAAAGACCGTCTCGCCAAGCTCGAAGCTGAACTGGCCGGCCTGGTCGAGGATTCTGCTGCCCTGACAGCTCGCTGGCAGGCGGAGAAGGATAAACTCGGTGCCGCGTCTTCTCTTAAGGAGCAGCTCGACGAGGCGCGCAACATGCTCGAGATTGCCAAACGCCAGGGCGATCTGGCCGAGGCGGGCCGCTTGCAATTCGGCCTGATCCCGGATCTGGAGAGGCAACTGGGCGAAGCCGAGGAGACCGAGCTTGACGATGTTATGGTCGAAGAAGCCGTCGCCCCGGAACATATCGCGGGCGTCGTCTCACGCTGGACCGGGATACCGGTCGATAAAATGCTGGAAGGTGAGCGCGAAAAGCTCCTCGCCATGGAGGGCGAAATTGGCAAGCGCGTGATCGGTCAGGCCGACGCGGTCTCGGCCGTTAGCCGGGCGGTACGCCGCTCGCGCGCCGGGCTCTCGGACCCCAACAAACCCATGGGCTCGTTCCTCTTCCTCGGCCCTACGGGAGTGGGCAAAACGGAGCTGACCAAGGCGCTGGCCGAGTTCCTTTTTGACGATGATCAGGCCATGGTCCGCGTTGACATGTCTGAGTTCATGGAGAAACACTCGGTCGCCCGGTTGATTGGAGCGCCTCCGGGTTATGTCGGCTATGACGAGGGCGGGGTTCTGACGGAAGCTGTTCGTCGCCGACCCTATCAGGTCATCCTCTTCGACGAGATCGAGAAGGCCCATAGTGATGTCTTCAACGTGCTGTTACAGGTGCTCGACGAGGGCAGACTGACCGATGGTCAGGGCCGAACGGTGGATTTCCGCAACACGCTGATCATCCTCACCTCGAACCTTGGGGCTGAGTTCCTGACGTCTCTGCCCGATGGCACCTCGGCGCATAGCGCAGAGGCGCAGGTAATGGAGGTCGTCCGCGCGAGCTTCCGCCCCGAATTCCTCAATCGGTTGGATGAGATAATTCTGTTCGAGCGGCTATCGCGCGAGCACATGGATGGGATCGTTGAGATCCAATTGGCTCATCTGCTGCGTCGGTTAGAACCGCGCAAAATCATGCTCGATCTAGATGATCAAGCGATGGGATGGTTGGCGAACCGAGGTTACGATCCTGCCTACGGTGCCCGGCCGTTGAAGCGGGTGATCCAAAAGTCGTTGCAGGATCCACTGGCGGAAATGTTGCTTGCTGGCACACTCCGAGACGGCGAGACGCTGCTAATTGGGTCTGACGGAGACAGTTTGATTCTGGGTGATCACAAGCGACCCAAAGCCGCGATTGTTCACTGAGCGCATAATGCAACTTGGAGGGGAGGGGTCCTCTTCACCACGCCAAATAAGGCTAACTTGCGGTGTTTCGGCTCAAATTGATACGCATCCACCGCAAGCTTCGCCGCATTTAACTCTTGCGCAACCATAGCTGTTCACGCAAAATGCACCTGATGAAGCGCGGGGAGCGTTTGTGATGTTGATTACGAGGAGTAATACGGTGGGACTGAAGAAACTGATCACGGCTGCAGTGTTTGCTCTAGGCGCACCGATCATCGCAAGCGCGGCGACGGTGGAAGGTCCAGTACTTGAATCCGGGAACTTGGATGGAGCGGAGTTCTTGGCCGAGGGCCAGACCGAAACGGTGAGCATTAGTTCCATTGGAGTAGGTGATTTTTCCGTCACCGTAGACTTTACGTCTGATCCGCTAGAGCTGTTCGCGACATTCGAAATTCAACCAGCTGACTCCACGTCGTTCACTGATGTCACGGCTACATTCTCGTTCGGTGGCATTGATGATGTTGATGACGAACTGGTTTTGGTGATCGCACAGGTACTCACGATTAACTCGGGATCGGTTACCGACTCGAACGGCGACAACTTGAACCTTGCGCTGCTGTCCGATGGTTCGCCGGTATCTCTCACGATTGCGGGTACTGTGACAGGACCTGGCGTCTTGGAAGCTTCGGTAACAGCAGTTCCTTTGCCGGCTGGTGTCGTCTTGATGTTGACAGGCTTGGCTGGCTTCGGATTTGTAGCGCGTCGCCGCGGTTTGGCTGCTGCATAAGACTAAAACCGATCTTGGGATTTCAAGAGGGGCCAATCGGCCCCTTTTTTAGTGTGCGAACGGAACGCCGCTTCGTCATTTGAACCTAAGACGAACAAGACAGTGTATTCTCGCTCTTTCTCGCGGAAAGAGGACATCGACTGACGATGACACAAACCACATCGCGCATTATCGACCGGTTGCTTTTAGAGTATGGCAACAGTCATCAGAACGAGATCAACAAAGCCGTTCATTGGGTCTGCGTCCCGGCGATCGTCTGGGCGATTACAGCGCTGTTATGGTCTCTGCCTAGTACATTCGGAATCTGGTACATCAACTGGGCGACGATCTTTCTGACGATATCTCTTGTCTACTATATAGTCCTTTCACCCGCCCTGGCGGTGGGGTTTGCCGTTTGTGGCGTGATCTGCGTCCACTTGATCATCATCTATGAAGCTTCTTGGGTATTGCCGCTCTGGCAATTCGCTCTGAGCGTCTTCGTGCTTGCTTGGATCGCGCAGTTCTGGGGCCATCAGATCGAGGGGAAGAAGCCGAGCTTTCTGAAGGATGTTCAGTTCCTGATGATTGGACCCGCCTGGTTGATGAGTTTCATCTATCGCAGTTGGGGCATAAGGTATTGATCTCCGTGATCGTGTAGAGATCTTTTCTCGCAACTCATTTAGGATAATCTCCGAGGATCATCTGCGGGGAGGAATTGATGTTCTGGCTTACTGATTTCGTGATGAAAGGGTTGGAGTTGCTTGCAACCCTTTTCGTATTTATGGCCGGTCTTGGGGTATTGGCGGTTGTCGCGATGTTCGTGATTGATCGCGTTCAAACCCGCGATGCAGTCCGTCGGAACTATCCGGTGCTTGGGCGGTTCCGCTACCTCTTCACCGAGTTGGGCGAGTTTTTCCGCCAGTACTTCTTTGCCATGGACCGGGAAGAGATGCCCTTCAACCGGGCGCAACGCAATTGGATCTCTCGCGCAATTTCTGGCCAAGACAGTACGATAGCGTTCGGTTCTACTCGCAATATAACGGCTACCGGAACGCCCATTTTTGTTAATGCTGCATTCCCCCCGCTGGATAAGGATTACGCCAAGTCTCAACCAATGCAGATAGGCCCCTATTGCCGCCATCCATTCGAGGCGCAATCGATCTTCAACATCTCCGCTATGAGCTTCGGCGCCTTGTCGCGCCCGGCGGTGAAAGCACTAAGCCGCGGTGCTAAAGAAGCGGGCATTTGGTACAACACGGGCGAAGGCGGGCTTAGCGATTGGCACCTGGAGGGGGGGTGCGACATCGTCTTTCAAATCGGCACGGCAAAGTATGGCGTGCGCAATGCAGAGGGTGGTCTGTCGGACGACAAGCTCCGAGAGATAGCCAGTCATCCTCAGCTCAAAATGTTCGAGATCAAGTTAAGCCAGGGGGCAAAGCCAGGTAAGGGCGGTATTCTGCCCGCTGATAAGGTGACCGAGAAAATCTCGGAATCCGTGGGATCCCAGTTGGTCATGCATCGATCTCGCCGAACAGGCATTCCGAGGTCGGCAATGTCGACGAGCTGCTGGATTTCATCAACCACGTTCGGGATATCACCGGCAAACCCGTTGGCTTTAAGACGGTGATCAGTGGCGTAGATTGGCTAGAGGATATGATAGCTGAGATTCAGAAGCGCGGTGAGGAGAGCGCTCCCGACTTCATCACTATCGACGGTGGTGACGGCGGGACCGGCGCTGCACCAATGCCTCTGATGGACTTGGTCGGCCTGACAGTCCGGGAGGCTCTTCCAATGGTCTCAGATCTTCTCCATCACCATAATCTGCGCGATCGGATTAAACTCGTCGCTTCAGGCAAACTGGTGAACCCGAGCGATGTAGCCTGGGCGCTAGCGACGGGCGCTGATTTCGTGGTTTCTGCGCGCGGTTTCATGTTCTCGCTCGGTTGTATTCAAGCGCTGAAATGCAACAAGAACACCTGTCCGACGGGGATCACCACCCATAACCCTCACTTGCAGAAGGGGCTGGTTCCGCGGGAGAAGTACAAGAAGGTCGCTGCTTACGCCAAGTCTATGGTCAAGGAGGTGGAGATGATCTCGCATAGCTGTGGGGTTACAGAGCCACGCCAACTCCGTCGACACCACGTGCGCATGGTCCAGCCGAACGGGAAGTCGGTTCCAATGAACGAGCTCTTCCCCAGGCCAGAGGCAGTTTTGTGAGCGTCAGAGCATTATCATCGGATGATCTAGATTGGGTTTTGGCGCTGAACAAAGCATATGAGGAAGCCCTGTCACCTCTCACTCGGGACAGCTTGGCCGCGCTGAGCGAAACAGCGTTCTGTGCGCTTGTCGCGGAGCCCAAGGCGGGATTCCTACTGACCTTCGACGAGACCGCAGAATATGACAGCCCGAACTTCCTGTGGTTTCGGGAGCGTTACGCGCGGTTTGTCTATATTGATCGGATCGCAATCTCGGCTGATCATCGACGGCAAGGACATGCAGAAGCGCTCTATGCGGCGTTTTTCGAGGCCGCCTGGCGCGAAGGACATAGCCACGCGGTTTGCGAAGTTAACTCAGATCCGCCTAACCCCGGTTCCGATCGCTTCCATGCCGCGTTAGGCTTTGAAGAGGTGGGGACAGCGCGTCTAGCAGACCGAGGAAAGACCGTGCGGTACTATGCACTCAGTCTGCAAAACGTGTCAGAGCGGGCGTAGGAAGAGACCGCTCGCATCAGCGGGTGCAATCAAGGGCCCACGCATGCCAGTGAGACCAACTCCAGCGAAACCCGGCACCTGAATGTCCGACAGCCCGGTCAGCTGGGTAACTCGCTCCGGCGAGATAAGATGCATTTGTTGCTCTGGGCCGCCCTGATACGCGAGTCCCCCAGTCACAGGTCTGGCAGGCGCACCGGTTAGCAGTTCGAGATCTGCACGATGCGCTTCTGGATCCGAGACGCAGAGGTATATCTCAGTCATCCCGGTGGCACCATTGGCGTGCTCCCAAAAGGCTGGCTTCCAAAAATTCTGCGGGAAGTGGTTGTGGCAGGTGAAGAAACCTACCCGACCGAGACCTGGAGGTAACGCATAGGCCAGGCTGAAACCGACTTCGACGATCTCTCCATCAGGCAGGGTCGCTTTGCGACCAAAGTCAAAGGGGGCGAAGGCACCAAACCCGGCTTCTGCAAAATCCGCTGCATCCGTTGGCGCGTTTTGCCCGGCAAAGACCATCATCGCCATACCCTCCTCTCCCTCGGACAGGAAGCTCTGCGCATGTTGGCCGAAGCTGAAGAAGGTATCGCCATGAGGGGCGCAAGTTTCCGGGCGATCAATCTCGAGCAGTTCGATGAAGGTTTGATTTGCGAACTGAGCCAGCCTGTTCGACGTTCCCATATGGTCTGGATGCTGAGCACGTGGGGTGAGCGTGAAGCCAAGGGCCTCATATCGCGCAGCAGCTGCATCCAGATCTCGGACGACCACGACGATGTGGTCAAAACTGCGAGGTGCTGTCATACGAGATCTCCTTGTTGCGAGACACTATCGCGGCGTTCACGGCGAACCAAGCTGCCTGATCCTGTATTGGCGGTGGGTAAGCTAGCTGGAAGAGGTTGAAAAGGGAGATGAACGTGAAAAGGATTCAAACGCAGGGCGTGCACCACATAACTTTGAACGGCGCTGATCGGCAAACCTCGATTGACTTTTGGGAAGGCGTGTTGGGCATGCCTTTCGTCTTTGAGCAGCCTAATCTGGATCAACCAGAAATCAATCACCTCTATTTCGATCCGGGCGATGGGCGCTTGATAACGATCTTTACCGAGGAAAGCCGGGCGCCGACTGGTCCTGTGCCAGACCACACGGGTTCGACGCATCACATCGCATTCAATCTCAGCCTTTCGAGTTGGCAATTGGCGCTTCATCGGCTGACTGAGCGGGGCATCAATCACTCCGGCCCTGTCGATCGCGGATTCATGTGGTCGATCTACTTTCGGGAGCCGTGCGGGCAACGGATCGAGCTTGCATCCTACAAATTTGAACCTCCTGCTGGCCGTACGCATGCTGAAGTTCTTCGCCGAGCGCATGACCTTAGGCTCGCTCGTGGCGCAATGAACATCGAAGACGAGGACGTTGCCGATGCGATTGAGTCGCTGGTGCGGGATGCGGGGCAAACTCTTTCACAGATCTGAAGAGAGCTGTTCGTTTGCGACACATATTCGTCACACTCTTATTTCCAATTGTAACATCAGGTCACACAAATCACGCCGAATTGAGAAGCACATTTTCACAATGTGAAAACAGGTGTCAAATTAAAGTGTTTAAAATCAACATTTTGGAGAATTTTCGAGGCGCCCTTCAGCTATGCGCTATGTGCATATCTGCTTTGCATCTTGATCCGGTACTTTCATCATTTTCGCCACGTTAGTTTTTTAACGTGAACGTAGGGGCCGCGCAGGGTGCGCGTGCACCGCTACGACGCAAATGAGGCAACGGGCAAAATGTGTACTACCTCTGATCTGGTTGATCAGCTTTCGGCAGATGAGCGTGCTTGCTTGAAACGCATCGGCCGGGGTGGAAATCCTGACAAGCTTCCCATGACCGCGATCTCTAAGCTGATCAAGCTTGGTCTTGCAATGGTCGAGATGGGGACTCTCAGCCTGACGGGCACGGGGAGACGCGCACTCGGCATGATTTAAAGCCGGTCGCGAATTCCGTACCACGTCATCGCCGCCGCTACCAGTGGCGCGCGAAACCAGCTGCCCCCTGGGAAGGGCGGCACCGGTAGGCTCGACATCATTTCCCAAGCGGTGCGATCGCCGTTGATCGCGTCGGCAGTGATTTTTCCGCCCATCGTTGCCATATGGATGCCCGAGCCGGACCAGCCCGAGATCGACCAGATCCGATCCCATTCTCGGAACACCGGGATACGCGGGGCCGTGATCGCAAGCGTCCCGCCCCAGGCATGGCTGAAACCAACATCCGATAGCTGGGGGAAGATCTCGAGCATGGTCCGCCGGACGAGAGCCGGGATATCCGAGGGAAACCGGCGCCCATAGCTCTCCCCACCACCCCAGAGAAGGCGGTGATCGGGGGTCAGGCGATAGTAGTTCAGCACGAACTTACTGTCGCAGACCGAGGGGTTGTCGCGGATCAGACTGCGCGCGCGCTCTTCGCCCAATGGCTCGGTCGCCGCAACGAAATTGTTGATCGAGATGGTTCGCTGGGCGGCGCGCGGCACCAGCCCATCGATGTAGCCGTTCATGGCGAGCACGATATGGTTGGCCTGCACCACACCCTGTTCGGTCTCGACCCGTCCGGGTGTAACCGAGGTCACCCGGCTTTGCTCAAAGATCCGCACACCCCGCGCTGTCGCTGCGCGGCCAAGCCCCAGGGCGTATTTCAGCGGGTGGAGATGAGCGCCGAGACTGTCGAAAAGTCCGCCGTGATAAACATCGGTGCCGAGCATCTCTGCCATCTCCTCCCGCGCGACAAAGCGCAGGCTCTCATGACCGTATTCCGTGGCCATGATGTCGGGATAGTCGCGGTACTCGCGCGCATGCGAGGGCTTGATGGCCGCTTCGAGATAACCATTCTCCACCAACTCGCATTCGATCTGATGCGCGCGGATCAGATCACGAACCAGTTGGTTGGCCCGGTTTCCCAAATGCCAGATCTCGCGCGCTTTGGCTTTGCCGACCTTTGGCTCGTACTCCTCGGGTCCTTTGCGCTGGCCGATCCCCAGCTGCCCACCATTACGCCCCGAGGCACCCCAACCGATGCGATTGGCCTCGAGAAGCACCACATCGGTGCCGAGCTCCGCCAGATGCAGCGCGGTGGAGAGCCCGGCATAGCCACCCCCGATAACGCAGACCTCGGCCTGGATGTCTCCGCAGAGCCTCGGGTGATCGGACAGCGGCCCGGCGGTGGCGGCATACCAGCTGTCCGCATGGATGCCAGGGCGGTCATTGGCAGTGAGATATCCAGGCATCTGCGCCCTTTCGAACCAAAAGGAATGCCCTGACGGACATACACGATGTTTTGCGCCCTCCCGGGCGCGTCACCCCCTCCCTAACCCTCCCCCCGCAAGGGGGAGGGGACGCGGGTTGGTGGGATCTCGACCTAGCGGATCTCGGCCAAGAGATCGTCAAGGGTTTTGCGAGCGCGGGCGACCAGGATATCGGCCTCCTCCTCGGTCAGGATCAGAGGCGGCGAGATCAACATCGTGTCACGCACCGCACGCATCACCAGACCGTTCGC
>JBCDAQ010000162.1:0-8311 GCA_039185285.1 Pseudomonadota bacterium
GCGAAACCGCGCGCAGGCCCGAGCCACATACCTGGTTCATCCCCCAGGCGGGTGCTTCAATCGGCAGGCCTGCATTCAGCGCCGCCTGACGCGCCGGGTTCTGGCCCTGGCCTGCGGTTAGCACCTGGCCGAGGATCGTCTCGGAGATCTCAGCCGCCTCGACGCCTGCACGCTCCAGCACGGCCTTGATTGCAACGGTGCCTAGGTCATGGGCGGTCGTATTTGCGAACGATCCGTTGAAGCTGCCCACAGGCGTCCGGGCGGCCGAGGCTATTACGATATCTGTCATGGTGGGATGTCCTTTCCTGGCGGGCTGGCACGGGAGGCATGGGCCAGCGGCATCTTTACACGGTTTCCACCCTGTGGGGTCAGTTTTCTTATGCGATGCTGCAATGCACAAAAATCACTGGCAGCGGAATGCGGAGCAATGCCGCACCTATTTGGGGTGCGACATCAGCCTCTGCAATTACAAACTGTCTCAGTCGTCGTCGGTGGACATCACTTTCCAGATAACACCTCCCAGAGCACCACCGATCAGGGGTGCAACCCAAAAGAGCCATAACTGAGCCAAAGCCGGCCCCTCAGCGAACAGAGCAACCCCGGTCGATCTTGCCGGATTGACCGAGGTGTTGGTGACCGGGATTGAGATCAGGTGGATCAGGGTCAAACCCAAACCAATCGCAATCGGCGCAAAACCCGGAGGGGCGCCTGCCGAAGTCGCCCCCAGAATGATGATGAGGAAGATCGCAGTCAGCACGATCTCGATGACCAGCGCGGCCATCATGGAATAGCCACCCGGCGAAGCTTCGCCGTATCCGTTAGAGGCAAACCCGCCAACGCCTGCGAACTCCGGCGCGCCGGAGACAATCACGAACAAGACCACTGCCGCTGCGATCGCGCCCAGTACCTGAGCCCCCCAATAAGGAGCCAGTTCCTTGGCTTCGAACTTGCCAGCAACCATCAGTCCCAGTGAGACAGCGGGGTTGAAATGCCCACCGGAGATATGGCCAACCGCATAGGCCATGGTCAGCACGGTCAAACCGAAAGCAAAACTGACACCCAGCCAGCCTATGCCCACATCCGGCACGCCAGCGGCGAGCACCGCGCTACCGCATCCCCCAAATACCAGCCAAAAGGTTCCAACAAACTCCGCAATCAATCTCTTCGTCATACCCTATCCTTCCCGAGTTTTGGCCACCCCTCGGCGAGAATCCCCAAGTTGCAGCATGGCATGTTTTCGCGGATTAATTGCATATCCGAACGAATTTATCTGCATTTAAAATCAGACGCTCGCGCAAGTCTTTGATTTAGAGCCGTCTTCTGCGCTGTTTGCAAACGCAACATTTGTGTTGCAGCACGGCATGAGGGGTGCCAAGTTAGCCGGACGACGGCGAAAAAAGATCGTTGGGGGAGACCGAAGTGGCCGCACAGAGAAAAGCTGACAAGAACGGCGACGGACCGATCATCATCAAGAAATATGCGAACCGTCGTCTCTACAATACGGCGAAGTCGAGCTATGTGACCTTGGAAGACCTCTCCGAGATGGTTCGCGCGGGAAAAGACTTTGCGGTCTTTGATGCCAAGACCGGCGATGACATCACTCGCACGGTCCTGACCCAGATCATCGTCGAGGAAGAGGGCAAGGACCAGAACATGCTGCCCACCAATTTCCTGCGCGAGATCATCAAGCTATATGGCGATCCGCTGCAAGGCATGGTGCCCGGCTATCTCGACGCCAGTATGCAGAACTTTGCCAAGAACCAGGAGCAGTTGCGCAACGCGTTTGCCACCGGCAACCCGATGCAGGGTTTCGAAGCACTGACCCGACAGAACATGGAATGGTTCGAAGGCGCGATGCGCATGTTCACCCCCTTCGGTGGCGGCGCACCCGAGAAGAAGTCTACGGAAGCCGAAGACAAGGCCAACGATCTTGAAGCGTTGCAACAACAACTCGCAGACGTTCAGGAGCAGTTGGAAAAACTGAGCAAGGGCGGCAAGTAACCGCCGCCCTAGTCCGAGCCCCGGCAAGGATCGCCCGCATGGACGACGAACCTGCGCTCTCTCAGACCGATCGCATCTGGTACTCCCGGATCATGAGCCATCCGGGGACGCAGGTTCGACTCGACTTCGCAGGGTCGCACAAGAATATTTGACTACATAAAGGCCTTCAAACTGTTTCGGCGCCCTGAGTCCCAGGACGTACTTACACATCTGTTCTTCAACCCCAGCCAGTATGCGAACAAGCATGAGCCTGAGCGGATTACTGAGGCTTGCCGCGATGCCTTCATTATCACAGGTGGCCTGATCGTTATCTCCCCTTGCTTTCGGGATGTGCGGACCGCCTTCGATCTCGGGCAAACGCAGCTGTTCGGGGTGCCGATATACCAAGACGAGGCAGGCACACCGTCTCCTTATCCATCCCACTATCTGCTCCACCTTATGGAGCTGAGAGATTGCCTTGTTCCGGAAGCCTCGGAGAACGTCCAGAAATTTCTTGCGTGGGGAGCTACGGAACCCGAGCCAGATGCGCCTTGGGTGCCGGTCTACGACGAGGACAAGCTCGCCTTGCGGGCAGGGTCGGTTCACGGAGTAGATCTTTGGGCTGATCCAAACCTTCGTCGACGGCTCTTCTTCAGTGATCGCCTGAAACGCGCGCTGGACGCGGCTGAGCTGACGCCAAAGGGATGGAAGCTGGTTGAGGCGAAGCTGGTGTCCTAGAGCGCCCTCGCTCAGAAAACAGGCACCTTGACGCTGCCCAACAGCTCAATTTCTCCCGCTTCTGTGACCCGGACCACCTGGATTTCGCCTGAGAGCGGCCGGGTGCCGGTCAGCGCTTCGGCATTGACGTTGTGCGTTACCAGAAACGCCGTTTGATCCGCGGGAAGAGCCGCCAGCGCTTCTCTCGTTTCCGACGTCTTTTGTCCAGCCTGCCATCTCGCGGACGAGAATGAGTTCAGCATCGATCTTTTGATGACCGGGCCAATCTCCAACAGCTCAGCCGTCTCGAGGCATCGGCACCATCTGCTGGACCAAAGCGCGTCGATACGGACCCCCGCCTCGCGCAAGATCTCGCCTGCCCGCTTTGCCTGGCGCCGTCCCTTCTCGTCCATATTGCGTTGGGTCGCACAGTCGCTGATGTCGAAGTTCTCGGGGTCACCCGTTCCAGGCGCAAGCGCATGGCGCATCACCGCATGGGTTCGAGGCTCGGCAAGCAGTGCCAAAACCGACTCGCCCGCCCGCACCTCCAGCGCCGCGGCACAAACCAGCAAAGCTAAGAACAGAGATCGCATCCACGCGCCTTCGCCACTTTTCCCGTGCCTTATGTCACGGCGTCGGGCTGCCGCGAAAGATCTCTATTTCCAGAAAGACCTGAGCTGTCTTAATGCAACCTGGTTATCGTCATTGGCCATACCCTTATCGCCGAGCATGTCATCCAATTCACGCTTCGGCATGTACCAGCTGAGCGATGTGTTGCTTTCCACCTCGAAGACGACCGATTGCAGGAAACCACCCCCGGCTTGAAGGAAGTAAAGGCTCTCCGCCCGACGCAGGCTTTGGCTGTTGCGGAATCGCATGGTGGCCCCGCGTGCAGCGCCGATCCCTTCCATCGGCGTCGTCAGCCATTGCAGCCCACGCGCGACGGGACCGGGCTGCTCATCTCCTGGCTTGGTGAAAGGGAAAGCCCGGATCTGCATTAGCATCACACCGCTGGTGTTCTCGATCAGCCAATTCCGGATTTGCGGCTGGCTCAGATAGCTGACCGCCAGATCGACACCGTAGTTGTCATAGTATCCCGCATCCACGACCCGGCGATACGGCTCGGTCGGCAGGGCCGAGGCGGGCGCGATATAGGGGAAAGACGCGTTCAGCCGAACAGCGGTCTTGAGTGCAAACGTCTCCCTGCTGTCCTTGAACCAGTCGAAGAAGACGGCGCGTTCCTCGCGATCCGTGGCCGGGAAGGCTTTCATATCAAGGTTGCCGATCAACAATGGCTGGCCAGTTTCGACCAGCATCGGCGAGAAAACGATCGACGGCTTCAGCCCCGCTTTCTCGTGATCATAGATCTTGTGGAAGGTCTTGTTCAGCGTCCACCACTGATCCTCGAGCACGGTTCCACGATCGACCTTCTGCACGCCGGTCATGAAGAGACGTGGGATATCCCGTTGCACCATCTGCTGAGCAACCGCTGAGAGGCTATCGCGCTGCAGCGGGTAGTTCTTCTGATAGGGATAGCTGTTATCTGCTACTGTGCTGGAAGACTTCTGTACCTTGTAGATATCCTGTGTGATCCGTTCGAGGATTGAACCTTGACCCTCGCCAGTGACGCCGTCGCCCTCCTCCTTGTCTTCATTCATCATCGCAGTGAAATAGGCCCCACCGACCATGCCACCCGAGGCGCCGGTCACCAGGCGGACATTTTCCAACAGACCACTTAGCTTGGCATCTCTCGCAAGATGATCCAGAACGATCGCTGTCCAGAACGAAGCGCGATAGGCCCCACCAGAAGTCGCCACCATCAGCATCCTGGGCTTGCCGCCCTTGGGTGCGACCCGCTTCTTCCAAGCCTCAAGCGCCTCGATCGGATCGATCGCCAGGGGATCGCGCTTCACCGCATCTCGCCGCATCAATGCCGTGCCGGTTTTGCTGACAGCCCTTGAGCCGGAGGACTGATCCATCAGCGCAGATTCGATATCTGTTACAGACATCTCTGCACCTGTTGCCGCTTGGATCAGGGTATCATCCGGGGCAATCGTGGCTTCCTCGTCCTCCGACCCTTCAAAGGTTTCGGGCTCTAGATGCTCCTCGGCATAGATTCCGGCAATGTTCAGGCGCCGCCCCCTGCCGTAATGGCTCTCCCACTTCCCGTCAGCATTCTTGTAACCGATCCCCGGGATGTTGAATTTCAAAGGGGCGTATTTGTAGACGACGCGCGCATATAAGTTGCTGAAGAAGATGATCGCGCCGAAGATTCCGATGATGATCAGCGGGTGGTATGCCTCCGGCGCCATATTGACCGTAACATAGACCATCATAAGCACAGAGAAGAGCGTGACCATCGCAACGCCCGAGATAATACGCGGATAAAGGAACAAGAGCGTCATGACGATCCCCGCCGGGATCAGCAGCGAGATCGAGGGCCTGAGGTCCAACCTGAGTTGCAACAGCGGTGCGATATCAGCCGCAATCTTCAGCATAAGAAAGCCCACGCAAAGGCCTATAGCGACACCGATTGCGCAGCGGATTTTCTCTCCCTGCGAAATCACGCCAACCGTCTTCGCGGAGGGAAACATGCCAAACCAAAGACTGATCAGCGAGGTGCCAAGGATGTAAGGTGTGGCTTCGGCCACCACATGGTCCATCGCATCAGGTGGAACATCCCCAGTGCGGACAAACTCAAGGCAATAGATGAACGCCCAGACTAGCGTCACATAAATCGCGATCGAGGCTTGCACAAAGATTGCCGCACTGTTGAGCACGGCCCCTCGCCGTTTATCCTGGAACAGTGATGGGTCATCATGGAACATGTTGTGCACACCCATGCCGGTGTTTGGGACGCCGGATAGACCGACCAGCATGACCAAATAGAAGAGGAACAGGAGCCAATGCTCCATCAAGGTGAAAAACAAGGTCATCGCGAAACTCCCCCCAAGCGAATATCCCACTGGTTGAAACCGTAGCAGAGCAGATCGACAGCGGAAAGTAGATAACCCTTTGCATTTAGAGGCCAGGATTCCTCGACAACCCGTTGTCGCGAGCCACAGCTCTGACTACGGTTCGTGAATGATCACCAGACGCGCTTTTCTGGGCTGGCTGGCGGCGTTCACAGCTGCCAGTGCCGGCTATGCTGGTGCAGTAGAGCCCGCCCTTAGGCTGCGCGTTCAGGAATGGGATGTAGCCCCTGCACTCTGGCCGCGCGGCCTGCCTCTGCGCATCGTCGCAATCGCTGACCCACACTGCGCCGAGCCACACATGCCACTCAGGCGCCTCGAACGTATCGTGGCGCGCGCCAATGAGCTCCGAGGCGATCTGATCGTGCTTCTCGGTGACTATGTGGCTGGGCATCGCTTCATCAGCAAACCAGTCCCACCCGTCGAAATTGCGCGCGTTTTCGGGAGTTTATCCGCACCACTCGGCGTTCACGCAATTCTCGGCAACCATGATTGGTGGGAAGATCCGGTCGCCCAAGCCCGCCGTTCAGGCCCCTCGATCTGGCACCAAGTCATGGCTGAAGCCGGTGTCTCACTCATGGAGAACACGTCAACCAGGTTCATCCATCGTGGACACCCTTTTTGGCTGGCAGGTATTGGCGACCCTATCGCCTTTTTGCACCGCTCTGGCGGTCCACGAGGCGTCGACGACTTTCCAGCCATGCGCGCGCAAATCACCGATGACGCCCCGGCGATCCTACTGCTTCACGAGCCGGACTTTTGGCCCGCTTGGCGTGACCGCTTCGCACTCAGCCTCTGCGGGCACACCCATGGTGGGCAAATCCGCCTCTTTGGTTGGTCTCCAATCGTGCCGTCGAGCTATGGTCAGCGCTTCGCCTATGGACCGATTGAGGAGGCGGGTCGCAGCCTTGTCGTATCAGGCGGGCTCGGGTGCTCCATCTTGCCCGTACGTTTCGGCATGCCGCCGGAGATCACTGTCATCAACGTCACCTAGATTGCAATAACCAGAGCTCAGGGTGATAGTAGCGTCTCAATCAACCGACGCTGGAGATCCTGTCAATGAGCGCTGATGGCTTTACCGAGAACGAAACATTCTCATTGAAGCGCCGGGTCGTAGGCGGTGGAACGCCCGCACTCTCGACATGGGGTTTCACGAATGAGACCGACAGGCTGACCGATGTACTGCTTGGCTCGCCTGCCCATCTCCAGCACCTCTCAACATCTTCCTTGTCGCGCAAACATCTGCGGGACAATCCCTGCAATGTGCAGTTGGCACAAGCCCAACATGCCGAACTTGTCTCAGCCTATGAACACTGCGGCGTGCGTGTGCATTTCCACGAACCTTCTCCCGAACTTCCGATGCAGGTATATGCACGCGATTCGAGCTGTATGACGCCCTATGGAGCCTTCATCACAGCGATGGCGCAATGGTGGCGCCGGGGTGAGAACTATGCCGCGATCCGGACTTACGAGAAACTCGGCATCCCAATCTACGATATGGTCACCGCAGGCACCTTCGAAGGCGGCGACTTCTGCGTGATCGAAGAAGACTGCGTCCTGATCGGCTGTGGCGGTGCACGAACGCAAGAGGAAGGCGCGCTTCAGGTGAAAGCGTGGTTCGATGCGGAGGGATGGGAAACCCGGCTTGCCTAT
Organism: Pseudomonadota bacterium; assembly: GCA_039185285.1. GTDB lineage: Bacteria > Pseudomonadota > Alphaproteobacteria > Rhodobacterales > Rhodobacteraceae > Thermohalobaculum. The sequence continues at coordinate 7,323 of JBCDAQ010000162.1, forward strand.
ATCGATGAGTACTATGTCCACATCGATCTGATGGTGGTACCTATCGCACCAAAACTGACGGCCGTTTGTTTGACCTGCACCGAACCCGGCATCGTCGATTGGCTGAAGGCCAAAGGGCATGAGATCATCGACGTGCCGTTTCAGGATACCATGGCGCTGGGATGCAACTTCATGGCACTCGGCCGCGACCGGGTGATCCTGCCGACAACCTCTAAAGCCCTCTCAGGTGAGCTGAAGGCACGCGGTTTCGAGGTCCTAGAGGTCGACACAGCGGAGATCTCGAAAACTGGAGGGGGCATACATTGCATGGCCCAAGCCCTGCGCCGAGAGGTGTAGACTCTTCAGTGACGAACCAGAAGGAATGCGCGGTCAGGGCCGCGCATACGCCTCTTCTTGGCACTCTAGCGAGCGCGTTGGCCCAAGCCGGCTCCTCTCCCTTACTTTCGAGCTAGGCGCCGGGCGTCCAGCCATGCGCTACGCATGGCCGACGGGCCCTGCCCGGCGATGCCCCGACAGGGGCTCTGGACGCCTATGAGCAAACTCTGTGCTACAAGCCAGCTCTAGTGTGGCAATGAGAACCGCAGGGACATGCAGGATAGGCCACCATCGACCTTTTCCGCCTGACTGTTATCAATTGCGACCACTTCATACCCCGCTGAGCTCAGCAGATCCTGCGTTCGTCCATAGGCGGCCGAGACGAAGACCTTGTCGTTGAACCTGATCAGGTTGGCCGCCGGTGCATCGCCCTTAGGGCACTCGATCACCCGATATCCCGCGAAACTGGCTGTCAACTCAGGGATCGCAAAGATCGTCTCCTCATCCAAAAGACCACAGCCCGTTTTGAAATGCAGAATCGTGTCAGGCATGTCGAGGATGCGCAGGCGAAGACCAAGGCCCTCGACAATCTCTTCGAGGGCGGCAACACCAGCGACGTCGGTTCTGGCAGACAGACCAACCAGGACTTCGGTCTCGGTGACCATGATATCGCC
>JBCDAQ010000163.1:0-8241 GCA_039185285.1 Pseudomonadota bacterium
CTCGGCCCGGTGCTGCCGCCCGAGGAACAGCCGGATACCTCACCCTATTACTGGCTCGAGATCGTCGCCGTTATGGGCTCGCTCTACATGCTGGTCTGGCTGATCATCACCGGGGTGACCGATGGGTTCGGCTTTCCGCTGAGCTCGATCGTGGTGCCGCTGATCTGGATCGGGATCATGTATGCGGTCTATTCCTGGCTCAGCAAGGCAAAGCCGGGCGGGTTCTACTTCTCCGAGCTTTGGTACGAGTTCTTCATGGGCCTCGTCCCGCCGACCGTGCTGATCGCCTTTGCGCTCGGCTCGATCCTTGCGGGCTGGGCGACCCCGGCGGAGGCTTCGGCCTGTGGTGCATTCGGTGCGATCCTGCTCTCTGCGCTTTATCGGAAACTGACATTGAGCGGGTTCTACGACGCGCTGATCAAGTCGCTCGAGATCACGGTCCTGATCATGTTCCTGGTCGCCGCGTCGAACTTCTTCGGCGCGGTCTTCTCGAACCTCGGCACGCCGAAGATGCTGACGGAGCTTCTGCTCTCGCTCGACATGTCGCCGGTGATGATCCTGATCGTGATCATGGCGTTGATCTTCCTGCTCGGCTGGCCGCTGGAATGGGTGCCAATCGTCCTGATCATCGTGCCGATTCTGGTGCCGACGGTGACCTCGCTGGATCTTGGTTTCGCCAGCGAGGCTGACCTCTTGGTCTGGTTCGCGATCCTGGTGGCGGTGAACTTACAAACCGCCTGGCTCAGTCCGCCCGTGGCGCTATCTGCCTACTTCCTGAAAGGGGTGGCGCCACAATGGGATCTCAAGGACATTTATCTCGGCATGATGCAGTTCATGGTGATCCAGGTGATCGGTCTGGTGTTGATCTTTATCTTCCCGCAGATCGCGCTTTGGCTGCCGAGATTCCTCGACGGAGGCTGATTTGAAAGCACTGGTCTATGAGGGACCGTATGAGCTGACCTATCGCGATATGCCGGACCCGGAACCCGGACCCGGCGAGGTTTTGGTCAAGATCCATGCGGTGGGCCTCTGCGGCTCGGACATGCATGCCTATCACGGTGCGGATGAGCGCCGCCCGCCGCCCCTGATTCTGGGTCACGAGGCGGCAGGTGTGGTTCAAGGCTCGGGCCGGCGGGTCACGATCAACCCGCTCTTGCCAAATTACGAGTCTGCTAACAGCAAAGCCGGGTGGACCAACATCTGTCCCGATAGGCGGATCATGTCGATGCCACCGCGCCAGGGCTCCTTCGCCGAATGGGCCGTGGTGCCAGAGGGCAGCCTGATCACCGTGCCTGACCATGTCAGCTTTGAGAAAGCCTCGCTCGCCGAGCCGATCGCGTGTGGCTGGCACGCCATCAACCTCTCCGAGGAGCGGATGCGCCACAAGCTGGCTGAGAGCGAAGCCGTCGTGATCGGCGGTGGCGCCATCGGTGTGGGCGCGGCCCTGTCGCTGCGCGCCAAAGGAGCAGGCAAGATCACGATCCTCGAGACGAACCCGACCCGGATGCCAATTCTCGAGGGTCTGGGCGGCATCGAAGTCACCCATCCCGATAGCTACGACGCCAGCCCCCATCTGGTCATCGATGCCTATGGCGGAGAGCGCAGCCGCGCACTGGCCTGCGCCATCGTCCAACCGGGCGGCTTCATCGCCCATATCGGGTTGGCGTCAGCCGAGGGCGGGATCGATGCTCGGCGTCTGACCCTTTGGGAGATCGGCTTTATCGGGACCTACACCTACACCGACGCCGCATTCCGAGAAACCGCGGAAGCCATCTTCGACGGCAGGCTTGGTGATCTCGACTGGCCCGAGACGACGGCGCTCGCGGACGCACCGGACGCCTTTCGTGCCCATGATGAAGGCTGCATGGCGACGCCCAAGACAATCTTTATCCCCTAAGGGCGCAGGTCAGCGGTTTCAGCAAACCCTGGAGTTCCTACAAATCGAAGCAGGCCCAAGTGGCCTAGATCCGTTTGCGTCGGGTCATCAGACCCAAGCCCGCCAAACCCGCCAGCACCAAGGGAAGCGATGCTGGAAGTGGCACGGCCACTGTCGCGCGGAAGAATGCGGTCTCTTCCGTCGCCGTGGTCGTCCCATCGCTGCCAGCAATTGCACTGCCTGCCAAAACACCGTTCACGTTGAGCTGGAAGTTGCCGATCTCACCGGCCTCGAACCCGGTTCCATCGTTGATGAAGTTATCCGCGAAGATCGAGTCGAACTCGCTGATGCCAAAGAAGTAGGTCCCTGGTTCCAGCGCGATTGTGATCTGGCTGAACAGACCCGGACCGTCATCGTCATCCTGCTCGAGCAGCGTTCCATCCGCGCTCCAAATGCCCAACCCCGTATCGACATCGAGTCCGGGGACAGTACTATCGGGCGTCTGTACGGATCCGATCGTGTCGAATGTGAAAACTCCTGGCGCTCCAATCGACCCGATATCGGTGAAACTTGCCGGAACCGCGCCAACAGGACTTGCCAGCAAGCTGACGATCACTGCGGTACATACCTGCGGCCACAACCGCTCCCTTAAACTCAGTACGTTCGTTTCACCACCCACTTTGATGCAATCAGAGGATAGAACGTCGCTAGCTCGAACTTAGGCGCAGTTATTATCAAGAATGAATGAGGCGCAAGTGAGACCCTGTTGGGCGCGAAAGCTCATGAGTTGATAACACTCCGCCCCAAACTGGAAAGGAAGGCTGTATGGTTTGGGAACGGTGTGTTTGAGCTTTGTCTTGCAGTTGACATGAGCAGGAGCTGACGCAGTTCTTGTAGCACGCATCCCAGCGAAAACATCGCTCCAATCCAGTTAAGACCCGCTGTTATGACGAAACCTCCTGCCCAGATTGGCGACCCCATCCAAGACATCCTGACACCGGCCTTGGTGGTCGATCTCGACTCGTTCGAGGCGAACCTCCGCAAGATGGCAAGTTTCGCATCCGAAGCGGGCATCCGTCTCCGCCCGCACGCCAAAACTCACAAGTCCGCCGATATCGCCTTGATGCAGATCGCCCAGGGTGCGGTCGGTGTCTGCTGTCAAAAGCTTAGCGAGGCTGAGGCTCTGGTTGCTGGTGGTGTGCCGGATGTGATGATCTCAAACCAGGTGGTGGGCATCGCCCGGTTGACCCGGCTCGCAGAACTGGCTGGAAAGGCGCGCCTTGTTGTCTGTGTCGATGATGCCAGCGCGACCGAGGCTCTCTCAGCGGCGTGCCAGGCGGTCGGTAGCCAGATTGACGTGGTGGTCGAGATTGATGTTGGCCAAAACCGCTGCGGCGTTGCCCCGGGTGCACCAGCGCTGGAACTGGGGCGGCTCGTCGCGCGCCTGCCCAATCTGCGTTTCGCCGGCGTTCAAGCCTATCACGGGTCGGCCCAACACTACCGGAGCTTTGCAGCCCGGCGTAAGGCAATCGACGCAGTAACCGAGAAGACCCGATCGACCGTCAACTTGCTCGCGGCGAACGGGCTCGCCTGTGAGGTTGTCGGGGGTGCTGGAACCGGAACCTATGCGTTCGAAGGCACTGGCGGTGTTTATTCAGAGATCCAGCCGGGTTCTTATCTCTTTATGGATGCTGATTACGGGCGGAACTTGAGTGAGGATGGAGGCGCCTATGCACCCTTCCAGAACAGCCTTTTTGTGTTGGCAACCATCATGTCGAAGACCCAAGCGGGACAGGCGGTCTCGGATGCTGGGCATAAATCCTACGCGCTCGACAGTGGCATGCCGCTGGTGCGCGGGTGCTCGGATCTTGAAATGGTGAGTTGTTCCGACGAGCATGGGGTGATCCGCGATCCCGAAGACCTGCTTTCGCTCGAGGATCGGGTCTGGTTGATCCCGGGCCATTGCGATCCGACCGTCAATCTCCATGACTGGTTCGTCGGGGTGCGCGGTGATCGGGTGGAGACGCTCTGGCCGGTGACGGCGCGGGGCTGCTTGGTTTGAAAGGTGCAATGGAGCGAATGGTCCGTCAGCCAGATCGGTGCGGTGGTATATCGAGGTCTCGCGCTTGGGCGGTCTGTGCCGGGAGAGCCTTTTGTGAAGAAAGGCGCGGCAGCGCTGCCACTTTGTCCTCCATGCGGCCCCGCTAAGAGCCATGACGTTGGAGGGTTTGCCATTTGCCCGGGCTCGGGCCCCTGTCGCTTACGCTGGGCCCGGCTTGCGAGGTGGGGTTTTAGGGCACCATGGTTAAGAACTGGTTAGTTCGAGCCTGAAGGAGCGCGCGTTCCGCGCGCACGGCTATGCTGATCCTAGAAAACGCCGTTCTTTCAGAACAGCGTTTTAGCGGACCAGAATCGCGAAGGGTTCGAGCGGCAGCGCGCGGGTGGGTGGGTTGCGACAACGGTGCCATCCAGCATCGTGCTGTCATGGGAGCGCGTTGCCGCTCCGCGCGTTCTGTTCGAACAGGATCTTGCGTTCCTCATCGCTGGGTGGCGCTTGACGGCGGAACTCTTTGCCGAGATCCACCGCTTTCTGCACGGCCGGTCGCGCCTTCATCGCGTTGCGCCAGCGGGCCACATTCGCAAAGGGCTCGATCGAGGAAGTCAGCGGCTTGGCGATAAAGACCCAGGGCCAGCAGATCATATCGGCGATGGAATACTCATCCACAATCCATTCGCGCTTCTCGAGGCGGCGGTCGAGTACGCCGAGCAGCCTTTCATATTCGCCCCGATACCGGGTCTTACCATAGTCACCTTTGTCCTCCGGCGCATAGTTCACAAAGTGGCTGAGTTGGCCTGCCATTGGGCCTTGGCCTCCGACTTGCCAGAAAAGCCATTCCATAACCTCTTTGCGGGCGAGCGGTTCGGTCGGCAGGAACCGCCCGGCTTTCTCGGCGAGGTACCACATGATAGCACCGCTCTCGAAGACGCTCACCGGGTCGCACTCAACATCATGGTCCACGATGGCGGGCATTCGGTTGTTGGGTGAGATCGCAAGGAATTCGGGCCGGAACTGCTCGCCTTTGCCAATGTTCACAGGCACAGGGCGATAGTCGACGCCAAGCTCTTCCAGGAGGATCCCAACTTTCCAGGCGTTCGGTGTTGGCCAGAAGTGGAACTCGATCATGCGGCATCCTCGGCATCGTGTTTTGGTTCATGGGCGACGCCTTGGGAGATCAACCACTCGATCTCATCGGCCGCGAGCCCTGCTTCCATCAGCACTTCGCGTGTGTGACCACCTAAGAGAGGCGCGCCGGAGCGATACTCGAGCGCCGAACCCTCGAAAATCGGCGCTGGTCGGGTCTGGCGCAGGCGTCCGGCCTCTGGGTGATCACGCTCGACGACTAGGCCATTTGCCTCGATCTGCGGGTGATGGATCATTTCGGAGCGGGTCAGCACCGGGGCACAAGGTACGTCATGGGCATCGAGCCGGGTCAACCACTCAGCGGAGCTCCGTTCCAGAAGCGCCTCTTGGGTGATCTGGAGGCGGTCGGTCTTGTACTCCTCAAGCCCGGGCGTCGTGAGGAACCGGGAGTCGGTTTTCCAGTCTGGCTGCTCGCAGGCATCGGCCAGGCGTTCCCAATCCACCCGGCGGAAGGCCGCGACCGAGATATAGCCATCCTTGGTCTCATAGATCAGGTCGATGAAGCTTTGCGCCTCCACCGGGTCGACCTCGTCTCCGACAAAGGTATAGCCGCCCATATCCGAGCTCCAAAGGAAGCTCACCACCGTGTCGAGCATGGAGAGGCGGATATGCTGGCCCTCGCCGGTGCGGAGTTTGTGGATCAAGGCTGCCGAGATTGCCTGGGCCACTGTGAAGCCGGTAAGCTTGTCCGGCAAAATAGTCCGTATAAGGCGGGGGCGCTCACGGTCCGAAGTTGCTTGCACGGTCGTCAGGCCTGAGAGCGATTGGATTAGCGGGTCGAAGACGGGCTTGCCCGCATAGGGCCCCTCATGCCCGAACCCGGTCATCGAGGCATAGATCACGTCTGGGTTCACCGCCTGGGCAGCCTCATAGCCGATGCCGAGCCGCTCCACGACGCCGGGGCGGAAATTCTGCATGATCACATCGGCATCTTCATAGAGCTTCAGCAGCGTCTCCTTGCCGCGCTCGGTTCTCAGATCAAGCGCGACGGAGCGCTTGTTGCGGTTGTTGTTCAGGAACGAGGAGGAAAACCCGCCCCGCCTTGTGGCGACACCACGGGCATGATCGCCGCCCTTGGGATTCTCGACCTTGATCACATCCGCGCCCTGATCGGCGAGGATCATGGAGCCCAAAGGGCCCGAGATCATGGCGGTTAGGTCAATGATGCGAATGCCGTCGAGCGGGCCTGGCATGGCGGTCTCCAATATCTATGCGTTGGCGCAAAATGGGCGCGTTGGTAGCATCGGGCAAGCGGTTTCGACCCTGAATTGCGGATGTCTCGCTCTCATTTTCGTGATACGCTTTCGCCTGACGGAACCATTCCAGCGTTCTTTGGGGGAAGGTAATGACCAAGGCATCCGATCTTTTTGTGCAATGTTTAGAAGAAGAAGGCGTCCAGCACGTCATCGGTATCCCAGGTGAAGAGAACCTCGATTTTCTTGATAGCCTGTCGCGATCGACCAAAATTCAGCTCATCCTAACGCGCCACGAACAAGCGGCGGGTTTCATGGCGGCGACCTATGGCCGGTTCACGGGGAAAACGGGGGTTTGCCTCTCGACGCTTGGGCCCGGGGCGACCAATTTCACGACTGCTGCGGCCTATGCGCAGTTGGGTGGTCTTCCGATGATGATGATCACCGGGCAGAAGCCGGTGAAGAAGTCCAAGCAGGGGCGGTTCCAGATCCTGGACGTGGTCGAGATGATGGACCCGATCACGAAATACGCCCATCAGATCGTGGCCTCGGATAACATCCCCTCGAAGGTTCGCGAGGCGATCAGGATCGCAGAGGAAGAAAAGCCCGGTGCCGTCCACCTGGAACTGCCCGAGGATATCGCCGACGAGCACACGGATGAGAAGCCGATGAAGCCGTCTTATGTGCGCCGGGCCATCCCGGAGGAGAAGGCGATCAAGGCGGCAGTAGCCAAGATCGAGGCAGCCAAGTCGCCGATCATCGTCATTGGGGCGGGTGCGAACCGCAAGATTACGTCGAAGATGCTGACCAAGCTGGTGGAGAACAAAGGCATTCCCTTCGTCACCACGCAACTCGGCAAAGGCGTGATCAACGAGGATCATCCGCTCTTTATGGGATGTGCGGCGCTCTCAGCCGGGGATTATGTCCACCGGGCGATCGAAGCGGCGGATCTGATCCTGAATGTGGGCCATGACGTCATTGAGAAACCGCCCTTCTTCATGAAGGAAGGCGGGGCGGAGGTGATCCATATCTCCTTCAATACGGCCGAGGTCGACCCGGTCTATTTCCCTCAAGTCGAGGTCATCGGCGATATCGCCAACGCGATCTGGCAGATCGAGAAAGCGATGAAAGGCGAGACGCATTTCGACTTCTCCCGCATGATGGAGGTAAAGGGCCATCATGACGCGAACATTGCTCAAGGTTCGGATGACACGCGTTTTCCCATCTATCCCCAGCATCTGGTCGCTCAGATCCGCGGCGCCATGCCCGATGATGGGATCATCTGCCTCGATAACGGGGTTTATAAGATCTGGTTTGCTCGGAACTATGCGGCACGGGGCTCGAACACCGTTCTATTGGATAACGCGTTGGCGACCATGGGGGCAGGTCTACCTTCGGCCATGATGGCGCATATCCTGCACCCGGAGCGCAAGGTGATGGCGATCTGTGGCGATGGCGGGTTCATGATGAACTCTCAGGAGCTGGAGACGGCAGTCAGAATGGGCATGAACTTCATCTGTCTGATCCTGAATGACAGCTCCTATGGCATGATCCGTTGGAAACAGGCGAATATGGGCTTCAAGGATTGGGGACTTGAATATGGCAACCCCGATTTCGTGAAATATGCTGAGAGTTATGGCGCGATTGGGCATCGGATCGAAAGTGCGGCGCATCTGACCGAGACCTTGGGCCACTGCCTCTCGACCCCGGGTGTGCACCTGATCGACTGCCCGGTGGATTACTCGGAGAATGACGAGATCCTGAATATCCGGATCAAGGAAGAAAGCGCCAAGATCTAAGGCGACGCGGGTCGGCGCGTCAGAACCGCCGCCCGCCCCCACCCACCCCCCGGCGCGCAGCGGCTCTGACGCGCCGACCCGCGGAGAAATGTCATGTTGAAAGAGGCGTATCCCTATTACCTCGGATCTGAGGCCGTATTCGCCAACCAGGATCTGAAGGTCACGGACAAG
>JBCDAQ010000164.1:0-8181 GCA_039185285.1 Pseudomonadota bacterium
AGTTGGTGGTGCAGGCGGCAACGCCGTTAACAACATGATCGACAAACAGCTGCCCGGCGTCGAATTCATCGCGGCGAATACAGATAGCCAGGCGCTGAAACACTCCAAGGCTGACCGCAAGATCCAGTTGGGCGCCGGAGTGACCAAAGGATTGGGCGCAGGCTCGAAACCCGAGGTTGGCTACTCTGCCGCTGAGGAGAGTCTAGAAGAGATCGTGAACCATCTCGACGGTTGCCACATGTGCTTCATCACCGCTGGCATGGGTGGAGGAACAGGCACTGGCGCGGCTCCGGTCGTGGCGCGATGCGCGCGCGAGATGGGCATTCTCACGGTTGGCGTCGTGACCAAACCGTTCCAATTCGAAGGCTCTCGCCGGATGAAATTGGCCGAGTTGGGCGTTGATGAGATGCAAAAGGTTGTGGACACGCTGATCGTGATTCCGAACCAGAATCTGTTCCAAGTCGCCTCGGAGAAAACCACCTTTGTCGAGGCCTTTATCATGGCCGATGATGTGCTTTACCAAGGTGTTCAAGGCGTCACCGATCTGATGGTGCGCCCAGGCATGATCAACCTCGACTTCGCCGATGTCCGCTCGGTTATGGAGGAGATGGGCAAAGCGATGATGGGTACGGGTGAGGCCGATGGCGAGACCCGGGCAATCGACGCGGCTGAAAAGGCGATCGCAAATCCGCTGCTGGACGAAGTCTCCCTGAAAGGCGCGCGTGGCGTTCTGATCAACATAACCGGTGGCTATGACCTGACACTCTTTGAGATGGACGAAGCCTCGAACCGGATCAAAGACGAGGTCGACAAAGACGCTCTGATCAAGTTCGGCTCGACGATCGATCCAGAGATGGAAGGCAAAATGCGTGTCTCGGTCGTTGCGACAGGCATCGATGCCGATGCAATGCAATCGCGCCCGCCGATGGACGCGCCGACGCGTCGTAAGCCGCTTGAGACGGATCATGAGCTCGTGACTGCGGTTCGCAACATGCGCCCTGCACGCTCGAACATGCCAGTGGCGGAGGAGCCTGTGAAAGCCGAAGCTCCTGAGCTGGAAGCCCCGGTTGTACAGGAACCTGCGCTCGAGCCACCCGCTCAAGACATTGAAGTCAAAGCAGCGACAACGCCGACGCCCGAAGACATCCAAGCACGCGCCGACATGGTGCGTCGCCGGGCTGAGGAGGCGCGCCGCAAGCAACGCGAAGAGGCGGAGGCTGCAAGGCCCACCATGGACGAAGACATGGAGCCCGCGCTCTTCGATATCGACACCGCCTCACTGGAAACGCCAGAGCCACCTCGAGCGGCCGTTAGCGAACCGGTAGAAGAGCCCGTCGAGGAACGGCCAACTCTGACCAGTGATGCCCGTCCAGACTTGCCACCGCGTCCAAAGCGTCACGCAAATCCGTTCGCACCTGCTGCAAGCGCTGAGGAGCCCGCGGAAGCGCAACCCCGACAAAGTTTGTTCGCGATCAAAGATCTGATCCATCGAGTTGCAGGTGGAACCCAGGCGGATCAGCGCTACGCCAGCCGCAATCAGCAAGAAGTGGATCATTCGGTTGATGAGGAGAGCGAAGGCGATATCCCAGCCTTCTTGCGCCGTCAGGCCAACTAAGCCCCCTTCCAAAGAGCTGCGAATCGAGAACCTCTCCCGGAAACGGGGGAGGTTTTCACGTTTTTTGACAGGCGTGGCTTTTTGTTTCTGTGTTGTCGCAAAGCGACACAAAGAGTGATTTGTGCAGCTGCAGCAAAGTCCTTAATCAAGATTAAGACACTGACGAGTGCTGTGCGGATCCGGCAAAGCCGGGCGGGGAACTCAGCGCCATGATCGAGCGAGAGCAGAATGTATCGAACTTTGGTAAAACCTGTTGTTTTCGAAGGGGTTGGCCTTCATGGTGGGCAAAAAGCGGTCGCAAAAGTATGCCCTGCTGAGCCTGGTCGCGGAATCTATTTCATGCGGACCGATTTGCCTTGCTCAGACGGTGTGATTGAAGCGCGCTACGACTTGGTGTCCGATACGACCCTTTGCACACGGCTGACCAATGCCGAGGGCGCAAGCGTCTCGACCGTTGAGCACCTGATGGCAGCACTGGCTGGATGCGGTATCAGCGACGCGTTGATCCGGATCGATGGTCCGGAAGTGCCGATCTTAGATGGCAGTTCTATGCCCTTCGTGACAAAGTTCCGGCGCGTTGGGTTGACCTCCACGCCGGGCATTCGCCATGCGATACGGATTACGAATTCGATCCGGGTCGAAAAAGACGGTCGCCGGGCTGCTTTGATCCCAGCGGTAACCCCTTCTCTGGGTGTTGTGATCTCGTTTGCTGATCGTGCGATTGGTACTCAGAGCTATGAGCTGGATCTGACGGAGGGTCGGTTTGCTTCGGAGCTGGCAGATTGCCGGACCTTTTGCATGTTGTCGGACGTCGAAGCCCTGAGGAAAATCGGCCTCGCGCGCGGGGGCGGTCTTGAGAACGCTATTGTGGTCGACAAGGGCCGGGTTCTGAACCCCGAAGGCCTCCGACGCCCGGACGAATTCGTCCGTCATAAGATCCTGGATGCAGTTGGAGACCTGGCACTCGCCGGTGCACCGATCATTGGGCGCTATGAGGGTGAGTTGACCGGTCATGAGATGACCAATCGCCTGCTCCATGCGCTTTACGCCAACCCGGATGATTGGGAGTGGTGTGAAGTTGAGGAAGGGCAATTGCCAGGCCTTGATGGCCCGGAGCCTTTTCCGACGCCTATGCCGGTCACTTTGGCCGTCTGAAGTGGCGCCTGAAGAGAATGTGAGGGCTCAGCCCTCTTTCCTCATTTGAACTTCGCCGCTAATCTCTGAACCGGTGTTGTCTGGAAGATGCAGCACAACGAATAGAGGCATTAACTCAGGGAGAGTCTGCAGATGCGCCATCGCGCCCCTGTTCGGATCGTCTTTAGCGTAGCTGTGCTGTCGATCACAGCCGGCTGTTCGCTCTTTGGAGGCTCCTCGGAAGAGGTCGTAATTGACGACCGAAGTGCGACGGAAATCTTCCGCACCGCCGAAGAGCAATTGGCCGATGGCAACGGTAAAAGTGCGGCTGAAACCTTTAACGAGGTTGAGCGGCTTTACCCATTCTCGCAACTGGCAAAGCGCGCTGTGATCATGTCGGCGTATTCGTCCTATGAGGCGGGCGATTATGGCGAGGCTCGAAACTCGGCGAACCGCTACCTCGATCTCTACCCATCCGACGAGGATGCGGCTTATGCGCAGTATCTGATCGCCCTCTCTTACTACGATAACATCGTCGATATTGGCCGTGACCAAGCAACCACCCGCAACGCGTTGGAGCAGCTTCAGGAAACCGTGCGGCGCTATCCGGGTAGTGAGTTCGCCCGCGACGCTCAGCTGAAGATCGACCTCACTAACGATCACTTGGCCGCCAAGGAAATGGATGTTGGCCGCTACTATCTGAAGCGCGGGCATTACTCTGCAGCCATCAACCGCTTTCGTGTCGTGATCGAGCGGTATCAGACCACGAACCAAACGCCCGAAGCTCTCCATCGGATTGTCGAGGCGAACTTGGCGCTTGGATTGGAGCAGGAAGCAATCGATGCCGCTGCCGTGCTCGGGCATAATTTCAAAGGCTCGGACTGGTATGCAAACAGCTATGAGTTGCTGACGGGCCGCAACTTGCTGCCTGAAGAAGACCAAGATGGGTTCTTTGAACGAACCTACCGCCGCGTCGTCGAATTCAAGTGGCTCTGACCCACGCGAAGGGGAGCATCCGGCGGTGTTGCTGAGCCTCGGCATCCGCAACATTGTGCTGATCGAGGCGTTGGACCTCGAGTTTCAGGATGGCCTCAGTGTCCTGACCGGGGAAACTGGGGCTGGCAAGTCAATCCTCTTGGATGCGCTCGGCTTTGCGCTGGGACGCAAAACCCGCCGGGATCTGCTCCGTGCGGGCGCTGAGCAAGGCTCGGTAACCGCGGTCTTCGCTTGTTTTGACGACCATCCGGTGTTTGCGCTTCTGGAGGAACTCGGCTTTCCGACCGCCGAGGATGAGATCCTCTTGCGCCGGACGATCAGCCAAGCAGGGCGCAGTAGTGCCTTCATCAATGATCAACGCGCCAGTACTGAGACCTTGGCCCAGATCGGCGCGCTTTTGGTCGAGGTTCACGGCCAGCACGACGATCGAGGATTGCTGAACCCAAGGTCGCATCGTCCTCTGCTCGATCAGGCGGCGGGACTGACGAGCGAAACGGCGAGCGTTGCGAAGCTCTGGACCGATAAGGAAGTCTGCCGCATGACGCTCGAAACCGCACGGACTGCTTTCGACAAAGCCATGGAGGATGCGGACTTCCTGCGCCATTCGGTCGAGGAACTGGCGGCGCTTGCACCCGAAGGGGGAGAAGACGCGGCCCTCGACACAGAACGCCGCTTGATCCAGGCCGCCGCCCGGATCGGTGAGGATGTCGCGCGCGCCGCGCAGGAGATTTCAACCGAAGGGGCCGAAGGGGCACTGGCCGCCGCGCTCTCACGCCTTACCCATATCGCGGAGAAGGCCGAAGGCGCGCTCGAGGCGCCGATCACAGCGCTCGACCGCGCGATTGCGGCGCTACAGGACGCCCAATCCGGGCTCGAAGCGGCACTGGAGGCGATGCGCTTCGACCCGGGCCGACTAGAAGCTGTCGAGGAGCGGCTCTTTGCGATCCGTGGCCTTGCGCGCAAGCATCAGGTACAACCGGATGACCTGGCGGATCTGGCGGCCGATCTGACGAACCGGCTCGAGGCGCTGGATGCAGGCGGCGACCGGATCGTCGAACTCGAAGGGGCACTGGCTGAGGCGGAAGCTGCCTATCTCGCGGATGCCCAAGCGCTTACAAAGGCACGCAGGACGGCGGCGGATCAGATCGATCAAAGAGTGACGGCGGAGCTCGCACCCCTGAAGATGGAACAGGCGCGGTTCACAACCCTGATCGATCCTGCAGAGCCCGGTCCGAATGGCCTCGACCGGATCTCCTTCACGGCATCCATCAATCCTGGCGCACCTGCCGGTCCGATCGACAAGATCGCGTCGGGCGGTGAGCTTTCGCGGTTCCTTCTGGCACTCAAAGTTTGCCTCGCTTCTGGGCCGGAACGGGTGATGATCTTCGACGAGATTGACCGCGGCGTGGGCGGTGCGACAGCGGCCGCAGTTGGGCGCCGTCTTGCCCGGCTCGCCGATGGCGCTCAGGTGCTGGTGGTGACGCATTCGCCCCAAGTCGCTGCCGAGGGCGCGCATCACTGGCAGATCGCCAAGACCTCCGGCGGTGAGGTAACTCGCACCGATGTGGTGGCCCTGGATGCCGAGGCCCGCGTGGCTGAGATCGCCCGGATGCTGGCGGGTGATGAAATCACGCCCGAGGCCCGCTCGGCCGCGCAATCGCTCATGGCAGCAGTCGGTTAGCGATTGACAATCCCTCGGTCCGCAAGCAGCGTTGGGGGGAGAGAAAGGCGCGCCATGACCCTTCGTCATCAAATCGCGAGGCTTAATCTGACCCGCCGCGCCACGGGCTGCGACTTGGTGGGCTGATCGGGCGGGTTCCCGCCGCCCGTCACTGTAACTGCCACAGCTGCTCTCCCATGTCTGAAACCGAACTGCGTATTGCCGTCGATATCGGCGGAACTTTCACCGATACCGTGCTGCAGGAAGGGGCCGATCGCGTCCTCGCCACAGCCAAAACGCTCACCACCCACCAACGCCCGGCTGAGGGAGCCATGGCCGGCGTCCGGAGCGTTCTGGCGGATGCGGATTTGTCCATCGACCAGATCTCCGGCTTTGTGCATGGGACCACGCTGGCGACCAACGCGCTGATCGAGCGCCGCGGCGCCCAAGTCTCGACCATCACGACCGCCGGGTTCCGCGACATCCTCGAGATCGCCTATGAGCGGCGCTACAGCCAATATGACATCAATCTCGATAAGCCCGATCTAATCGTTCCTCGCCGCAGGGCCTTCACGGTGGCGGAGCGGGTCTCCGCCCAGGGCGCAGTGTTGGAGCCGCTGGATGAGACGGGGATCGACGCGCTGATCGCCGATCTCGACGGGGCGGGAACCGAAGCCGTCGCGATCTGCCTTCTGCATTCGTACGCGAACCCCGACCACGAACGGCGCCTCGGCGCCTTGCTGCGGGCAGCGCGGCCCGATTGGGCGATTTCACTTTCCAGCGAAGTCAGCCCCGAAGCGCGGGAGTTCGACCGGCTCTGCACCACCATCGCGAACGCCTATGTCCAGCCCTTGATGGCCCGCTATCTGGCGGAGTTCGAAGCGGATTTCGCGACCGAGGGGCTCACTTGCCCGATCCTGATGATGACTGCGGGCGGGGGCATGACAACGCTGGCAACCGCCGCCCGCTATCCGATCCGGCTGGTCGAGTCGGGCCCTGCTGGTGGGGCGCTCCTGGCCCAGCGCGTGGCGGAGCAGGTGGGGGCCGAGGAAGTCCTCTCCTTCGATATGGGCGGCACGACTGCCAAGCTCTGCTTGATCGACGGGTACCGCGCCCAGACCTCGCGCCAGTTCGAGATCGCCCGCGCCGCGCGGTTCATCAAAGGCTCTGGCATGCCGGTTCGAATCCCAGTGGTCGAGATGATCGAGATCGGCGCAGGCGGCGGCTCCATCGCCTCGGTCGACCGGCTGGGGCGCCTGACCGTGGGGCCGGAGAGCGCGGGCTCAGAACCCGGGCCGGTCGCGTTCGGGCATGGCGGCGACCGGGCGACGGTCACAGATGCCGACGTCACCTTGGGCTATATCGACCCCAGCCATTTCGCCGAAGGACGCTTGCAGATCGATGACGAGGCGGCGGTAGAGGCAGTTGGCACGCAGATAGGCACAAAGCTCTCGCTCACGGCAGGCCCAGCTGCTGAGGGGATCAGCGAGATCGTCGATGAGAACATGGCGGCTGCGGGCCGGATGCATGCGGTCGAGTCGGGCAAAGATCTCTCGCGCCGGGTGATGATCGCCTTTGGCGGCAACGGCCCACTGCATGCGACCCGAGTGGCGCGCCGCGCTGGCGTTACCCGGATCATAATCCCGCCCGATCCGGGCGTCGGCTCGGCGGTTGGCTTTCTCCATGCGCCGGTGTCCTTCGAGATCGTCCGAAGCTTCTATCAGACACTGGAGGGCATGGAGCTAGAGGGGGCGAACCGCCTGCTTGCGACCATGGAGGCCGAGGCGCTGGAGGTGGTGCGCGCTGGTGCGCCCTCTGCCCCGATTGAGCAACAGCGCACGGCGTTCATGCGCTATCGCGGCCAGGGGCATGAGATTGAGATCGCGCTCCCCGATGGTCCAATACGCGCGGGCGATCTGGCGGAGCTCAAGGCCCGGTTCGATGCCGCCTACAGCGACCAGTTCTCGCGCCCGGTGCCGGGGATGGTGATCGAGATCCTGAATTGGTCCCTGCGCCTCGCCACTGTCGAGGCCTCGCCAAACCCTGCAAGCCAACCGACAGCCGCCTCGTTGCCTGACCCACTCTCACGCCGGGAAATCCGCTGCGATGTCAGCCAGACCCCGGTGGACGCGCCGCTCTATTGGCGCACGGATTTACCCCTGGGCACAGCACTCTCCGGCCCTGCCTTGATCGCCGAGGCGCAGACGACCACGCTGGTCAGCGCCGATTTCAGGGCCGAGATCGACAGCGCCGGCAATCTGCATCTGATCAAGAAGGAGGCCGCTCAATGACGCTGAGCCCGACGCGCCTGCAAGTGATGTGGAACCGCCTGCTCGCGGTGGTTGAAGAACAGGGGCAGACCCTGATCCGCGCCGCCTTCAGCCCAATTGTCCGCGAATGCGGGGATATCTCGGCCGGGATCTTCGACATTCATGGGCGTATGTTAGCGCAAGCCGTGACCGGAACTCCCGGACATATCAACACGATGGCCGAGGCTGTTAAGACACTTCGCGCGCGGTTTCCGATCCAAGAGATGAAGCTTGGCGACATCTACATGACCAATGACCCCTGGATCGCCTCGGGGCATTTGAAAGACTTCCTGCTGCTGATGCCCGCGTTTCGCGAGGGTCGGGTGGTGGGCTTCACTTCCTGCACCTCGCATCTGGTCGACCTTGGTGGACAGGGGATGGGGCCGGAGGGGTCGGACATCTATGATGAAGGCCTCCTGATCCCGCCCTGCAAGCTGGTGGGTCAAGGCGAGGTCAACGCGCTCCTG
>JBCDAQ010000165.1:0-8172 GCA_039185285.1 Pseudomonadota bacterium
CGATGAGTTTCTCACCGATTTCCGGGCTGGCTGCCCTGCGGGTTAGAAGATGCTCGGCGCCGTAGATCTCAGGCGTCTCACCCAAGACACCCGTGCCGCCTTGAGCCGCGAGCAGATCGCAGGCAAAGCCGAGCGCCGGGTTGGCCGTCATGCCCGACCAGGCATCCGAGCCGCCGCATTGCAGCGCCACCATCAGGTCCGAGGCGGGGCATTCCTCGCGCGTGCATTCGTTGGCAAGCGGCAGCATGGTGCGGACCTTCTCAATGCCGAGTTCCACGGTTTTCGCGAGCCCCGCCACATCCTGTATATTCATGGCGTGGAAGAGAGGTCCTTTCTCGATCCCGTGCGCCTCGAGCAGCCAGTCGATCTGGTTCATTTCGCAGCCGAGGCCGACCATCAGGACGCCCGCGACATTGGGATGCCGCGCATAGCCCCACATGACGCGCTGGAGCGCCTCGAACCCCTCGCCATCGCCCGCCATGCCGCAGCCCGTGCCATGGACGAAGGCGGTGACCCCGTCGACATTGGGGTAGTTCACCATCTCCTCCGGCCCGAAGGCGGACGCGATCATCCGCGCGGCGGTGGCCGAGCAGTTGACCGAGGTGATGACGGCGATGTGGTTGCGTGTTCCGGCCCGCCCCGTTTTGCGCTGATAGCCCATGAAGGTATCGCCAGAGGCTGGCGTCACAGGACGCAGGTCAGTTCCGAACTCATAGGCCTGTTCGGTGCCACGGAACGCGACATTGTGGGTGTGGACGTGATCGCCTGGTGCGATTGGGCCATCAGCATACCCGATGATCTGGCCGTATTTGCGGATCACATCGCCGGGCATGATCTCGCGGGTCGCCATCTTATGCCCGCGTGGGATGATCGCTTGGGCCTTCGCATCCTCGATCAGTGTGCCGACCTCGAGCGGGCGGGTGGCCGTGACCACATTGTCTTCGGGCGACAGGCGGATGAAATCGGCCATCGGAACTCTCCTCATTGCTGGAGAGAGTTCAACGGGAGAGAGCGGTGGACGTCAATGGCGGACGCGCGCAACCGTCACATGCAGAAGAAGTTCAGCTTGTTTCCGTCCAGATCGCGGAAATAGCCAGCATAGAAGCTCAGCGGGCCGTTCTGACGTGGACCCGGAGCGCCTTCGTCGGTCGCGCCCAACGAGATCGCTTTGGCGTAGAGGCGATCGACCTCCTCTGGGCTTGAGGCGGATAGTCCGATCATACTCCCGTTGCCATTCGTGCAGACCTCCCCATCAACGGGTTCGGCGATACCAAAGAACGGCGTGCCCTCGGCGCCTGCATAGAGCACCACGCGCGGGATCTCGACCGCGCGCTTCCCGCCGATCTCTCCGAGCAGGGCGTCATAGAACTCGGCAGCTTTGGCGAGGTCGTTGGTCCCAAAAGTCGTATAGGCGATCATGGCCGGTCTCCTTAGGTTCCGATGAAGACAGTCTAGCATTGGATCAGATGCTGCGAAATGTCAGATAGACTGTCCAGCCGGGTACGGATTTGACCATTGAAGCATGACGTGAGCTCGAGATGGAGAGTGACCAACTAATCTGCACCAACTAAGCGACAAAGAGTGTGACACCACTTAAAGCAAGGGATGCGATCGCATCCGCTGTGCAGGACATATTCGACGCTACGTCGTTTAAATACCGCTCCTTCGTCCAGCTGACTCCTTGGGGACTTTGAAAACTGCTGCAACAGTTTGTCGGCCTTATGCGGTGTGGAGACATTGGATGTTGCCCGACACTCCGTCCACGGCTACAAAAATACTATTCAGGGAGGAATCGTGATGGCTTGGACTGCACCCAAGATTGAAGAAGAAACCTGTGGCATGGAAATCAACATGTACTTTCCAGCTGAGGATGAAGGCGACCTTTTCTAAGGCACTGCCGAGGGCGCGAACGTGAGCCTTCGCGTCTTAGTCGTAGGTTCAGCCGCTGGTGGTGGACTTCCACAGTGGAACTGCAACGGTGATAACTCCTCTTTGTTTTGGAGAGGACGTCACCCCCCTATTGCTGCAACACAATCATCGCTGGCCGTGTCCTCTGATGGTCACGATTGGATCCTGCTGAACGCATCACCTGACATTCGCCAGCAGATCATTGCCCGACCGCAGCTGCAACCGCGCGATCCCGCGACGCATGGATTGCGCGATACTCCTATCCGTGCCGTCCTCCTGACGAATGGCGACATTGACCATATTGCCGGTCTTCTGACCTTGCGCGAGAAGCAGGGCTTCGAATTGGTCGCCACCGCCGGCATCTTGGATGTTCTGGCGGCCAATCCGATTTTCGACGCGCTCGATCCTGCGCTGGTCGGGCGTCGTACCGTTGCGCTCGATCAACCTTTTGACCTAATTGGTGAGATCGCGGTGGAATTGTTCGCTGTGCCTGGAAAGGTGCCACTTTATCTTGAAGGAGAAAGTGTCGACACTGAAATGATAGGTGAACAAACTGTGGGGGTCGAAATCTCCCGAGATGGGTCAAAGATATTCTACATACCGGGCTGTGCCGCAATGACGCCGGCCCTGGCGAAGCGTCTCGAGGGGGCTGAGCTTGTCCTCTTCGATGGTACTCTCTGGCGCGATGATGAGATGATCGTTCAGGGGCTTGGGCAGAAAACCGGGAAGCGCATGGGCCATATTTCAATGTCGGGAGAAGACGGTTCGATCGCGGCCTTCAAAGGGCTCGACGTGCGGCGCAAGGTCTTCATCCATATCAACAACACCAATCCGGTCTGGCGGGATGGTCCGGAGCGGGCCGAGGCTGAGGCCGCAGGCTGGGAGATCGCTTATGACGGCATGGAGATTCCACTGTGAGCCGGACCCCCGAACAGCTGGAAGCGGCACTGCGCGAGATCGGTGAGGAGCGCTATCACATCCGGCACCCCTTCCATAAATTGCTGCATTCAGGCGGCTGCACGAAGGATCAGGTGCGCGCCTGGGCACTGAACCGGTATTGCTATCAAAGGATCATACCAACCAAGGACGCGACGCTCATCGCACGGCTTGACGATGTCGAGATGCGCCGCGAGTGGCGACGACGCATTGTGGATCATGATGGCGAGCCGGGGGATCACCCGGAAGGTGGCCTGCGTCGATGGCTTGCGCTCACCGATGGCCTCGAGCTCGACCGGGCGTATGTGACGTCGATGAAAGGCGCGCTGCCTGCCACCCGATTTGCATGCGACGCCTATGTCGCCTTTGTCAGGGATCGCAGTGAACTCGAAGCAATCGCCTCGAGCCTGACCGAGATGTTTTCGCCAGCGATCATCAGCCAGCGGGTCTCGGGAATGTTAGCGAACTACGATTTCGTTACCGAGGAAACGCTGCGGTATTTCGGGCATCGACTAGACCAGGCACCCCGAGATGCCGATTGGGCACTTGATTATGTGAAGCGCGAAGCGGTGACCGAGCAGCAGCAAGAAGTGGCCCTCGATGCACTTCGCTTCAAGTGCGGAATGCTTTGGAGCCAGCTTGACGCCCTCTACCATGTCTATGTGAACGGTCACGCCTGCCCCGGCGCCTGGAAGCCCGGTGAAGCAATCATGGTGGATGCGGCTTGACGATCGATGAGAACCAGATCCCCATCCTGCCACGTGGCGTTCGCCTCCATCACTGCGATGTGCGCGAGGGGTGGTTTCTGCTCGCTCCCGAGCGGGCTCTGAAGATGGATGCTATCGGCGTTGCAATACTCAATGCGGTGGATGGTGATCAGAGCTTCGGCGCCATTGTCGATCAGCTTGCGGGGGATTTTGACGCCCCACGCGATCGGGTGGCGACGGATGCGGGCAAGTTCCTCGCCGAGTTGGCCGGTCGACGAATGATCGAGATGACGTCATGACCGCTTCTCCGATCCCGATGGCATTGCTCGCCGAACTCACCCATCGTTGCCCGCTGAAGTGCCCCTATTGTTCAAATCCGGTCGAACTCATACGCCGGTCCGAGGAGCTTACGACCGAGGGCTGGATCGATGTTTTCCGTCAGGCCGCCGCAATGGGTGTGCTGCATGTGCATTTGTCTGGCGGGGAGCCTGCATCGCGCCGCGACCTCGAGGATTTGACCGAGGGCGCATGCGACGCTGGCCTCTACACAAACCTGATTACCTCCGGCGTCGGCCTTTCAGAGGCGCGTCTGAAAGACCTTGCCGCACGAGGGCTCGACCATGTTCAGCTTTCGATCCAGGGTGTCGATCCCGCGACGGCAGATCGGATTGGAGGGTACGATGGCGGGTTTTCCACCAAGATGCAGGTCGCCGGTTGGGTTGCCGCCGAAGGGCTCCCTCTTACCGTCAATGCGGTCATGCACCGACAGAATCTCGATCGTTTGGCTGAGACCATCGAGATGGCGGTTGAACTTGGTGCGCGCAGGCTGGAGGTCGCCAACACCCAGTACCATGGCTGGGCATATCGAAATCGTTTCGCTCTGATGCCGACCGAGGAGCAAGTCCGACGCGGCGGGCAGATCGTCGCCGAGGCTCGCGAACGCCTCGCTGGGACGATGGTCATTGATTACGTCACTCCCGATCATCTGGCAAAGTTTCCCAAGCCCTGCATGGGCGGATGGGGGCGGATCGGGCTCTGCGTGACACCGAGGGGCACGGTCCTGCCCTGCCATGCGGCCGAGACGATCACGGGCCTCGAATTTGAATCTGTCCACGACCGGTCGCTCGCCGAAATCTGGTCCAATGGGCCTGCATTCACCGCCTATCGCGGCACCGACTGGATGCCGGAGCCCTGCGCATCATGCGACCGTAAAACCAAGGACTGGGGTGGGTGTCGATGTCAGGCTTTCGCGTGGAATCGTGATGCCGCAACAACTGATCCCGTCTGTTCCAAAAGCTCTCGGCATGCCGAGGTCAGAGTCGCCGCGATGGCTGAAGCGGCTGAAGGCGTCGACGCATTTGACTACCGCAGTTTCTGACGATGAGGAGGCTCGTGGATGATCAGAAGTAAGACAACGGCATATTTGATCTGTTCTGTGGCATCGGCTCTTCTCATAGCCAGTACCTCCGCTGCGAGCGATGGGGATTGGCGCGTCTACTCGGAAGAAGCCAATGGCAACGTCCATTTCTTTGATACGTCAAGGATGGACAAGACCGGGGACGTGCACACAGTTTGGAACCGAGTTCGGTACAAGACGTCAGTGATGGCCGCGTCAAGTTATCAAAGCCTTCTGGAGATCGATTGCTCTGAACGTACGGAAAGAACTTTGCAGAGAACCTTTTTCTCAGACAAGGATTGGGAAAAGCCTGCAATGAGCACTGATTCAAAGAAAAAGCGAAAGCGTCCAATTGCAAAAGGCTCGGCGTCCGAGCGTCTCTTCGAGATCCTGTGCGATCAGTAGGTGCTTTTGCTGCCCTATCGCAGCAGAGGCCACGGATGAAATAATGTAGGAAGAACACCCACGCCACGTCTGCGCCGTGGGTGCTCGTATTGGACAGTTACTTGGCGCTTTCCGCGGTCACTCTGTAAATATCGCCTGCATCAACAGAGACGTAGAGCGCGTTATCGGGCCCCATGACCAGTCCACGGAACCTCGCGGAGAAGCCCAGAGGCATCCGGGTGATACCATTTATGCCCAAGCCATCTGGCGTGATGCTGATCATGTCGATCCTTGAACCCTCTGGCGTATCGCCAAAAGCGATGCCCATGATGCCAACCGCCAAACGGCCCTCGTAGATGCCCCAGTTGCCACCCTTGAGGAACGCCGCAGAACCAGTACCTTGGGAGTACCCGTTGTTGTTCCATGTAGCCGGCATCAGATCTGCAAACCGCGTGTCGCTCATCGGAGTGTAGGCAGCACGCAGCGCAGGATCCATTGCATCCAGCTGATTGGGCTCATAGCCACAGTATTCGTCGGGGCACTCTCCGCGACCGCCTGTGTTTTGCGCAGGATCCCAACCAGCGTTCCCGCCATTCACCAGAGCGGTAATCTCATCGTTGTGCCAGGGACCATGTTCAGCGGTGAACGCCTTGCCGTCACTGGGCCGGAAGTCAATGCCTTGAACGTTTCTGTGGCCATAGGTGTAGATGCGCTGGTCGAAACCCTCCGGAGGATCGTTGTCAGGATGCGCATTACCGTCTGAATCGACGCGCAGCACTTTCCCGCACAACAGCGCCCCATCCTGGGGACAGATCCCTCTGTGGCGATCACCGCCCGCCACCCAGAGATAGCCGCCCGGCCCAACACGGAGCCTGCCGCCATTATGGGCGCCGGGTCCACCGAATGGCTGATCCGAGTCAAACGGCTTGTACTGAATATCTGTGACGATATCAGTCCGGTCAGAGACGCTCGTCAGATCCTCGCTGACCTGAAACCGCATCACGATGTTGCCGTCGCACTTCTCGAAGTTCGTTTTGCAGCCTTCGCCGTGATACTTCGTTGACGACGAGTAGACGAAAAGAAGGCGGTTCTTGGCAAAATGCCTGTCTGGAACCACGCCGAGCATTCCAGCTTGCCCTTCGCAAAAAAGGTCATCGCCGCTATCGGCATAACCCGTCGTTTCTGTCATTCCATAGAGCGCATTCACCTTCCCATCTTTCGTCCTGACAGAGAGACCTTTGCACTTTTCAGTGAAGAACATCGTGCCGTCTGGCAGGAAAGCCATGTCCCAAGGATCCTCCAGCCCCTCTAGGACGACCGACGAGGCGATTGTTGGAACATTCATGCCTCCGTGGCCGTCCGCCTGAGCAGTTAAGTGTGCTCCTGAAATCAAGGCGGACGCCAAGAAACCTGATAAGAAAGTTGTGGGTACTTTTTTCATTTTTTCCTCCCTATTTGACACTTTATGTCGCACCCCTCCAATATCACTCGCGGCGGTTGTGGCGCAAATCATTCCTTCCCGCATCACGCCATCAGCTGGCTATTCCGGAATCATCGAGGTTGTTTTCGAGGGTTGTCTCGAGAACGACTGATGTGTTGCGCTTCTCACTCACGCCGTCGTTCTTCTGCCCAACGGAAGGTTCGCTTTTTTCTAGTGGGCCGGTCGTCGGCCGAAGTGCCTCCGTCGTTCTTAGAAGAGAGGTTGTCGAAAAACGGTTGTCCGAGAAAGCCCGATCTAGGCCTTTGCAGCAATCTTAATGGAGGCCCGCTCCCGGCGCCTCTCAATCATCCGCGCAACACGCGGCATCGGGCATTTTAGGCCCTGAGCGTAAGTAATTCGGCAGACCCTGAACTGAGGTCGAGCTTATGATTGGATCCCAAGGAAACTTGGAAGAAAGGAGACGGAGACTGGAGTTTTTTGCCGATTTGGATGTGTAGATCGAGCAATCGCGGCAGCACTCCAACACCATCGACCCGCGCTTTTGCGTAAGCTCCCGGCTACCCGCCCCAGAGACGATTGTCCAAGCTGAACTGGCGCACAGTCTTTGGAACCTCCAGTTAGATCAGCCTTCCATCAGGAGAAAGCCGATGCTTTCATAAAAGGTGGCTGTGCCTTCGGGGTGTCGTCGCCTCAACCACCCAGATCCTCACGTCTTTGACGCTACTGCTGACAGCAGCTTCCCTC
The DNA here is from genome assembly GCA_039185285.1 of Pseudomonadota bacterium. GTDB lineage: Bacteria > Pseudomonadota > Alphaproteobacteria > Rhodobacterales > Rhodobacteraceae > Thermohalobaculum. Next base: position 7,517 of record JBCDAQ010000165.1, read on the forward strand.
AAGTCGGAACTGCGGTGGATTGAGCAGCGCGCTTAGATATGTGTTGGATCGACAAGTTTCATGTCTGCGACAAGAAGCGCTTGACCATTGATTTTGTTGTCGCACTGGGGATGGGCGGAGGTCAAACTATCGAAGAACTTAAACTTCTGCTTACAAATGATTTTTCAGAGTTCGCCGAGGGTGATGTTTTCCAATATGTTTGCCAAGCTCAAGCAGCCGCCAGATCAGTCCGATATCCCAGATAGCTTTGCAGCTCTTAGTTTCGCCTCGGTCATTTGTTCGCGCAGGATGAATTCGCGCTCAAGCCTCTCGAATTTACGGATGGCATCGGCTTCGAACTTGGTGCCTTCATACCTCGACACGGCCATCGGTGCGACCCGCATAGCGCGCATCAGTTGGTCATTATCCAGGAGGTGATGATCATATCCAAGAGAAGTCCCGTCCATACATACATGCAGGATGAACTTGCCTAGGCCTCGTGTACCTCGCGCGGGCCTCGTGGATTTCGCCACCTGCCAAGGGGAAGTCGCAGCTTCAAGCCGACATGGCGTATCTGGCGCGGCCCTAGCTCTGAGGTGGTTGAGAGCGGCTCAGCTTGCCTCTCGCGATCTATGAGTTTGAGGAGATACGATGATGAAACGCTGCGTCGGCTTAGA
>JBCDAQ010000166.1:0-8075 GCA_039185285.1 Pseudomonadota bacterium
GCAGTACAAAAGGCTAACCTCTTCCTCGAAGAGAATGAGATCCTTTGTATCGTCGGGGAATCTGGATCAGGCAAATCCCTAACGGCACGGGCTTTGATGGGCCTATTGCCCAGGCCGCATGTGCGCATCTCCCAGGGCTCGGTGAACTTTCTCGGCGAAGATCTCGCGGCTGCCAGCGATGCCCGTATGCGCCAGATCCGTGGCTCTGAGATCTCGATGATCTTCCAGGAGCCGATGACAGCTTTGAACCCGGTTCTCACCATCGGCGTGCAGATCGACGAAGTTTTTCGCTTTCACGGGGCGATGCCCGCGAAGGAGCGTCAAGAAAGGGCGCTCACTCTCTTGAACGATGTCCACATCCCTGACCCGGAACAGGCCCTGAAAGCCTATCCGCATGAGCTTTCAGGCGGTCAGCGCCAACGCGCGATGATCGCAATGGCGCTCGCGCTCGACCCAAAGATCCTAATCGCGGACGAGCCGACAACCGCGCTGGACGTGACGACACAGGCCCGTATTCTCGAGCTGATCAAGGAGATGCAGGCAGAGCACGGAACAGGCGTCCTCTTCATCACGCATGACTTTGGCGTTGTCGCCGACATAGCGGATCGAGTCGCAGTGATGCAAAATGGCCTTGTGGTTGAAACAGGCACCGCGGATGAGGTTCTACGCCATCCACAGCACCCTTACACCCAGTCTCTCATCGGGGCCGTTCCAAGCCTGACCCCGCGCCCAGCCCGCCCGCGCGCAGATGAGTTAGTGCTCAAGGTCGACAAGCTCGAGAAGACATACCGCTCAGGTGGCGGCTTCCTAGGAGGCGAAGCGCGCGTTGTCCATGCCGCCAAAGACGTCACCTTCGATCTCGCCCGCGGCGAGACACTAGGTATCGTGGGCGAGTCGGGCTCCGGCAAATCAACGGTTGCACGTTGTATTGTTCGCCTCAATGACGCCGAGGCCGGAGAGATCATGCTGGGCGACGTCGACATCCGCCCTCTTGGCCGCGCGGCCATGCGCCCGTTCCGATCCAAGATCCAAATGGTCTTTCAGGATCCGTTTGCTTCACTCAATCCGAGAGCTAAGGTCGGCAAGATCATTGCGCAGGGTCCAATGCTTCAAGGCGCCTCAGCAGAAGACGCGCGCCAGCGAACGATGGATTTGTTGGAGACCGTCGGGCTGGATGCTGGTGCTTTCAACCGCTTCCCGCATGAGTTTTCAGGCGGCCAACGCCAGCGCATCGGCATCGCCCGTGCTCTGGCGCTCGAACCGGAAATCCTCGTCGCCGATGAGCCGGTCTCTGCCCTCGACGTATCGATTCAAGCACAGATCCTGATGCTCTTAGATGAGATCCGCGACCGGATGAACCTCTCAATGGTCTTTATCACCCACGATTTACGTGTAGCGGCACAGGTCTGCGATCGGATCGCAGTTATGCGCAAAGGCGAGGTGGTCGAGATCGGCCCGACAACGTCGGTGTTTGAGAGTCAAGGGCATCCCTACACCAGGGAGCTATTTGCCGCGGTGCCGGGAAGAGACTGGTTTGCAACGGTCCCTGAGTCCGCTTCTCCGACGGCTGTCGGTTAAGAGCCCGCACTAACTTCTGCTCCGCGTTACGACCTATTTTGAGGATGTAACACGCGCGGTGCTTTGTCCGTGGGTGACGTGAAGCCCCCCCACGAAACTGATCTCATAAGCCTCGTTCGGAATAGCCGGAGATTAATCTAACGATCGAGCTCTTCTGAAAAGCGTCTATAGGTGCTACGCGCTATCTTACAGTGACTAGAAGCGCACCATCCATCCTCTCGACAGTTTCAAGCCAGTTTATCGAAGATTGGCTGACTGCCCTGAAGTCCCTTTGCGACAGCGCACAGATGGCGTCGCTGCTTGAGCGATCCGGTTTAGCTGCGGAGCAGAGCCAGATCAGTGGCCGGGTCACACTGGATCAAATTGTGCAGCTCTATCAGATCGCAGCGGTTGAGACCGGTGATGAAATGATGGGGCTATGGAGCCGACCGATCCGGCCAAGAGCTCTACAGCATCTCCTAACGTCCGTTCGGGAAGCAAGATCACTGCCCTCGGCGATCTATCGTTTCTCGACCTTCTGGAACTTGCTGTTGGACGACTATCAGTTCGAGCTTAGCGATGAGAACGACGTTCTAGCACTCAGGATGATACCTCAGGGCGGTGTTCCCGCTCAAAGGTTTGGTCATATGCTGATCCTCAAGCTCGCGCATGGGCTCTTATCCTGGCTCGCGGGACACGAAGTACCTGTGAAAGCAGTTTACTTTGCCTTCGAACGGCCGAGCTTCGATCAGGACTATACGATCATCTATCCCTCTCCAGTACATTTTTGCGCCCCCGAAACGTCAATCATGTTCGACCGGGCCGAGTTGGGGAACGTACAGGGCCGCACTGTCCTCGATCTTCAAGAGTTCCTGCAAAACGCGCCGCGAGATTGGATCTTTACGAGCTCACACGAACACAGCCAGTCTCTCCGAGTGCGGTTGTATCTCAGCGAGACGGACTGGGAGAAGGCGAGCCTGACGAACGCGGCCCTGGCAATGCATATGACGCCGCGGACCCTCATCCGGAGACTGAAAGTGGATGGCACCTCGTTTCAGGAGATCAAGGATGCCTTGCGCCGTGACATGGCGATCCGAGATCTGCAGATTGGTAGAAAGAGCAACCAAGCAATCGCCTATGATGTCGGGTTCTCCTCGGTGGCAAACTTTCACAGGGCATTTAGGAAGTGGACGGGCAGCACCCCAAGCTCGTACCGCCGAAAACTAGTGCCATGAGTTAGAAATCCGTCACTTTTCGACAATCCTTTGTCAATCAGAGAGATGGCACGCAGAGGCGCGTACCATTAAATTTCTATTATGAAATGCTTTTTTGGCCCACACTGCGGCCGGGGAAGCTAGTCTGCTTCATCTCCGCGGGCGTCAGTTGGCGCCTTTGGACAATCTCTGCCAGGGAAATTCAAGCACATGACTGACATTCTCTCAACTGTATTGCAAGCAGCCCGCAACCACGCCGAGCAAGTGATCAAGCCAAATGTAGATGCTTGGAACGCGGCCGGTAAATGGCCCAGGGATGCGTCAGATTCTGCGGGAGCTTCTGGTTTGACCGGCCTATACGCACCGGTCGAACTCGGTGGGCAAGGCCTGTCTCTCGCCGAAGGTATCCAGGTCTATGAGCAGCTCGGTCTAGGAGATGGCGCTTACGCATTCACGTTGTCGATGCACAATATCTGCACATATGCAGGATGCGGATATGGCACCGAGGCGTTTAAAGACCGTTGGGCTCGTGATCTGACATCTGGCCGCAAACTTGCCAACTTCGCTTTGACGGAACCGCAGTCAGGCTCAGACCCGGCCAACATGCGAACACGTGCGCGCGTAAACGACGATGGCACTTGGACAATCAGTGGAGCGAAGGCTTGGGTGAGCTTAGCAACCGAAGCAGACATCTACTTTACAGTTGTCAAGACGAGCGATGCACCTGGCCATAAGGACATGGCGATGATCGCCATCCCAGCGGACACGCCTGGCATCAGTTTTGGTCCACTTTATAAAACACCTTCGTATACTTTCCTGCCGATGGCCGAGATGTATCTGAATGACGTGGTGGTCAGCGAAGAGAACGTGATTCTGCCAATCGGTCAGGGCCTGCAAGGTGCGTTGATGGCAATTGATATTGCCCGTGTTTCGATTGCTTCTGGCTGTTGCGGGTTGATGCAATCAGCACTGGATACTGCGCTTTCCTACTCAAAAAACCGAAAGATGTTTGGCGGAAAGAACCTGGATTTGGACGGTATCCAATGGATGTTGGGAGAGGTCGCAACCGACCTCGAAGTGTCCAAACTACTCTATCGCAAAGCGGCAGAGGCATTGGGCACGCCAGAAGGCCCGTTGATGGCGGCTCACGCGAAACGTTTTGTTCCGGATGCGGCTGTGAAAGCCGCGAACACTTGCACACAGGTCCTGGGTGGAATGGGGCTGTTGCAGCCCTACGGTTTGGACCGGCTTTCCCGGTTGGCCCAGATGCTTCGGATAGTCGACGGCACTACTGAAATCAGCCGTGTGGTTATCGGGCGCGCCCTGCAGAAACGTGCCGCAAACCTACCTGATCTCACAGTGCCAAAAGGTTTCGGTGAGGAAGATTCAAACTCCGAACCACCCTCAAGGCTTAAAGTAGCGTAATCCGAAAAATCGTTCGTCAAACTGATCAAACTGGAACCGGTCAGTGTCGTCAGGGAGCTTTGCTCGCTTCAATGAAAGCGGCAAGCTCTCGCCCGACTGTTGGTCCATCCTCCAGCAGGATCGAATGTTTAAGCTTTGGAAGGATCTTGAGCTTCGACTTTGGCACTGCTTCGTGGATCAACCGGTTAAGACGCGGATTGCAGCCGCCATCGTTCTCACCCGTCAAAACCAAAACAGGCGCTGTAATTTGATGCAACCAGGGTGCCATTTCGGTGCCCGCATAGATCCGGAACACGTTGAGAAACACATCAGGATCCGTGTTGATGACCTGCTTCAATCGACGCTCAATGATCTCTGGCCTCTTGGCGATGAAGTCATCCGTGTACCAGCGATCGACGAGGGTCTGCAGGACGTCTGCAACACCCCTCTCCTCCATTGCGGTGACAACGGACCAGACCTTTGCACTGTCGTCCTCGGTACGGAACGCCGCGGTAGAGAGCAGGCCGAGCGAGCGCACCCGGGCAGGATAGCGTCGTGCATAAGCGGGGCCGATCATGCCACCAAGCGAGTGCCCGGCGAAATGGGCTTCTTCGATGCCCGTCCGTTCTCTTACCCGCTCCAGATCCTCCACCAACTCGTCCAATCCGAATGGCCTGTCTGGCATCGGTGATGTCCCATGACCCCGCAAGTCATAGCTGACCACGGTAAACTTGCTGGTGAGCACCGGCAGGGTAAAGCGCCACGTGTCCCGTGCGGCCCCAATCCCATGGATCAGGAAGAGCGGCGGCCCGCTCCCATCGATCGAAAAATCACAGTCGATTGCTGCCATGTTCGAGTTCCGGTTTGTGGTGGTTGCGTCTACTCGGCGGCGACCCGGTCTCCGGCCGAGCGCCCGGTGAAATGCGGCATCACCTCCTCAGCAAAGCACTGGATGCAGTCGAGCGTCTCGCTTTGGTCAGCACCGAAATTCACGCTCATCATCACGCGATCGATCCCAAGATCTGCATAGGGCGCGAGTTTATCGATCATCTCCTGGGGCGAGCAGATCAGAAGGTTCTCGGCCAGCTCCTTTTTGCTCTGCTTGCGCGGCAGGGGACGGATCATGCCGTTGTCGAGCAGACCAGGCCCCGTGTAGACGTTGTCAAACCGGCTGTAGTAATTCTCAGCGAGGTCCAGCTTCGCCTGCCGATCACTCTCGGACCTGGTGATGTAGCCGACCCGCGACAGGGACAGGGTCAGATGCGCGCCATCCTCGCCCATCTCGCTCTTCGCCCGGTTAAAACCGCCCACCTGATCCAGCAGCAGCTGGCGGTTTCCAGCCAAGGGCGTCGTCTGAATATGAAACCCGCGCTTCACGCAGTGATAAATCCCTTCGGGGTTCATGACGGCCATCATCATCTGGGGACCGCCCGGGTTAACCGGCCTCGGCATGATCGTCATCGGATCGAATTGGTAGTACTTGCCCTCCCAGGACACTTCTTCCCGGGTCAGCAATGCCTGGAGCACATCGAGCGACTCGTCGAAACGCTCCCGCGTTTCCTCCATCGGGACGCCGAGGCGCTCCATCTCGAACTTGAAAGCACCGCGCCCGACGCCCAGCAACAGCCGACCTTCGGTAAAGATATCCGCCACCACCACTTCGCCCGCATAGGTGCGCATGTCGTGCAACGGCAGGACGACGATCGACGTCATGATCTTCACCCGGCGTGTATGCGCCGCGATCTTGACCGCGAAGATCAGCGGTGCTGGCATCATAAGGATGTTCATCACGTGGTGCTCAGTCACCGAGACGCAGTCGAACCCGAGTTGATCGGCGAGCACCGCCTGTTCCAGCATGTCGGCATAGACCCTATCGCCCCCATAAGACTTCTCCGGATAATCCGCGGAGAGTTGAATGCTGAACTCCATCACCGGCACCTCGTGTCTGATTTCGGTATCTCAGATCATGGCGTTCGATCTTAAATCTTGAAAGCGAATTTAATTGCAAAGATAGTTCGATAAATCCGAAATTAATTGGACATCATGAACATCACAACAATCAGAACCTTCCTCGCGGTGGTCGATAGCGGGAACCTGAACAAGGCGGCGGATCGGCTGAACGTGACTCAGTCAACGGTGACTGCTCGTTTGGACAGTCTTGAGGCGGCGTTGGGGCAAACGTTGTTGGTCCGGTCTCGTCGCGGCACGCAGCTTACCCGTGCCGGCTTCGCATTCCGACCCCATGCAGAGGCGCTGGTCCGGGGCTGGGATCAGGCACAAAGCGCGGTCGGCCTGCCCAAAGGCTTCTCCGGACTGTTCAGCTTTGCCTGCGAATTCGATCTTTGGGCGGGGGCAGGCAAACAGTGGTTCGACGACGCACGCAAAGCCCACACCGATCTCGCATTCGAAGCCTGGCCGGCTGCTTTGGATGAGATCAAATCGTGGTTGGCGAGCGGATTGACCGACGCGGCCCTTACCACCGAACCCGTTGCCGGACCGCAATTGAAGTCGCGAGATTACCTTCGCGAGCGGATTGTTCAAGTTGCAACGGTCCCCCGCAGGGTGATGGATTGGGACCCTCGCTATATCTACGTTGATCTCGGATCAGAGTTCAGAAGACAGCACGCCGAAGTCTGGTCGAACGATCGTACTGCAAGCGTCAGCTACGCCGCCAGTCGATGGGCATTGGACCATCTACTTCTCGAAGGTGGTTCAGCCTATCTTCCAAAATCGGTCTGCAAACATCACCTCGAGAGACGAGAGTTGCATCTCGTAGAGGGATCGCCCGAGTTCTCTCGTGCACTGAGCCTCGTCTGGAGAGAGAGAACCGATGGGGCCTTTCCTTGGCTAAGCGCCGATCACTGACTTCGCTGTTCGAGACTAACTCAGACTGCCCGCTTAAAAGTTCTTCCAGAATGCTCTTCGGTTAGCTGTGTTCTGCTTAGTTATCGGAAATTGCGTGTAGGAAGTTAGCCAGTCCACGGGCTTGCATGTAACGGCAACTTTCTGATCAGCGACGCAAGTTGACTGGCCATTGGAAAGATCAACGAAAGATGTCTTCAAAACTCAAGCGAAACGAGACACTTTTAAGTCAGATAAGTCCTCGTTACTCCCTCCTGTCAGTTCCTCCACAACCAGCCGGGCTGTGCCAGGTGCCATGCCCAAACCGTAGTGGCTGTGTCCAAAAGCGGTGACAATACTTGGGAGGTCATCGAGCCTACCGACTGCAGGTAGGTTGTCAGGAAAGGATGGCCTTATCCCCATCCACCTGGTCCGGTTGACTGCACTGAGCTTAGGAAACAGTCGCTTCGCCAGAGGCTCCAAGACATCTGCTCGCTTGTAGTTCGGTGCCGCATCGACGCTCGCAAACTCGGCAGTTCCCGCAATGCGCACGCCATTTTCCATCGAGCTCGCAATTACTTTGGCGCTCGCATCCGCGATGGAGTTGTTGATCTGGATGCCAGAGCTACTGAATTCGAGGTGATAGCCGCGCTCGGCGATTAGGGGCAGATTGTACCCGAGAGGTTTTAAGAGCTCGGCCGACCAGATCCCGCCAGCCAGAACGAGTTTGTCCGTCGCCAAATCCTCGTCATTGGTTCTGATCGTTAGTGAGCCATCGGATTGTGGAACAACTGCGCGCACCTCGGCTCGATGGAAGTGAGCACCAAGATGATCTGCCTTTTGAGCCAAAACCTTGGTCAGTTTGCCAGGGTTCAAGGTTCTTGCTTGACCCTTGATCAGAGCGGCCGAGGTGTATTCCGACGATAAAGAAGGCTCGAGCGCCCGCAGATCATCAGCATCAATGAACTCGATCTCGCATCCGATTTCCTGACGCAACCGGAACTGCAAATCTCTCGGGTTTGGCCGTTCCGCACCGCGAAAGACCGTTACATTCATCGA
>JBCDAQ010000167.1:0-8055 GCA_039185285.1 Pseudomonadota bacterium
GCTTGTCCTTGATGAATTGCCAGATGATGCGGGTCATCGCATCGCCGTCGAGCTCGACGACCGGGTTTTCAACCTTGATCTTGGACATCTGTATCTCCTGCAGGAATGGATCGGCGCGAACTTATGGGCAGCTGCGGGACGGGGCAATGTGCTAATAGGCGCATATTGGAAGGAAATTCCAAAACAGGCCTGGTTTGACCTTGATCGGGCTCGTTCTTGGTGTTGGGAGATTGGTTGGCGGCACCTCTCGCGGAAAAACCCATTACACGAAGGGTCTGGCCGGGATGCCGAGGAGCCTGATTCGAAAGCTTGGCGCGTATGTTCAAGCGCAGTCACAGAGATCAGTCTGCACCCGTGCAAAACGTTCCCGGTTAACTTAGAAAGCAGCTTGGCATCGCGATGGACCGGGAGGCGGTATGTTCTGGCGAGAGCAACGGCGGCGTTTGACGATGGGCGTTTCAACGTTGATCGGTCGGCCACGCGGCTTCTTCTCACCCTATAGGTATGCTGGAGCGGTTGCCCCTACGCGTTACCCGGAGCTTGAGACAGTGTTTCGCGACGCGAGCCCCGATATGCTCGTTGTCCTTGATGGGATCGCTGAGCATCTTGATCGATTGGCGGCGTTTCAAGGTCCACCGCCTGAGCCACGATGGGATCAAGCTTGGTTTCCGAGATTAGACGGCGCGGCTGCCTACACAATTGTGCGAGCGGCAAAGCCTTCGCGGGTTATTGAGGTCGGATCAGGTCACTCGAGTAGGTTCCTCATGCGCGCGTTGCAGGACGTCGGACGTCAAGGGTATGAGATGACCTGCATCGACCCTGAGCCTCGGGCCGATCTTGCGGGTCTTGGCATACGCCTCGAACGTCGAGTGCTTGATGAGGCGGATATTGTCCGGTTTGTTGAACTAGAGCCTGGCGATATTGCCTTTTTCGACAGTTCCCACTTGCTTTGGCCGGGGTCTGACGTGGATCTCATCCTGAACCGTATCATCCCGGTGCTGCAGCCTGGCGTGTTGATCCACATCCATGATGTCACCTTGCCAGATCCCTATCCCGACACCTGGGCTTGGCGTGGTTACACAGAACAAAACGGTCTTGTCGGCTGGCTCGCTGGGATGGGTTTGATGATCATGTTTTCGAGCCACTATGCGCTGACAAGACTGGGTGCGGCGGACCGTTTGACGCGTATCCCCTTGGCGAACGGCGCATTAGAAACCAGTTTATGGATGAAGCGGTGCTAGGACACGGCCGAGCAAACGCTAGACCCGCGGCTCCCACCCGCCCACCCCCGCCCGAGCGTTTGCTCGGTTCAAGCTGAGAGGAAAAATGTCGGGAACGGATCACTCCCAACACCCGGACTGGAGCCCGAATGGCCCGATTGCGGTTCTGGTTGAGCCGCAGTTGGGGGAGAACATCGGCGCGGCTGCACGCGGGCTTTGGAACTTTGGCTTGCGACGCATGCGTCTGGTAAATCCCAGAGATGGTTGGCCGAATCCAGCGGCGTCAGCAATGGCTTCTGGAGCGGGCGGGCTGTTGGACGAAGCATCGCTGTTCGAGACAACGGCGGCCGCCGTCTCGGATTGTCAGATGGTCTACGCAACCACCGCGCGCCCGCGAGAGATGACGAAGAGGGTTCTATCGCCAGAGCAGGCGATGCGCGAAGCAGCAGCGTTGGCGGCCCGCGGCGGTAAGGTGGCCGTGCTTTTTGGACCCGAAAGGGCAGGGCTCGGCAATTGTGACGTGGGCCTTGCCAATGCGATCATCACTGTTCCGGTAAATCCGGCATTTGCATCCTTGAACTTGGCGCAATGCGTACTGTTGATGGCCTATGAATGGCGCAGAGTTGCCTTTGAGCCACCTGTTGAGGAGCAGACGCCGCTCGCCACAAGCGGGGAGGTCGGGCGTATGGTCGCTCATCTGGTGAACGAGCTGGATCACACAGGATTCTTTTTTCCCGAAGGAAAAAGACCGTCGATGGTTGCGAGCTTGGAGAACCTCTTCCGTCGCGCTCCTCTCACGGATGCAGATCTACGGACCTTGTGGGGAGTGGTTCGGAGCTTATCCGAAGGTCCGAAGAGAGGTGGTTCGCGGCAGCAATCACCAAAGAGCCTGCCCGATATGGCGGCTCTTCGGCGTACCATCGATGCACATGATCAGGGGCTCTTGGTTCAACTCGCACAGCGGCGCGATCTGATCTCGAGAGCCGCGGAGATCAAACAAGATACAGGTTTGCCCGCACGGATTGATGAGCGGGTCGAAGAGGTCGTTGCCCGAGTGCGTGGTGGTGCGGGCCGCCATGGCTTGGACCCAGACTTGATGGAGCGCATTTGGCGAGATCTGATCGAAGCTGCAATTGCTTTGGAAGAGGAGCATTTTCAGCAGCATCAGGCTTGATCACATCAGATTGGATCCGTTGCCGGGATCGAACCATGTCGATTGCGGTCCAGGATGACGCATCTTCACCGGCTTGCCCGAGACACGCGCGCCCGTTAGATCGGGGGCAAATAGGGAGATCCGCATGAGCGCACGCTCGGTTTTCGAGGATGTCGGCAGCGACCAAAAAGAAGCCCCAAAGCCCGTGGCTGAGCGCCAGCCATCGCGCGCAGGAATTGCGGCCTGGCTTTGGTCTCTCGCTTTTCTTGTCGCATGCATGGTCTTGATCGGCGGGCTTACTCGGCTCACAGATTCTGGTTTATCCATCACCGTCTGGGATCCCGTGATGGGAACGATCCCGCCCTTGTCAGCGGCGGATTGGGAGGCAGCGTTCGCCGCTTACAAAACAACGGTCGAGTTCCAACAACAGAATTCCTGGATGACCCTCGAGGACTTCAAGCCAATTTTTTGGTGGGAATGGGGGCATCGCTTTTTTGGCCGTTTCATCGGATTGGTTTGGGCAATCGGTTTCCTCTGGTTTTTTCTGCGCCGGCGGATCCCAAATGGTTGGACGGGCCGTTTAGTCTTCCTTGGCGTTCTAGGGGGGCTTCAGGGGGCGATCGGCTGGTGGATGGTTGTGTCCGGCCTGGACCAGTTGGATGTGGCGAGTTATCGGCTCGCGACACATCTTGGCCTAGCCTTCTTTATCTTCATGTTGCTGTGTTGGTTTGCGCTAAAAGTCCGTCTCGATGAGGTTGAAAACCTGAAAGCGCGGCGGCGGAGGATGTCTGGGCTTCTCGGGTTAGGAGGGGCGGTGACGGCCGTCCTGTTCTTGCAGATCCTATCCGGTGCATTGGTCGCTGGAATTGATGCGGGCCGCAGCTACGTCGATTGGCCGCTGATGCAAGGTAACTTCCTGCCGCCGGAAAGTTTCGATCTCGCCCCCATTTGGCGAAACATGTTCGAGAACGCGGCCCTGGTTCAGTTCAGCCACCGGATTTTGGGCTATTTCGTCGGAGTGATCGCCCTTGTTTTTGCGATCCGGGCCCTAATGTCGGCGACCTCCAAAATGCGCCAATGGGGAGGTTTGGTCGGCCTCGCCGTCATCGCGCAAATCGTGATCGGGATTGTAACGGTCATCAATGCCGCACCGCTGGAGATCGCCATCTTCCATCAGGCCGGTGCACTTGTGCTCACTTTCTTCCTTATCCGGGCAAAGTTTGAAGCGGCCTATCCAACTCAAGAGAAGATCAAACGGGCATGACAGCAAACCTCCGGGCCGGGGAGAACGTGGTGCCGCTATGGGCCGCGGTCGCCCTTGTTGTGGCAGCCCGACTCCTCGTTGCGGACGCTCAGATTAACTGGGACGAGGAACTCTACTTTCAGATCGCACGATACTGGTCTGCCGAGACGCTGCCCTATCGAGATTTGTTCGATCACAAACCGCCGATGTTGTTTCTTTGGGCGAAGCTCGTCAGTGGCTGGGGTGAGAGCATGGCCCTTATCCGGGTTGTCCAGACGCTCTTGCTGTTTGGCGCGCTCTTGCTGTTGCTACGTCAATTCGCTGGACGACTTCCGCTACTCTGGGTCGTCGTGATCCTCGCATTGCTTAGCCTTCCTGCGAGCCTTGGGACGAATGCCGAGATCATTTACTTGCCGATGATCCTTGCGGGTTTGGCTTGGGCTCTGGCTGGTAACTGGGCGATTGCAGGCATCGCGGCTGCCCTCGCTGTGAGTGTTAAGTACACGGTTGCTCTGGATCTTATCGGGGTTTTCCTGGTCTACATGGCTCTTGCTGGTCAGAGATCAGCCAAGCAGTTGCTCGTCGCGGCTGTGATAGGGTTTGCTGCAATTCAGCTGGCGCTTTACCTCTACTTTTGGATGCATGGCATCGACTTGATCGAAGAGACGATCATTCGCAATCTTACTCACGCGGAGGGTTCACGGAGCGTTTACATCCCGAAGACGGCGCTTCTGGGCTTTTCAGTGCTTGGGGCTGTCATCGGGTCCCGCCTTGTTGTGCATGGTCGATATGGCGAACGATGGTTGGTCGCTGCTTTGCTGGCCTGGACGCTGTTGTCTTTTTTACAATCCCAAGTGACCGGTCGAAGTTACGCGCACTATTTTGTGCCTGTATTCGTACCGCTTTCGATCCTAGCCTTTCTGGATTGGCCAGCTCGAACCGTTGGTTTTTTTCGGGTTTGCATCGTGGCACTGACCGCTGCTCTCTCAATCGGTGTTCTGACGCTATCGGTTCTCAGCTTTCGGGGAGATCAGTTGGCCCGACAGGAATTGGCCGGGAACTGCCCGGACGGGCCTTTCCAGTACCATGGCGGATATCTCGCCGCCTATCGGGCATGCGATGCTGCGCAGCCTGGCAAGTACTTCTACCCTCCGTTCTACTCAGACCTTCACTTCATCGGCGTCAGTGGTTCCGGTGGAGATAGATGGGCTTGCGCGCTAGAGCGGCCGATTTTGATTGAAACGCAGACCGGCTATACGTCTTTTGAGAACGGGCAAGACTGGTGCCGATCAACCATGCCAAAGCAAGCGCAAGCGTTCTCAGGAATTCGAAAGGCGGTGCGAGACCTGATCGGCAATGGCAAGTGACGCTGTAAGCCCAGGGCTCTCGATCCCGAAAAGAGTGATCAGACCTAGCATAGGTTGATCGATCATAAAGTCGCCTGCCGGCTCTCCCGGTCCGACGATTTTCGGGCGGATCCCAGTATAGTCGGGATGCAGGCTGCCATCCATCAAGCCGGGCCAGTACCGGCGAATTGCGCTGTAGAAGCTTGCGCCTCTGTCCGCATCGAGCGCGTAGTCTTCGGCGGTAATCCATTCTACATCCGGGCCAAACTTCGCCTGCCCGGCTAGATCCAATGTCAGATGAATCCCGAGCCCGCCTGGCTGAGGCGCTGGGTATATCAAGCGGGAGAAGGGCGAACGCCCATCGAGTTTGAAATAACAGCCACGCGCGAAAAACTGCTTCGGCCTATCCTCCAGAAAATCGCAGAGGGGGAGTGCACCATGACCCGCTGCAACGACGACTTGATCCGCCTCCAGCTCCATTGGTTCGGCTCCACCCGTACGCAGCCGATACCCATGTGAGCCAGGTGTAATCCGGTTCACTGGCGTCTCGAGTGCCAGCATGGCCCCGTGATCTTCAGCTTCGCCGAGGTAACTCAACATCAGGCTATGGCTGTCGATGATCCCAGTCGAGGGCGACCAAAGAGCTGCGGTGCACCGCAAGTCTGGCTCTAACCTGCAAGCTTCGTGTGCTGATATGAGTTCGAGATCATCCACACCGTTCGCCTTCGCCTTGGCGGCCAGTGCTTCGATGGCTGGGATCTCGTCATCCGAAGTCGCCACAATCAACTTGCCGCATCGCCGATGACCAATCGACCGCTCTGCGCAGTAGGCATAAAGCTGGTTACGACCCTCGACGCAGAGCTGTGCTTTGAGGCTGTCAGTTGGATAGTAGATCCCCGCGTGGATCACCTCGGAGTTGCGGGCGGAGGTGACCGATCCAATTCGCTCTGCTGCTTCGACGATCACGACCTCTCTGCCCGAACGCGCCAAGGCTCGTGCGCAGGCAAGTCCTACGACGCCTGCGCCAATAATCACGGTCTCTACCTTTTCCATCCTTGCGCTTTCTCCCATCGCTTGGGTAGACGATAAGCCGGGATGGGAGCAGAGAAAAGCAGATGACCGAACACAACCTTCCGACAGTCTTTGATCACCCGTTCTTTTTTCTCCGCCACGGTGAAACGGGACATAATCAGCGACGGATCTTCCAAGGACAGACCGATAGCCAGCTGAACGAAACCGGGCTCGCCCAAGCGGAAGCGGCGGCGGTAAAACTTGTCGGTCAACCGATCGTTGAAATCGTCGCCAGTCCCCTTAGCCGCGCGCGCATCACGGCAGAGAGAGTTGGGTCAGCGCTCGGCTTGCCGGTTGAGACAGATGACGATTTGATGGAGTGCCATCTCGGCATCTATCAGAACAAACCATATGAACCTTGGCTCGCTGATTACTGGGATGGTAATTATGCGCCGGAAGGTGGAGAGGACTTCTATCAGTTCCGAGATCGTGTGCTTCCCGCGATGCATCGGATCGTCTCACGCGGGCCTAACCGGCTGATCGTTGCCCATGGTGGCCTGTGGTATGCAGCGCGCAGCTTGATAGCGCTCGAGCCTGATTTACCTCGTATGCCCAACGCGATGCCATTGTTCGTCCGGCCGGAAGGGGAGCGTTGGAACGTTTCTTTGGTCGGCGAAGATGAAAGGTTTGCGGGCGAAGGGCAGATCAAGATCGGGCAGAGCATCTGATGGCGACACATCTCAACGAGAGAGAGATTGCGGAGTTCCTCGACGAGGTTTTTCCACAAGTACGTGGCGAGTTTCGGATCGAAGAAGTTCGGCCTAACTATGCCCGGGTCCGACTCACGATTGCCGAGCGGCACTTGCGCCCTGGCGGCACGATCTCGGGCCCTTCGATGTTCGGTTTGGCCGACGTGAGCTTCTACGTCGCAGTTCTCGCCATGATTGGGCGAGAGGCACTGACGGTCACAACGAACCTCAACATCAACTTTCTGCGCAAACCCGAGCCGGTAGACCTCATCGGCGAGGCGCGGATTCTTAAGTTCGGTAAATTGCTGGCGACCGGCGATGTCACAATTTTCAGCGAAGGCAGTGACAAGCCCGTCGCGCATGCCACAACGACCTACGCTATCCCTCCCAAGAAGTAGAGCACAGCCTGTTTGCCTTCGCCCAGATCGGGTATGATGCCCTCATTTGAAGCGAGGAGTTTGCAGATTGGCGGGAGTGAAAATCAAAAAACGGCGTCTCTCACGCGGGTTTTGCTTCGCGCTCATCGCGTTTGTAGGTCTTTTGATCCTGGGCCTACGCCCCCCAAGCGCGCCTGAACTCTTCGACGGAAGCGGCTCTGTTGAAGTTACTATCGTTGATCACGGTTGGCATACGGGGCTGGTGATCGAACAAGCGGCGCTCCGACGGGCATCAATCACCATTGGCCGAGAAGATCCTGCGGCCGCAAGCCGGCTCAGGTGGCTAAGCACGCGTTTTCCCGACGCAGAATGGTTGGAGATCGGGTGGGGCGATTCCGCTGTCTACCAGAACACGAGACGCCTCGAGGACCTGCAAGTAATGGCCGCGGTGCGGGCGTTGATGATTCCGACGCCATCGGTTCTGCAGATCGTTCCGGGGTCTGGCGATCCCGCATGGGCCTTCAACAGATCCGACCGACTGGTGTTGAAAATCAGCGCCGAGGGGGCAGAAGCGTTGGCACGGCGCCTTGCCGAAACAGTTCCTTCCGAACCGTCGCTCCTGGGACCAAGCCTTTACGGTCCGGGTGTATTCTACAACGCCACACCTGATTATCATCTTCTGCGGACCTGCAATCACTGGATTTCTGATCTTATCCGTGCGGCAGGAGTTCCCTCTAGCCTTCTAATCGCGACGATGAGCGGCGGTTTAATGGCCGAGCTGCCTTGGAAAAGACTGGGGTAAACTTAAACCCCATTTCTAGGGTATTCGAAAATAACGCAATTTTCAGTCTGAACGTCCTTGACTTCGGTGTTGCAATCCACGATATCCGCCGCCTGATCCGATTTATCGGAAACAAGAAATAGGGTTGAGAGATGAAAACCTACTCCGCAAAACC
>JBCDAQ010000168.1:0-8021 GCA_039185285.1 Pseudomonadota bacterium
ATCGTATCTATGCAATCCTGCGCCGCGAATGCATCTTCGGTGTAGAGCGGGTGCGCGTAGTCGTGGCTTGAGTGAACGAGAGCCGGGTTCGGTTCCTGCACGGGGTTCAGCGTGACGAAAACCTGTGTGGTCTTGCCATCCTGCGCTTCGGGGATCGATTGTAACCGGTTCATCCAATAGGTCAGTTGCGCTGGGCGGTCGGCATCCGCGATGGCACCGCCTGAGAGGACGCTCCAGCTCGACCATACTTTGCGCCGCTTGGGCATCAAGCTTGGGTCGGAATGCAAGACAGCCCGGTTTGGCGAGGTCTTGAAGGCCGACAGGATTTCCCGCTGTTCCTGATCCGCGAAGCTCGAGATGAGCTCCAGCGCCTGCGGTCCGTGGCAGGCGAGCACAATGTGATCGAACTGTTCCTCGCCCCCGTCAGCGAAACGCACGCTCTTGGGCCGCACTTCGACGGCCTTGCGGCCAAGCACGTAGCGACCGGCAAGCTTGGCCGCGACCCGTTCCACATACCGCCGTGAGCCGCCGTCGACCGTGCGCCATTGCTGCGCGTCGTCGAGGCCCGTCATAAGGTCGTGGTTGATGAAGAAGTTGATGAAGTTCTTGGCCGGAAAGTCGAAAACTTCGGTCAGCTTGGTCGACCAGATCGCGCCCCCCATGGGGATCAGGAACCGGTCGCGGAACCAGAGGCCATAGCCGTTCTGCTCGATCCATTGGCCAAGCGTCAGACCCCCCAACTCGCCGCGCTCCAGCTGGCCGGGCGCAGTTTTCATGAAACGCAGGATCTGGCGCAGCATCTTGATGTGGCGCGGGTCCATGGCCCGGTAGCGCTGGGCGAACAGCTTATCCAGGCTGTCGCAGGCATATTCGAACCCACCATCATTCATCGAGAAGCCAAAGGACATATCCGACCATTTCGTCGGGACTTCCAGCTCCTCGAACAGCGAGGTGAGGTTGGGGTAGTTGTTGTAGTTATAGACGATGAAGCCGGTATCGACCGGGACTTCGAGGTCCCCGAACGTGGCATCCACGGTATTCGCATGCCCGCCCAGCCGATCCGCGGCCTCGTAGAGCGTCACGTCGTGGGTTTCGCTCAGCGCCAAGGCGCAGCCCATACCGGAGATCCCGGCCCCGATCACAGCTATCTTCATCAAGCAGCATCCCTGTTGGAATAGGCGGCCAAAGCGCGCTCCCGCCCCGCTGACAGCGAGACGACGGGCTCTGGGTAGGTCTGGGTTGGGGAGAGGCCCCAGCTCTGCGGCACGGCGTCGAAGAAACTCAGCGCATCGGCATGGGGGTTGGCCTTCTCCTCGGCAATCCAGCGGTCGCGGTACAGGCGTTTGGGGTCGAACTTCTCGGCCTGGGTGTCCGGGTTGAAGACGCGGAAGTAAGGCGCCGCATCTGGCCCCGCGCCCGAGATCCACTGCCAGCCCATGGCATTGGAGGCGATATCCCAGTCGATCAGGCAGTCGCGGAACCAGGCCTCACCAATGCGCCAATCGGTCATCAGATGCTTGGTCAAGAGGCTGCCGACCAGCATTCGGCAGCGGTTATGCATGGTGCCGGTGACGTAAAGCTCGCGCATCGCGGCGTCGATGATCTCGATCCCGGTCATGCCGCGCCGCCACCGCTCGGCGCCGGGATTGTCGCCCTGCCAGGGGAAGTGGTCCCATTCCGGCTTGAAGTTCTGCGCCTCGAGATCCGGGCAGTGATAGAGGAGATGGTAGGCAAACTCCCGCCACACGATCTCTTTCAGGAAGGTCTCCGCCCCCGCTGGCGTGCCGCGTTCTGCCAGCGCCTGACGGCCTGCGTGCCAGACCTGGCGCGGGGAAATCTCACCATAAGCCAAGTTCTCCGACAGACGCGAGGTGCCGCTGACCCCCATCAGATCGCGATCCGTCTGGTATCGATCGATCGCCGCGACGATGAAGTTGCCCAGACGGTTGCGCGCCGCGTCCTCGCCAATTGCCGCGTGCTGGCGAACGATCTCCGCACCGCGCCGCATTCCGGCACCCAGGCTCCAATTGGAGAGGGTGTCGCTCACCGGCCAAACCTCTGGCGCTGCGAGATCGCCGGGCGTCGGCAGCGGTGCCGCCACATCCCGGCCGCGCACGGCGTTCCAGAAGGGGGTGTAGACCTTGTAGAAGCCACCCGTCTTAGTCTCGACCGTCCAGGGCTCGAACAGGAGTGTCGTGTTCACGCTGAACGCCTCGGTCCCGTCGGCCGTCAGTGCAGTTTTGATCGCAGTGTCGCGGGCGATCTGACGGTTATCGTAGGCCCGGCTCCAGATCACCCGGCGCGCACCGGTCTCGGCGATCAGCGTCGTGAGCGTCTCCAATGCCTGACCGTGGCGCAGGATCAGGCGGGAGCCCCGGCTCTCTAGTGCCCGCGTCATCGTGTCCAGCGCCTCACCCATGCGCCAGGCTGGTGCTGTCCCTGTCATCTCGTCGAACAGGGGGTCGCGAATGAAGACCGGAATGACCGGGCCAGAGCCGTCCAGCGCCGCGTGCCAACCCGCATGATCAGCCAGCCGCAGGTCACGGCGAAGCCAGAGCAAAGTTGGCGCATGAAAACTGTCTGGCATCTCTCTCGGCTGTCTTGGTTTTCTTACTGATACGTGAACCGGCCCCGTCCGGATCATCGGAGGCAGATATTCGGAGCGAGAGACGGGTCAAGCCTTGCTTCGCAACCGATTGGCGCTAAGAGGGCCTTCAGTGCTCTTTTGCAGGCGTTTCAGTGGCTTGCGGCAACCCTTGAGGGC
This sequence comes from Pseudomonadota bacterium, assembly GCA_039185285.1. GTDB lineage: Bacteria > Pseudomonadota > Alphaproteobacteria > Rhodobacterales > Rhodobacteraceae > Thermohalobaculum. The sequence goes on from JBCDAQ010000168.1 coordinate 2,765, forward strand.
CACTTGGGCGAGAGAGGATGAAAACCACCACACAGGCGAGAACGGGGATTTGCACCATCAAGACCCAGTCTGGCACCCCAATCATCAAGGGCAGGGCCACGCTGGCCGCGATTGCAATCATAGCCATGACCTTCGCTCGAGGTCGGATCGCGCCATGCGATCGCCAGTCTTGGATCGGCGGGCCAAAGCGGGGATGGGTCACAAGCCATTCGTGAAACCGATCCGACCCGCGTGCAAAACAGAAGGCGCCGAGCAGTAGAAACGGCACCGTCGGCAAGAGCGGCAGAAACGCTCCGATCGCGCCTAAGGCAACCGCGCACCAACCGAAGACTGTCCACATCACTCGCATGACGTACAGATAGGGTGCGCGCACCTATTTCCGAGGGGAACTTACACCAGGCTATGCCGGATGTTCCCTTCAAAGCGGATCATGCGACGTACATTCACGGGCTGGTCAGGACGGGGTCGCTCAATTGGATGATCAACTTGCCGCGATTTTTTCAAGAAGCAGCTCGAGCGGGTCGCTTTCGCCGCAAAACCCAGCCCGGCGGTAGAAGGCGTAGCTGCGTTCGCTTGGCCACACGATCAGCAGCTCCAAGTCTTTTGCGGCCGCCCAATCGACTGCATGTTTGAGGAGCTCTGTTCCCAATCCGCGCCCTCTTAGGCCTTTGCGGACGAACATGTTGGTCAGATACCCCCAAGCGGCCGTATCGGCATGTGGCGACAGCTCCTTTCGAACAACGCGAATGGTCACTGCTGCACTAAGCAAAGGCATGTCATCAATCACCCAATGCACGGTATCGCCGAGTGCATCTGACAAGCGGAGCTGTTCTCCGTAGTCCCGTGCGAAACGGTCTCGGTCGCTGTCGGAGAGGGTCGGCTCGTCCTCTGCCTTCAGCAACCAACGCAACTCGGCAAGCTGTTGATAGTCGCTTGGTGTGTGGGTTCTGATCTGCATAGGTAAGAGTACCCGGCACGGCGCAATCCTGAAAGTGAAGCGTTGCTGGCTCCGGCAGAGGGGGCTCAGTTGCGGACCTGGAAACCAGCTTGGTCAGATGCTCTAGGCGGTTATTTCAGCCAGAAGATGGTTCAACACCAGCCGTCCCTCTGGTGCAGCTTTCAGAATGTCGCCCTTTTGCTCCAAAAGCTTCTGGTCGAGCAGGCGTTCAAGCCGCGGCTGGTCGATCTCCCCGCCAGCATGATGGAAACGCTCCAAATCTGCGCCTTCGCCAAGGCGCATCGCCATCAGGAGGTACTCTGAAGCTATGTCATCGGCCGAGACGTGGTCCAGCGTAGAGAGGCCGTGGCCTTGATGCTGAACTGCCGCTAACCACGAGGCAGGATCGCGCAGTGTCTCGGTTGCCATGCGGTGCCCGTCGATATCGAGACGCCCATGGGCGCCGGGCCCCGCCCCTGCCCATTCGCCGGAGCGCCAGTAGATCATGTTATGGCGGCTTTCCGCCCCGGGGCGCGCATGGTTCGAAATCTCATAAGCCGGCATCCCGGCGGCCTCAGTCATCGCTTGCGTCAGCTCATACATATCCGCCGCGTCGTCGCCGCTGGGGGTTACCAGCTTTCCCATTTCATGCAGATCGAAGAAGCGCGTGCCCGCCTCAATGGTGAGTTGGTAGAGCGAGAGATGATCGATCGCCATCTCCAACGCCTCGCCAAGCTCTGCTTCCCAATCCGCCATACTCTGGCCCATGCGCGCATAAATGAGGTCGAAACTCACCCGGTCGAAAGTGCTCCGGGCGATGTCAAAGGCGGCGCGTGCCTCCGCCGCCGTGTGCATCCGGCCGAGCGCCCTGAGGTCTGTATCGTTCAGCGCCTGAACCCCCATCGAGACGCGGTTGACCCCGGCATCAGCATAGGCGCGGAACTTCGCCGCCTCGACCGAAGTTGGGTTCGCCTCCAGCGTCACTTCCGGGTCAGGTGCATAGGACCAGAGGCTGCCGATAGCCTCCAACACCGCGCCCACGGTCTGAGGCGGCATCAAGCTGGGCGTGCCCCCACCAAAAAACACCGTCTCGACCCGGCGCTGACCGACCAGCCCGCGCAGATGGGTCAGTTCAGCGATCAGTGCCGCGCGCCAGGCGCCCTGATCGACCTCGCGGCTCACATGGCTGTTGAAGTCGCAATAGGGGCATTTGGCCAGGCAAAACGGCCAATGGACATAGACGCCAAACCCCGCCCCGGACATCAGCCGCGATAGGCCGTAGCCTCGATCTCGATCTTCATTTCGGGTGTCATGAGATCCGAGATAACAGTGGTGTTCGCGGGGCGAACATCGCCGAGATATTCTCGCACAACCTCGGCCGAAGCTTCCCAATGGGCCGGGTCGGTAACGGTGCATTGAACGCGGACGACATCGGCCAGCGAGAACCCAGCCTCTTCGAGCGCTTTCTTGATTGTCTCAAAGGTGTTGCGGGTCTGCTCGGCGGCGTCCTCGGGCATCGACATGGTCGTGTAGTCAAACCCGGTGGTTCCTGCGCAAAAGCACCAATCCCCCTGCACGACGGCGCGGGAATAGGCGAATTTCTCCTCAAACGGGGAGCCGGTGGAGATCAGTTTGCGCGCCATGGGAACCCTCCTTCAGGTGATCCGCGCGGTCTGACATCCCCGCCAGGCGAATGCAAGCGCCAGGGGGCCAGTTTGCTGGCTTCCCGTTCCAATGATACAATTTAGGCCTTAGCGTTGAGGAGGGAACAATGTTTAAACCAGTCGCTTGTGTTTTCGTTGCGCTGACCGCAATCGCGTCAGTCACATCTGCCTCTGCCCAATCCGACCGGGCGGGCGAAACCACCAAAGTGCAACCGGATGCCTATCAGCATCAAAGCTTCGTGCCGGAGACACTGGGGGTTGGTGATGCGATTTATCAGAATGCCAAGGTTGTCACCGCTCGGCTCGGCAGCACCGAGATCCGTTTTGAAGACGAAACAATGCTGACGATCGGGCCGAATTCAGACGTGACGATCGACAGTTACGTTTACTCGCCGTCTTCGGGCAGCGGTGAAACGGCGATCCGCATTGGTCGCGGCGTGCTGCGCATGATCTCGGGCCGGATCCCTGCCGATGGCGTGCGGCTGAGGACGCCTGTGGCCACGATCGGGATCAGAGGGACGTCGTTTTGGCTCGATACGACCGAGGTGACAGAAGTGAGGATTTGGGTGGAGGAGGGAACGGTTCTCTCGACCCCCGACCAGTCCGACCAAACCTTCGAGCTAGATGCGCCGGTCTTTGCCATTTGCAGCGCCTTTGCCTGCGTTGAACAGGACGGCCCGGGTGTCCCGGGTGCGTTCCCGGCCGCGCCTCGCGGGGCGGCTGCTCTGGATGACGCCGACGAGTCGAACGAGCCGGCCGGTGGTCGAGATGATGAAGGACGCAGCAACGACGACTGAGGTGCCCTAGCCGGTCTTTTGGAAACACTCCGCGACGAGCATCGCAAAGGCGCGAGCCCGATGGCTGAGGGTGTTCTTGGCATCACGGTCCATCTCGCCAAAGGTCTCGGCAGCACCTTCGGGCTGGAAGATCGGATCATAGCCATGGCCTTTCAGCCCGCGCGGAGGCCAGACGATCTGACCTTCGGTCTGGCCGAGGAAGACTTCTTCGTGGCCGTCGGGCCAGGCGAGCGACAGACATGCATTGAAGCGCGCAGTGAAGGGGGGCGTTTTGCCAGATGCTTGGATTTCGCTCCAGGCGCGCTCCATCGCCATCTGAAAATCACGGCCCAACGGCGTTTCCGCCCAATCGGCGGTATAGACCCCAGGTTGGCCGTCTAAGGCATCGATCTCAAGCCCGCTGTCATCAGCCAGCGCTGGCAGGCCCGATGCCTTGGCGGCGGCATGGGATTTAATCCCGGCATTACCCGCGAAAGTCGTCTCCGTTTCTGCCGGTTCGGGAAGCTTTAGCTCGGCGGCCGAGATGATCTCAACCCCATAAGGTTCCATCAGCAGGCGGATCTCATCCAGCTTGCCCTTGTTATGGGTTGCGACGACGATTCTTCGGTCGGTGAAGGCGCGCGCCATGGTCAGGTCTCCTCGTTTGGACGGATGCTGCTGATAAGCATCTGGGCAGGAACAGCGCTGGTCGAGAAGTCTTCAGGCCCCGCTGTCAGCGTGACTGCGATCAGGGCCTTGCCGTGCCGGATCAGCCAATAGCGCAGCATCTGCTCACCCTCATCGACGTCGAAGGTGAGACCGTCGAGACCCGAGGCTAGGGTCAAAGCCGTGCTCTCCGTCCCGCTTTGCTGCTGCGCAAACTCCAAGAGGTCGGCTTGCCCGATCGCTTCGCCCTTGGTGTAGCCGCTGATATGGATGGCGAAGGTACCATCGGGGGGCAGTATCTCGTGGAGCCCATCCTCGAACTCCGCCGACCATTCCGAGGGCAGGTCCAACTGGAACGGGCCAAACCGATAGACGTCTCCGGCAGTGATCCGCATCAGGCTGATCCGATGGCGGCCTTCTGGATTTCCACCAGCTCGCGGCAGCCCTTCTTGGCCAGTCGCAGCATGTCGAGGAATTCCTCTTCGGAGAAGACCGCCCCCTCGGCAGACCCTTGCAGCTCGACCAGGCCGCCCTTGCCGGTGATCACGAAGTTGGCGTCGGTGCCGGCCTCGGAATCCTCGGCATAGTCGAGATCGAGCACCACCTGGCCGTTATGGATCCCGCAGGAGATCGCGGCGATATGCTCGGTGATCGGGTTCTCCAGGCAATCGCCTTTCTCGACCAGGGTCTGGGCCGCCAGCCAAAGCGCGACCCAACCCCCGGTGATCGAGGCCGTGCGCGTGCCGCCATCGGCCTGGAGCACATCGCAATCGACCTGGACCTGACGCTCCCCCATGATCATCCGGTCGGTACCGGCACGCAGAGAGCGGCCGATCAGGCGCTGGATCTCCTGCGTGCGCCCCGACTGTCCAGCCTTTGCCTCACGCCGGTTGCGCGTGTTCGTCGCGCGCGGGAGCATGCCATACTCCGCCGTCACCCAGCCCAGGCCCCCATTGCGCAGAAATGGCGGCACTTTCTCATCCACCGAAGCCGTGCAGAGCACGACTGTTTCGCCGGAGCGGATCAGGACCGAGCCTTCGGCATGTTTGGTGTAGCCGGTCTCGATGGTCACGGGGCGCAAAGCGTCAGGTTGACGGCCGGAGGGGCGCATGGAGATCTCCTTCATCACATTCTGCCCCGGGCCATACAGGACCGGGACGCGCGCTGCCACCGTGAAATGTGACCCACCGGCGCTTTCAGCGCCGCTGCACACC
>JBCDAQ010000169.1:0-7962 GCA_039185285.1 Pseudomonadota bacterium
CAAGATGGTACAGATAAGGATTGAGCAAATGAACTTGCTGGAACAGCTCGAAGCCGAGCACATCAAAGAACTGGGGAAAGACATCCCCGATTTCGCCGCTGGGGATACCATCCGGGTCGGCGTGAAAGTGACCGAGGGTAACCGCACCCGGGTCCAGAACTACGAAGGCGTCTGCATCTCACGCAAGGGCGGAAACACCCTGGGCGCGTCCTTCACCGTTCGTAAGATTTCCTTTGGCGAAGGCGTCGAGCGGGTCTTCCCGCTGCACAGCCCGCAGCTCGACGCAATCACGGTCGTGCGCCGGGGCCGCGTCCGCCGCGCCAAGCTCTACTACCTCCGCGAGCGTCGGGGCAAATCAGCCCGGATCGCCGAAAAAGCCAACTATAAGCCGAAGAAAGACGCCTCCCAACCCGAGGCGTGAGCGAGTTTCTAGGTTTGAAGATCAGAGGGCTTGGCTGGATACAGCCAGGCCCTTTTCTTTTGCTCGCCGCTCAGGCCAACTTAGCCCATGCTCACCACCCGCCTTGCCGAGAGCCAAGATCTGCCCGGGCTGCTGACGCTCTACCGCGAGAGCGGGTTCAGCGATCCGGTCGCTGACAGCGAACAACCTGGGATCTGGCAGGACATCCTGAGCCGAGACGGCGTCTACGTCGTCGTCGCATCTCTCGATGCCGAGATCGTCTCCACCTGCACCCTCATCACCGCCCCCAATCTCCTGCGGGGTGGGCGGGCGCACGGATTTCTTGAGAACATCGCGACGCTACCAACCCACCGGCGCCGTGGCCATGGGCGCCGGGTGATCGCGTTCGCGCTTAAGACCGCGTGGGAGGTCGGTTGTTTCCACGTCCTCCTGCAAAGCGGCAAAAGCGATCCGGGCGTCCACGCCTTTTATCAAAGCCTCGGGTTCGAGCCAGATCTTCGGACCGCCTATGCCGCCCGACGTCCCGAAGATCAGGCCTGAGAGGTCAGTCGTAGGCGACCACCTCGATCTCAATCTCATCCGGACCCATGAAGTAGAAGCGTCTCCCCGGTTCATAGTCAGCATGACTATGCGGCTCATAGCCAAGCTCCCGGACCCGCGCCTCAGTCAGTACGAGGTCATCAACCACAACTCCCACATGGTTCAGCCCGCCCGGTACAGTGTAGTTCTCCACCGGCTCCCCTTCGGCGCCCTGGGAGTAGACGGCGAGGTATTCGCTCGTCGTCCCCACATGCACGGTGTAGCCAGCTCCCGCCAGTCCGGGCCCCTCCCACCGCACATGCCAGCCGAACAACTTGCATAGGAAATCCGCATAGGCTTTGGGGTCCGTCACGGTGATGTTCACATGCTCAAGTCGTGCCATTTTCATCCTCCTTTACTCTGGATATCCCGGGCTTAATTGTTCAAGTTAACTTGAGGTCAAGCGAAGAATCAGGAGGGTAAAGATGGCCCACCCAGTCCTCACAATCGGTCAGATCTCAACCCGCACCGGCCTCGCCCCCTCGGCGATCCGGTTCTACGAGGAGGTCGGCCTCGTCCGCGCCATCCGCACCGAGGCGGGCCAACGCCGTTTCCGCCGGTCCGATATCCGCCGGCTTTCATTTGTTATCGCCGCTCAAGGGTTCGGCCTGACACTGGGTGAAATCCGTGAGATGCTCTCCAAACTCCCGGACGAACGCACGCCGACCAAATCGGACTGGACACGGATCTCGCGGCGCTTCCGCGCCCGGGTCGATGACGAGATCACCCGATTGCAGAGCCTCCGCGACCGGCTCGATGGCTGCATCGGTTGCGGCTGCCTCTCACTCAAGTCATGCCGTCTCTACAACCCGGACGACACTGCCGCGACCCGAGGTTCAGGACCGCGCTACGTGATGGGTGACAACCCCGAAACCTAAAACAGATCTCGCAACAGCGATGCCTCGCCGCTAGTTGATCAAGCAACGCCAATCACAGGCTTTCATTCCATCGCATCGCTGCGTTAGGATCTCAGCGGACCTGCAGAACTGATTGGGGGGCGGTTTGAGGTTTCTCGTATGTCTCTTTGTTCTAATCGGGACGTGGGCCAGCGCCGCCCAAGCGCAGAGCATTGATGACATTTTTGGTGTCGCCCTGCGCCGAAATGCAGAACAGGCGCTCTCGGTCTATGGCATCACCGCCGTCCCGACAGAGACCGCCAGCACCCTCGTGCTCGACAGTGACGCGGCCGAAGTCAATGAGTTCCGAGCCGCGCAATTGGGCGGAGGCTTTGCACTGAGCGAAAGCTTCCCGCTCTATCTCGAGGGGTTTATCGGCTTTAATCGCTACGATCCCGTGCTCTTGCTGAGCGAGGGGGAAGACACCTCTGAACTCCCTCTGCGTTGGACCACAGTCGCTGCAACCGGCGGGGTTGGATGGCAGTTCGCTCTGACCGATCATCTAAGCCTCTTGCCGCTGGCGCATCTCTCGATCGGGCGGATCCAGACGGATACGTCGATTGGTGCGCAGATCATTGCCAATCAGCTCGACCTTGATACCTCCTTCATCGATGGCGGTGGCCTCACGGTCGGCGGGGTGGGGGGCTCCCTCAGCCTTGTCTACAATCAGCGTTGGGAGAACGATTACGAAGCCGACTTCACCTTGCGCCACACGCATCTCCACCTGCGCCCGATTGGCGATGATCGCGATATCGTGGCCAGTGCCGATGCGATCACCACAGCGTTTTGGTCACGCCTTAGGATCCCCACGGGGCTCAGCCTTTTCAATCGACCCATCCGCTTCGTGACCGAAGCATCAGGCTCATACCTTCCTGGTGATCAAGGACGCGCGCTCGCGACCAGCTGGCTTCTGCAAGGTGGTTTCGGTGGGGAGATCGACTTCTCCGAAACCTTCGTTCCTCTGATTACGACAACCCGACTGGTGATGCGGTATACCCGTGGCGAACGGCTCGAAGGTTTCTCCATCGGCCTGGCCGCGAGTTTCTGACCGCTTGAGACCAGACTAAAATCCAAACGTGCTCGCCATCCAATCGGCAAAGACCAGCGCCTCTTGGCGCGGCGTCTTCTGGATGGGCACCACGGCATAATGCGCCTGGCCATGGTCTAGGAACAGACCAGGTGCAGGCACAACCCGGCCGTTGCGGATCGGACGTTCAACCAAATCCTCGGCAATGAGGGCGATCCCCAGGCCAGCCGCCACCATCTCCATCGCAACGATCGAGTTATCGGCACTGAGGCCAGAGCGGATCTGCCCCTCATCAATCGCATATTGCCGGGCGAAGAGCGTCCAAAGGCTCTCATAACCCATTACGTCGATAGCTTCCCGGCGCATGAGGCTTGCAACCGCCTCAACCGGGTCCGAGGAAAACTTCGTGTCCGGTGGGCAAATCGGCAATGACCTGGGTTCAGACAGCCGGATCACCTTTTGGCCTGGCCATTTACCATCACCATAGCGGATCACGATATCGACCTTGTCCTCTTCCAAAAGATCCGCCCAAACCGGGGTAAGGATGCGGATCGGGATCTCCGGGTGGGCTTCGCGAAAACTCGGCAGTGCGGGCGCCAGACGATGTGACGTGAAACTCGCAGTTGAGCGAATGGTCAACTGCTCCGCCTCATCAATGCCAAAAAGGCCCGCCGTCGCTAGCGATAAAGCATCGAAGGCCTGTTGCACGGCGGGCAGGTAGCTTTGCCCCATCTCGCTCAGCACCACGCCCCGCGCCTTTCGCTGGAACAACTGAAAACCCAAGCGCCCTTCGAGCGCGCGGATCTGCTGGCTAACAGCAGCCGGGGTGAGGCCAAGCTCCTCCCCCGCCGCCGCAAATCCGCCCAGCCGGGCTGCAGCCTCGAACGTTTTCAGCCATGCGGGTGGCGGTAGGGACGATCCCATCATAGACCTCATTATTTTTATGCCTAAGGCCTATTTTCCATTGTTTGATTGTCCCCTTCAAGTCTGAGAACTTAGTGCAATTGTCCAAGCGGGGAGCCTATGGGCACGTTCGACTACATTGTCATCGGCGCTGGATCCGCCGGGTGTGTTCTTGCCGATCGGCTCAGCGCCGATGGCAATGCCACCGTTTTGGTGCTCGAAGCAGGCGGCAGCGACCGCCGCGTTTGGGTCAAACTGCCAATCGGATACGGCAAAACCTTCCACGATTCCTCGGTCAATTGGCGCTTTCGCACCCAGCCCGATCCCGAAACCAGCGATCGAGAGCACTACTGGCCACGTGGCAAAGTCCTGGGCGGCTCAAGCTCGATCAACGGCCTCGTCTACTCCCGCGGCCTTCCAGGCGACTTTGATGATTGGGAGATGGCCGGAAACCCAGGCTGGGGCTGGTCCGATGTCGCTCCGGTCTTCGATCGCATCGAACGCCATGTCGCCCCTGACGGCTCCGCCAGAGGGGAGGGCGCGATATCTGTAACCGACATCTCGCAACGCTGCCACCCGATCAAGCGCCATTACCTATCGGCCGCGAAAACCCTCGACCTGCCAGAAGCGGACCCCGAAGCGCCGGTCTGGAGCGAGGGCGTCGCCCCCTATCGGATCACGACGCGCAATGGTCTGCGCTGCTCGGCGGCGGACGCCTTCCTGCGCCCGGCCATGAACCGCTCGAACGTGACCGTCCGCACCCATTGCCTTGTCGATCGGATCGAGATGACCGAGGGCCGCGCGACCCGGATCCGCTACACCCGCGGCGGCCAGACCGAAACCGTGACCGCCCGACGCGAGATCCTGCTCTCCGCAGGCGCCATTGCCTCGCCCATGATCCTGCAACGCTCCGGCATTGGCCCAGGTGAGGCGCTCCGCGAGCTCGGCATCGATGTCCTGCACGACAACCCCGCCATCGGCGGCGGCCTGCAGGACCATCTTGGCATCGACTACCTTTACAAAGCGAACGAGCCGACGCTCAACCAATCGCTCGGCACGCTCTGGGGCCAGTTCCGCTCCGGCATCGAGTTTGCGCTGACCCGCAAAGGCCCGCTCAGCCTCAGCGTCAACCAGATGGGCGGTATGGTCCGCACCGATCCCGCCCGTGACCGCGCCAATATCCAGCTCTACTTCAACCCGCTCAGCTACTCGACCGTGTGGAAGGACAAACGCCCCCTCCTGAAACCGGACCCCTGGCCGGGCCTCAATTTCGGCTTCAACGCTTGCCGCCCGACCAGCCGAGGTCGGGTCGGCCTGAACAGCGCTGACGCGAATGACACGCCCAAAATCGATCCAGGCTATCTGACGACAAATGAGGACATCGCCGATGCCCTCGCCGGCGCCCGCCTGATTGAGCGGTTCCTCAAGACCGACGCCATGCGCGCGCTGATCACTGACACGAACGGCTTCACCCCCGAAGGCGCCAGCGATGAGGAGATCCTCGCGGATTTCCGCACCCGTTGCTGGACGGTGTTCCACGTCTGCGGCACCTGCCGTATGGGACCCGAGGCCGAAGGTGGCGTTGTCGGCGCGGACCTCAAACTCCACGGTGTCGATGGATTGCGGGTCGTCGACGCCTCGGTCTTCCCGAACGTGACCTCGGCCAACACCAACGCGCCGACGCTGATGACCGCGATGAAGGCCGCTGACGAAATCCTCGGCTCCACCCCTTCCACTCTGCACTAGGTCGAAAACAGCCACCGCTCCTACCGAGAGCCTTGAGCAGAATCCCTGGATCTGATTGACCCAATCAGACCCGTTCTTCTCAAACCACGTGAGGTCCCATGAAACTGGCCGAGATCGAGACATTCACCACCCCGGATGTCGGCTTTGTCCGCGTGACCATGGAGGACGGTGCGATCGGTTGGGGCCAGGTTTCAACCTACCATTCCGATATCACTTGCCAGGTCCTCCACCGCCAGGTCGCCCCCTGGATGCTGGGCCAGGACACGCACGATCTCGACGACCTGCTCGACCTCGTGACGGAACGGGAGCACAAGTTCCCCGGCTCATATCTCCGCCGCGCAATGGGCGGTGTGGACACCGCGATCTGGGATATGCGCGGGCGTCAGGCAGGCAAACCCGTCGCCGAGCTGCTCGGCGGGTCGGCAGGGACCATCCGCGCCTACGCGTCCTCGATGAAACGCGACATCACGCCCGCCGATGAGGCCGACCGCCTGAAACGGCTGCGCGATGAGAAAGGCTTCGACGCCTTCAAGATGCGCGCGGGCGCCGAGGTCGGCCGCAACCAGGACGAGTGGCCAGGCCGGACCGAGGAGATCATCCCAACGATGCGTGAGGCGCTGCCGGATGCCGACCTCCTGATCGACGCCAACTCCTGCTACGCGCCCACCCGCGCGATCGAGATCGGGCATATCCTGCAAGACAACGGCTTCGGCCATTTCGAGGAGCCCTGCCCCTATTGGGAGCTTGAGCAAACCAAGCAGGTGACCGACGCGCTGGAAATCGATGTGACCGGTGGCGAGCAAGACTGCGACCTGCCCACCTGGCGCCGGATGATCGACATGCGCGCCGTCAACATCGTCCAGCCGGACATCATGTATCTGGGCGGGATCTGCCGCACCCTCCGCGTCTGCAAGATGGCGCATGAGGCAGGCCTGCCGATCACACCCCATTGCGCCAATCTCTCGATGGTTACCCTCTTCACCATGCACCTGCTGCGCGCGATCCCAGGTGCGGGCAAATACCTCGAGTTCGCGATTGAGGGAGAGGACTACTACCCCTGGCAATACGACCTCTTCGTCGAGACACCCTACGGGATCGAGAACGGCCACGCCCGGGTCACCGACACCCCCGGTTGGGGCGTCGAGATCAACCCTGAATGGCTCGCCCGCGCCACCTATCAGCGGAGCAGCTTCGACGGATAGCGGCCACAAACCGGTCATCCCGCTGCGTTTGATCCCTGCCATTTTCGGCGGGCTGACGAGCGATCATCTTCCGCAGGTCGCAACGACCTTGCCTTTGATTTAGTTGTGGTTTGAAACCTTATGGCGCGACATACCGACCAATGCCACCCCAATTGCACCACCAAATCTTCCTTTGCGTTTTGGCTTGTTTCGAGGGTCGTTCGAGGTCACGCTGGCTCACATGGCACATGAGAAATCTCTGGACGGCGCTTATGAGCTCGAGACGCCCGAGGACTCCGTCAAACTCTACGCGGATTGGGCGAAGGACTATGATGAGAGCTTCGCCGAGAGCCATGGCTACATCGTCCCCCAGCAGCTCGCAGCGATCTTTCGCGAGCACGGATCGGATGCCAGTTGGCCGGTTCTCGACATCGGCGCTGGTACAGGTTTGGTCGGGGAGGCCCTGGGCGGCGAGGTGGATGCAATCGACATCTCCGCCGAGATGCTCGAAGTTGCGGGCACGAAGGGCGCCTATCGCAATCTGATCCAGGCGGATCTGACCCAACCCCTTGAGATCGCGTCAGAAACCTATGGCGGGCTGATCTCGGCGGGCACGTTCACCCATGGCCATGTGGGTCCGGTCTGCTTGCCCGAATTGCTGCGGATCGCCAAACCTGGTGCTGTTTGCTGCCTGTCCATCAATGCGCAGGTGTTCGACAGCGCAGGCTTCGGCTCCGCCTTCGCGCTCCTGGTGGCAGACGGGGCGATCACCCCGCTGACCTTCCGCCATTTCCGCTACTACGAGGATGTGGCCGATCACTACCACGCCGATGATACGGGCCTGGTCGCGATCTTTTCCAAACGCTGATCAGTAGCGGTAATGCTCTGGTTTAAAAGGACCTTCTTGGCCGACGCCAATATAATCCGCCTGATCCTTGCTTAGCTCCGTCAGCTTAACGCCGATCTTGGCGAGGTGCAGACGGGCGACTTTCTCGGCCAGCTTCACCAACCAGACGCTGGCGCAGATCGAGCTTTGGACCAAGGGCGATGAGTACGGCAATGACGTCTATGTTCTGCCCAAGCATCTGGACGAGAAAGTCGCCCGTCTGCACCTCGCCAAGATCGGCGTTAAGCTGACGGAGCTAAGCAAGGATCAGGCGGATTATATTGGCGTCGGCCAAGAAGGTCCTTTTAAACCAGAGCATTACC
>JBCDAQ010000170.1:0-7951 GCA_039185285.1 Pseudomonadota bacterium
CCGAGGCGAAGATCGCTGCGGCTGCGGATGGAGAAGAGCTGTGATCCGCTACTTCACCCAGCACCCGACTGTGGCGAATCTAACAATGGTTCTCTTGATCGCGCTCGGAATGCTCACCTTTCCGCATCTTCTGCGGGAAACCTTTCCGAGGATTGCCCCCTCCGAAGTCGAGATTACGATCCCCTATCCAGGCGCAACGCCAGAGGCGGTTTCCCGAGCAATTTGCCGCCCCCTTGAAGATGAGCTCGACGGGTTGCGGTATCTCGAGGAAATCCGCTGCGACGCCTTCGAGAACCGGGCCGTCGCCGTGGCTAAAATGGACCAAGGGCGTGATTTCAGCCGCTTCACAGCAGATGTGGAGGCCGAGATACTGTCGATCTCGGACTTTCCAGATACGGCAGAGGAACCTGTCATTCGTCAGTTGGGCCGCGAAGACTTGGTGGCGGTTCTCGCCCTGACGGCACCAGCCTCTCGAGAGATGACCGAGCTCAAAGCGCTTGCTGAGCAGATCAAAACTCGAATGTTGCATTGGGGTGGCATCCCAAAGGTCGAGATCGCTGGCTTTTCCGACCCTGAGCTTAAGATCGAGATCGACGAGGAGGCTGTTCGAACACTTGGCCTGAGCCTCGAAGACATCTCCCACGCGATCGGGCGCCAGAACGTCGATTTGCCGTTGGGGGAGGTCGTCGCGAGCAATGCCTCGACACTTCTGCGTTTTGCCGATGAGCGCCGAACAGCCAATGCCTATGGCGATGTCGTCATCTCGTCGAGTCAGAGCGGCGGCGAGGTTCGGCTCAGGGATATCGCGCGGATCTATGAAACGGTGGCCGATCCCGAAGTCGCGGTCGAGTCGAACGGCGAAACCGCAGCGATCCTCAGGATTTTGAAGGTCGATACCGATGACAGCCTTCGCGTGATGGAGGCGGTGCGGGCATTTGTCGATGACGAAAATGCGCGCCTGCCCCCAGGGGCGAGCCTATCGATCACGGGCGACACCGCCGGCGTTCTGGATGATCGCCTCAGAATGTTGATCAAGAACAGCGTGCAGGGTCTTCTTCTGGTTTTCGTGGTCATGTGGGCCTTCTTCGGCCCTCGGCAGGCGTTTTGGATCACGGCGGGTTTGCCGGTGTCGTTTCTGGGCGCGTTCGCGGCGATGGCGGCCCTCGGCTATTCGATCAACATGCTGACGCTGGTGGCACTCTTGATCGTCATCGGAATCCTGATGGACGACGCCCTGGTCATCGCGGAGAACATCGAGACGAAACGTGCCAGTGGCCTGCCCCCGCTCGACGCCGCGGTGGCAGGCACCAAGGAGGTTGCTCCCGGCGTCATCGCCTCGTTCATCACCACAGCCGCTGTTTTTGGGTCACTCGGGTTCTTGCAAGGTGACTTGGGCGAGACATTGCGGGTCGTGCCGATCGTGATGCTGCTGGTCTTGGCCGTTTCGCTGGTTGAAGCGTTTTTGATCTTGCCGGCCCATCTGACCCACGGCGCGCCCAAAACCCCGGACCGGCTACGCATGGCTGACCGCTTTTTGGCCCGCGCGCGCCGCTACGTCGTCGGACCAGTGGCCAGAGCGGCAATTAGCTGGCGTTGGCTGACCTTGGGGGTCACGTTGTTGATCTTTTGCGCCTCAATCGCGGTGGTTCTGGACGGTCGGCTCAAGTTCCAAGCTTTCCCGGATCTTGACGGCGATCAGATCCAAGCGCGGATCGCCCTGCCTGCTGGCACACCGGTCGAGCAGACCGAGGCCGCGATGGCGTATGTGCTCGACCGTTTAGACCGGGTGGACGATGCACTTTCTCCGGATAATCCCGGCGGTGCGCCGCTGGTGCGCGACATCGTCGTCACCTATGGGGAGAACGCAGATATTGGCGGCACAGGCTCACATCTGGCAACAGCGCGCATTGACCTGATGAGCATCGAAGAACGGGCTGCCAGTCTGGATGAGATCCTGGCGCTTTGGCGCGAAGAAACGCCGATGACCCCGCAGATGCAGCGCCTCTCACTGACCGAGGGCGTGGTTGGCCCGGCGGGACGGGCGGTAGAGATCCGGCTCGCCCATTATCACATGCAAACGCTGGAGCGCGCGTCGGGGGATTTGCAAGCTTGGCTGGAGCGGTATGCAGGCGCGCACAACATCGCCGACGATTTGGTGCTCGGGCGTCCAGAACTCCGGCTTCATCTAGGCCCTGGGGCGGGGGTTTTAGGCCTCGATGCCCAGGATGTCGCGACCCAGGTACGCGCAGGTTTTCAAGGGGCCACGGCCTTGGTCGTACAAACCAACGATGATGCGTGGGATGTCGATGTTAGCCTGACCGAGGGCGATCGACGCACATTAGACGACATTGCCGCCTTCTCGATCAAAACACCCAGCGGGGCGCGCGTCCCGCTGGAAGCGATTGCGGAGTTTGAGCCAGATCGCGGCTTTGCCGCGATACGTCGGATCGCGCGCCAGCCGACGGTCACGATCACCGCTGACGTCGATCCGGCCTTGGGCAATGCCGATGAGATCATGCGCGATACGATCCGGAACTTTTTGCCCAAGCTGGAGGCCGATTATCCGGGCCTGTCGAGCCAGATCAAAGGTTCGAAGGCCGCCGCTGATGAGACACAGATGTCCATGGCCGCGGGCCTTGTGATCGGCCTGCTGGTTGTCTTCATGGTGCTCAGCATCCAGTTGCGCAGCTATGTCGAACCGGTGGTCGTGATGGCGATCATTCCATTTGCCCTGTCAGGCGCAGTTGCCGGGCACATGGCCCTCGGGATCGATCTATCGATGCCCAGCCTCCTGGGCTTTGCGTCGTTGGCGGGGATCGTCGTCAATGACTCGATCCTCCTGGTCCATGTGATCAAAGCAGAGCGCGCAAAGGGACGAAGTGCTGCTGAGGCCGCCGAGACCGCCGCCCTGGCCCGGTTCCGCGCGATCCTGCTGACCTCGATCACAACGATTGCCGGGATGATCCCGCTCTTGTTCGAAACCAGTCTCCAGGCGCAGCCGTTGATACCGATGGTAACCTCGATTGCATTTGGCCTGAGCGCGACGACCCTGCTCATTCTGCTGGTGATCCCGGCGTTTTACACCGCGCTCGATGATCTTGGCCTGACCGCCCCGGCACGTGAGAGCGCGGACAAGGGCGAGACGCCATTCAGAAGACCGAGGCAAAGACTGCTGGAAGCGCACTAGGCGCCTCGACTGATCAATCAACCTTTGGCGACCGAACAGATGGGCTTCAAGGAAGCCCTTGAGTTTATTCGGTCAGGCGCTGAAAGGCGGCGCATGCGTCCTGTGATCTGCGTTTGCAGCCAATTTGGTAAAGCTCCGCCGCCAAAGCATCGTTTTTCGCATAGCCGTTTCGGCCTCTCTCAAAGGCGCGGCCCAGCCGCTCGCATGCGTATTCGTTGACGTAAAGACAGGCCTTCACATCCGATCCCTGGCCGCAGGCGTAATCTGAGCCCAATTCGCAGGCTTTCTCGAAATATGCCGTCGCAAGCTCTTGATCCTCGATCACATCAAACCCGTTCTGGAAAGAGCTGCCGAGCTCGGCGCATGCCTGGGCATGGTCCAGGCGGCACGCGCGCTTGAAGTAGTCGATTGCAAGGTCATGATCGCTCCTGTCGCCCACATTGTGATGCATCGCACCAGTGGCATAGCACCCCGCGCCCAGGCCCTCATCGCAGGCATGTGTGTAGAGCGCTTTTGTCCACGCACGGTCGGTCGCGTAGATCTCAACCGCGCCTTCGTCGCCATAGGCTGAGATGTCGTAGTAACCTCCCAGCTCGACGCAGGCTGTCAGGTCGCCTTCTTGGCACCACAGGCGGGCGCGTCGGACGCGGCCGATATGGGTAGGTTTGACGCCATCATAGCGCGCGATCAGGACTGCCTGCAGATCGCCATGTTGGTCCGAAAGGGCCTGACGCTCGAGCGCAAGCAGGGCGCTTTCCTCCTCCTCGCAGGGTTTTCGCTGCGAGCTGCAAGCTTGTTTCGCGAAGATCAGCGCCTTCTCCAAATCTCTCGGAAACAGCTCACCATGGCGATAGCGATAAGCCGTTTGAGAGCAACCGAAGACGCTCCCCAACTCGCAGCCACGAATGAATAACTCACGGGCGCGGTCGAGGTCGGGCTCCAGGCCTTCCAGATCATCATTTCCGTCGTTGTCATCGATCGATCGGGCCAGGTAAGTGCACCCATCGCCATCGCCCTTTGCGCAGGCGCGCTCGAGAAGAGGCACGGCATCTCGGTCGTTCTTCTGCCATGAGAGGCCAAGAACAGTACAAGCTGCCGCCACATCGCCCGCACAAGCTGCTTCGAGCACTTCCCGGCGTTGGTCTTGATCGACCGAGTTCTCGCCTGAGAACAGTTGGCACCCCTGCCCAAGGCCCGCTTCACATGCTTGCCGATACAAGTCAGCCGAGGTCTGGTTGCGAAGCAGTCGGCCAGCCGTCAGGCAGCCCTCAGCCGCTCCCAACCGACAGGCGGTGAGATGCAGTCCAGATGAGATCGCCCGCCTCTCGCCACTGGGCTCGGCCGAATAAAGGCGCGCAAGGGACCTGCAGGCGCTTGCATCGCCCTCGGCACAGCTCTCCCGCGCGGCTGCGGCCACGGCCGCGTCGGTCGCGACAAAAAGGGCGTCTGCCCGAGGATCCAGAGGTTCGAACGTGGCAGCCGTCAACCGCCAGAAATCCGAACAATGGTGGTTTTGCTCACCGTCGACATCGCAGGCCAGTTTGTAGAGCGCGAGCGCTTTCGTAAGATCGATTGCGGTTCCCTGACCGGTTTCAAACCTCTGCGCCACGTTCCGGCAAACTCTTTCGCTTTTTGGGGGAAGCTCACAGGCTTGCACCAGCAAGGACAATGCGCGCCTCGTGTCTTTCTCCACGCCCTGCCCGACTTCGTGCAAACGCGCAAGACCGCCACAGCCCGGCCCCCAACCCAGGTCGCAGCTCTTCTGGTAGAGCGCGACTGACTTCGCCCGATCCTTAGCGAAGTCCTGGTCGCGGGCGTAGAGCTCGGCCAACCAATAGCAGGCGACGCGGTCATCAGCATCACAGCCCGAGGTGATGTCGTCCAAAGTTGGTTTTTTGAGGCGTGAACGGCCGCAGGCCTTCTCATCGCCCAAAATGCAGGCGCGTGACATATAGGCGATGCCCCGCTCTTCATCCTTCTCGACATCGCTTCTGTAACCGTAGCGATAAAGGCTCCCAAGAGCGCTGCAAGCCGATGCGAGACCCTCCTCACAGCGGCGTAGAAAATGGGGGACGTCCGGGTAGGGTCCGGGGTATGCGCTTTGGCGAATTTCGAGCCATTGGCTGTTGCGAAAACGCGCACAGCCAAGGTCGTCGCCTGCCATACAGGCGAATAGAAAGAAGCCAAAAGCCAGCGGGAGATCGGGATTGGTTCCTTCACCGGTCTGATACATTTGACCAAGATCGGAACAGGCTGTTTGATCATCAGCGGCACAGGCTTTTCGACGCTCGAACGCAAGTGATTTTTCCGTCACGCCAAAGAGGTCGTCGGCCTCAGGCTGCAAAGCCAGGGCGACGCTCAGCCGATGTTTTTCAATCACGCTCTTTTGGGCCTGCTTGGTTCTCAGCCTCTGTTCAGCGAGAATCGTCTCTTGCAAGTTTCTCAGACCTTCCAAGGTGAGCGATCGGTTCTCTGCCTCCCTGGGGGAGAGCGCTTCAGTAGGTCTCACCTTCTTCACGTTCAGCCTTGGCTGAGGGCGGCGTTCGGGCAGCAGGTCCGCCGGATCGCGCCCAAGCTGCGCGATCAGGAGCGAGCGCTCCTCGGCGTTGAGACTGGCGTCCAAACCTGCGCTACTGGCAATGGTCCAACTCGGCAGCGTGAGCCATAAGAGGACAAGGAAAACGCCCTTCAGCGCTTTGGGAGGAAACATCTAAATCTCCGACCGTACTAAAATGCTATGGACGAACTCAAATTCAGAAGCGCTTCAAATGCAAGATGGATCTGAGCATGCGGTCGGACTTCAGGCCCTTCCTCAAAGACCCACTTTCTCGCGAGCCACCGGCGGGAGAGCCGCTTCCACTTGGCAGCTTAGAAGCGCGCCGGACCGGTCGCCGCAAATGCTGCTCTGCAACATAGTCATTGCAAGTACTGCATTTACCTGCCAGCGTGACCGCTCGATTGATCATCGCTGGAGGGGGATTTGGCGAAGCTGGTCGCAGCATTGGATGTCTGCGGTGTCGACAAGGAGTTCGGTTCAGGGCCGGGCAAAGTGGTGGCGCTCGACAATGTCAGCTTCGAGATCCGCGACAACGAGTTCTTCACATTGCTCGGCCCGTCGGGCTGCGGAAAGACGACGCTGCTCCGCCTTATGGCGGGGTTCGAGGGGGTCACTGCGGGGAACATATTCCTCTATGGTGAACCGCTCGAAGCGCAACCCGCGAACAAACGCCCGATCAACACGGTCTTCCAGCAATACGCTCTGTTCCCGCATCTGACGGTTGCTGAGAATGTTGGGTTTGGGCTTCGCATGCTGCGCCAGTCGAAATCCGAGATCAGCGCACGGGTGCAAGAGATGTTGCGCCTTGTCCAGTTGACCCAGTTAGCGGACAGGCGGCCCTCGCAGCTCTCTGGCGGGCAACAACAGCGGGTGGCGCTGGCACGGGCACTTGCACCCGCGCCAAAGGTCTTGTTGCTGGATGAGCCGCTCTCAGCGCTGGATCTGAAGCTCCGCCAGCAGATGCGCATCGAGCTCAAGCAGATTCAGGAAGAGACGGGGATCACCTTCATCTTCGTCACCCATGACCAGGAGGAAGCGCTGACAATGTCCGACCGGATCGCGGTTATGTCCGCTGGGCGCTTGCAGCAGATTGGCCGGGCGGAAGAGATCTACGAGGCCCCGCGAAACAAGTTTGTTGCTGATTTCATTGGCGAGACAAACCTGATCGAGGCGGATGTGATCAGCAATAACGGCTCTAGCACCCGCGTTCGGATCGCAGGTGGGGCGGAGTTTGATGCGGTCGGAGACGCCACCGACCGGCGCGCGCATATTTCGATCCGGCCCGAAAGACTCTCCTTAGTTGAAGGGGCCGACCTGCCCTGTACGATCGAACGGCTGGTCTATCTGGGCACAGATACTCAGCATCTGGTGCGCCTGGCGGATGGCACGCAGATTACCGTTCGCACCCAAAACGCCCATGCAGCCCAGGTGCCCTTTGGCCCTGGTGACACCGCGAGCTTACAGATTGATCCGGGTGCCGCCCGGGTCTTGGCCGACTGATGGCGGGCGCGCTTCCATCCCACACGGCGGGGGGCGCGACCTTCGCCCGCCAGCGCTACTTGTTGATGCTGCCTTCCTGGGTGGTGATCGGCATCTTCCTGGTCATGCCCGTTGGCCTGATGCTGATCTATTCGTTCCTGACCAAGGAGTTCCGCGGCGGTGTGGTGTGGGAGTTCAGCCTCGCCTCCTATGACCAGTTCTTCTTTGATCGCGGGCTGTTCGGAGACGAGCCGCCATCCATCCAATGGGCCTATGTCAGCATCTATTGGCGATCGATCGGGCAAGCGGCTCTGGCCACGCTGTTCTGCCTGATCGTGGGCTTCCCCACCGCCTGGTACATCGCGACCCGGCCGGAGCGGACCCGCTCCCTATGGCTGTTCCTGATCACGATCCCCTACTGGGTCAATCTGCTGATCCGCACTGTCTCGATGAAGTTCCTGATCCGCGACACCGGGCCGATCAATGAGTGGCTTATCGAGTTCGGGGTGCTGAGCGAGCCGATCACCATGATCAACACGGATTTCGCGGTGCAATTGGGGCTGTTCTACTCGTACCTGCCTTTCATGGTGCTGCCGATCTATGCCTCGGTCGAGCGCTATAACTTTGCGCTCAGCGAAGCGGCGGCGGATCTCTATAGCTCGCGCTGGCAGACGCTCTGGCTGATCGTGATCCCGGCGGTGCGGCCGGGGATCATTGCGGGCTGCATC
>JBCDAQ010000171.1:0-7926 GCA_039185285.1 Pseudomonadota bacterium
CGATCTCACCCATCATCGGCTGCTGGGCAGCAGCGCTGAGCTGGTAGTTCGTGAGGATCTCGTAGGCCGCCGGCCATTTGTCCTTGGTGCCCGCCCAGGTGGTCTTGAAGATCGTGGTCGGCAGGAAGTCGCAATCGTTGACCGCGTTCGGGTTCACGCCCCAGGACGGGTCATCGTAGCAGGCTGCCTCACCGGCTGGCAGATCGACGAATTGCACGTCATAGGCGGACATCGCCCAATGGGGCTGCCAGAAGACGATAAGAAGCGGCGATTTCTTGTCGGTCGAGGCACGAAGTTCCGCGATCAAGGCCCCTTCTGACCCAGCTGGAACAGCCTTGTAAGGCAACTCAAGTCCGGTCGCACGGTCGGCACCCGGTGTGCCCCAGTCGGCGGGATAGTCGACCAGACGGCCCGAGGGTAGCGTTTCAGCAGTGGCAAACATCGGCGCGCATTCTTTCAGAGCTTCCCAAGCAGGCAGGCCCGGGCACATCTCGGCGACATGGGCGGGATAGGCAAAACCCTCGCGCGCCTCGACACCCAGAGGGCCGAGATCTTCGACCTGTCCAGCTTCGGCCAGTTGCGCGAATTGTTCAGACACATTCGAGGTCCAGACCTCCAGCGCACCGTGCAATTCGCCATCCGCCATGGCCTGCCACATGTTCATGTAGCCAGCGGTGACATACTCGACCTGATAGCCTGCAGCCTTCAGCATCTCGCCTGCCACATGGGTCGAGATGTGCTGACCGGTCCATTCATTGATGGCGAGTTTGATCGGCTCATCGACAGCGCCGAGATCAGCCGCATTCGCGGACACAGCGCCAAAGGCGAGCAGAACGCTCGCGAGCAACGTTTTCTTCATGGTGTGATCCCCTGTTTTTGGTTGTTCCTTGAAATGGCTATCAAGAATTGGCGGGGCCGCAAAGCCAAAACGAAGGGGAGATCGCTCTCACCGCTTCCTTGGCGTCACCAAGGTCTCGGGCCGACGCTCCTCGGCCGCTTTGAACAGCTGAAATGTCTGGTTCACAAAGTTCACCGCGCCCGAGACGTGATCGAGATACTCCTCAAGCTCGGCTGTACGTTCTGCCTCGACCATCTGCACGGGGCGATCCTGTGGCGTTGTCTCGAATAGGCAATAGAACAGCGGCTCCCCCCGGCTGAGCATCAGGTTTCGGCTGATGTCGTACCACTCAAAAGCCCACATCAGCGGGCGCGGCCAGACATTGATCGGAAAGCGCCCACCAAAGAGCGTGCCGGGCCAGGGTTCTTTGCGGTAGTGATTAAAGGGCGCGACTTGCGACATGTAGACTGGTTCATCAGCGATGAAGATGTAAGGCAGTGAGAGCTGGATGGTCGGACGATCGGGATACCGCCACTCTACCTCGTTGGTGACATGCAGCAATTGCCCAAGTTTCTTAGCCCGCACGGGCGAGGCATCGCTGAGCAGGTTCTTCAGCCCAGGTTTGCCGTCCTTGTCACGCACGAACTGGAGATGCAGATCGAACGGGCACTTAACCTCGAAATACCGGCTCTCGAGATTGATCACAGCCGGACAGCGCGAAGCAGATTTCGCGTGCTTCTTATTCATCTCGGCTGATCGGACCCGGGTCGGTGCATCATAGATCACCCCACCCTTTGGATCGTTCAGCAACCAGCCAACGCGCACGGGGCCCGAGCCCGGCCCATCTTCTGGCCTTTCATAGGTGATGTTGATGTCCATGCGGTTTCCCAACTTCTGCTCTGCGCGCCAAGTATGTGCCACGTGCCAGAGCATTGGAAGCCCGCACTCCAGCCATCGATCGTCGCGAATAAGCGCGACAGGTCGTGTTTTTGTCATTCTAGTGGCGCGATGACCTCATCGCCGATCGCTCCGACAACTGATAATCAATCAGCAGGTATTGCCTTTGTGCTAATTGCGATGCTGTCGATCTCGGTGAACGACATGCTGATCAAGTTCCTCTCAGGCGATTACCCGCTTCACCAGATGGTGTTCGTGCGCTCGGTGATCGGGATCGGCGCGTCCATGGTCTTCCTGCAGATGGAGGGCGGGCTGAAGCTGTTGCGCACCGGGCGCCTTGGGTTGCAGATCCTACGGGGGCTTTTGATCGTCGTCGCCAATGTCAGTTACTTCGCGGCGCTGGCCGTGCTCCCCCTGGCAGACGCGACGGCGCTGTTCTTCGTGGCGCCGCTGTTGATCACGCTTCTGTCGATCCCGTTATTGGGAGAGAAGGTCGGCCCGCTCAGGATCGGGGCGGTGAGCCTGGGGTTTGTCGGAGTCCTGATCATGCTCCGCCCCTGGGCCGGCACGGAGGAGCGTGCGATCCCGCTCGCCATCATGGCCCTCCCGATCCTAGGAGCTTTGACCTATGCGTTGAACCAGATCCTGACGCGTCACCTCGGCGCGACGACTAAGGCCTCGGCGCTCGCGATCTACATCCAGGCGACCTTCATCGTCGTCTCCGCCATCTTCTATATTGCGGCCGGGGACGGTCGATATGTGGATGCGGTAGAGAATGAGAGCCTTCGCTTCCTTCTCAGGCCGTGGGTCTGGCCGGACGAGCCGGACATGTGGCTCTTCGCCGGTCTCGGCCTCAACTCCGCGATTATCGGCTATGCTTTGTCGCAGGCCTATCGCATGGCAGATGCCGCCACAGTCGCCCCGTTCGAGTATGTGGGGCTGCCCCTGGCGATCCTTTGGGGATGGATGATCTGGGGTGAGTTGCCGGGCCCAAGCATTGCCATGGGCATCGTCCTGATCGTGGGATCGGGTCTCTTTGTCTTCTTGCGCGAGCGACAGAAAAAGATCCGACTGGCGAGCACAAAACGGGTCGATCGCCGCTACTAGCCCACGACAAAGATATGCAGGCTGACCGGGCCGTGGGCGCCGAGTTGCAAAACCTGGCCGATGTCGCCCGAGCGCGAAGGCCCCGTGACCATATTCGTAGTCCGCGGGTCGAGGTCCCCCGCGCGCCACTGGGCCCACATATCGTCGAAGCCTGGTTGGATGTCCTCGGCACCGACAACGGCGAAGTGGGTCTCACCCAGGAAGGTCAGCGTCACAGGGTTCTCGGGACCGGAGGCAAAGATCAAGGTGCCGGTCTCGGCAACTCCGAACTGCGCACGGGACATGGTGGCCGGCTCCGATAGACGGCCTGGCCCGGTTGTGCGCTCGACCGTGCCCCAATCGCGATCAAAGATCTCATCCTCGCCTGTGCGGATCTCGGCCGGAAGGTTCCGGTTGCGAAGCTCGTCCGCCAGCGCTTTTGGCAGATCTTCCAGCGAGGAGATCCGTGAAGCCGTGGCATCAGCTGCAACCGCTTTCGCCATGAATTGGGCGATTGCGTCTTCGCCGGTTTGTTTCGCCTGGGTGGGAATCGGCGCCGTCTGTGAGCCACCTGTCTTCAGATCCGTTCCCGTCGCACCCGCCCGACGTACCCGGTGAAGAATTCGAACCCTTGCGCCTTCGTTGTTTGGGATCGTCACAGCAGGCCCTCAATAATGATCAACAGCTGAAAAAGGATAACAAGATACGCGGTACTTAACCCAATCCAGACGCAAGTCGCCAAGGCGCTCTTCGTGCTGTAAGGCAGGTTTGAGTTCGTGATCATGTCGATCCAGAATGGCGGAAGCAGAACTTTGTAGCCAGTGATCAGGTCCATTAATTTCTATCCTTGTGCGCCTTCCACTGGCGTTGGAATGTGCCACCAATCGGTGGAACTGGGAAGTCACGATGATCGGTCCAGCCAGAGCCGAACGGCATCCAACTCAGCCGTTGCTTGCCCCAGCCAAGCAGTTTGATCCCAAAGTTCGAGAGGCTGGCGACCCGGCGATAGAGCCAGGGGCGGGAGGCGATGTGCTTCCAGGCACCCAAACCAAATCGCACCGCCGTCGGAGAGAGGTTGCGTTCAAACTCCCGCTCCCGCCAGTGGCGCATCATTTTGGGCAGCGGGATGCGCATCGGGCACACGGCCTCGCAGCGACCGCAGAAGGTCGAGGCGTTGGGCAGGTGGCCCGCCTGGTCGACCCCAATCAGAGAGGGCGTCAGGACCGAACCCATCGGCCCCGGATAGACCCAGCCGTAAGCATGACCGCCTACGGATTGGTAGACGGGGCAATGGTTCATGCAGGCGCCGCAACGGATGCAGCGAAGCATCTCCTGAAACTCGGTACCCAGCATGTTGGTCCGGCCATTGTCGAGGAGCACTACGTGGTATTGCTCCGGCCCATCAGGGTCGACTTCCCGCCTAGGCCCACTGGAGAAGGTTGTGTAGACCGACATCTCCTGGCCCGTCGCCGAACGCGCCAAAACGCGCAGAATGGTCGACGCATCCTCGAGCGTCGGCACGATCTTCTCGAGGCTGGCCATCACGATATGGACCTTTGGCAGGGATTGGGAGAGATCACCATTCCCTTCATTGGTCACGATCACCGATTGCCCCGTCTCAGCGATCAGCATGTTTGCGCCGGTGATCCCGACCTGCGCTTCAAAGTATTTCTCACGCAGCACCTGGCGTGCTTCGGCCATCAGTGTAGCCGTATCATCGAGGTTGCGGTCCTCCGGCAAATG
This sequence comes from Pseudomonadota bacterium, assembly GCA_039185285.1. Lineage (GTDB taxonomy): Bacteria > Pseudomonadota > Alphaproteobacteria > Rhodobacterales > Rhodobacteraceae > Thermohalobaculum. The sequence continues at coordinate 4,565 of JBCDAQ010000171.1, forward strand.
CGTGTGCGCTTTGCGAAAATCCGCCTCGACTTCCGGAACCGTGACATGAACCGCGGGCGCGATGATATGCGAGGGCATCTCACCGCGGAGCTGGATGATGTATTCGCCCAGATCCGTCTCAACCGGTTTGATCCCGTGCGCTGCCAGGTGATCGTTGATCCCGCATTCCTCCGAGATCATCGTCTTGCCCTTGTTCACAACCTTGGCGTCGACCGATTGACAGATCTCGAGCACGATCCGGCGTGCATCCTCGGCCGTCTCGGCCCAATGGACATGGCCGCCCGACGCGATCACCTGCGCCTCGTAGGCCTCGAGATATCCAGCAAGATTGCCAAGCACGTGGTTCTTGACGTCCCGCGCTGCGTCACGCAGATCCTCGAATTCTGGGACCGATTCCGTCGCGTTCGACCGGTTTTGACGCCATTTGGCCTGCATCGCCATGGCGTCCTGGATGTTCTGATTCGCAAGCGCCTCTTTGGCGTTTTGCTTGAATGCTGGGCTCTTGGGGTTTTCGAGAATGGCGTTCATTGCTCTTCTCCAATCGCTGGGGTGGCTGTGTCACCGGCCAAAACCTCGACCACGTGGCGCGCTTGGATCGGCTTGCCCTCCCGGCTCAGCTTTCCGCCCATATTCATAAGGCATCCCAGGTCTCCGGCAAGAACCAGCTCTGCGCCGGTCTCGGCAATCCGGTCGGGTTTGTTTCCAACCATTTTGTTAGAGATCTCCGGATACTTTACACAGAACGTTCCGCCGAAGCCGCAGCAGACATCGGCTTCATGCATCTCCGTCAGATTCAAACCATCGACGGAGTTCAGAAGCTTGCGCGGTTGCGCCTGGACCCCAAGCGAGCGCAGGCCAGAGCAGCTGTCATGATAAGTCGCATGGGCGGGAAACGCAGATGTGACCTGTTCCACCTTCAGAACATCTGTCAGGAAACTCACGATCTCATGGGTCCGAGAAGCAAGCTCTTTGGCGTCTTCCTCATCAGCTGAGTCAGCGAGAATTTGAGGGTAGTCTTTGATGACCGTCGCGGCACACGAACCCGACGGCACCACGACGTAGTCATAGCCTTTCAGGGCCGAAATCATCCGCCTCGCCAGAACTGCCGCCCCTTCTCGATCGCCTGAGTTGTAGTTCGGCTGCCCGCAGCAAGTCTGCTCGGGCACTTCGACCATGCAGCCCGCGTCCTCCAGCAGCTTTACAGATGCAAATCCAACGGAGGGCCGGATCATGTCCACCAAACAGGTGACCATCAGGGCAATTCTGGGGGTGCTAGTCATCACGGACCTCGACATGCCATTGGTAAGTTTTTCATACCGCTCAATGCTCAAAGCAACAAGTGCCTCAGACGCCGCAGCCGTGCGGCAGATCAGATGCCATCGCAAGATCGGCAAACCTTCTATAATTTTATGCGTTGATGGCTCGAAGAACCGCTCAAGGAAGTCTCATATGATCCGATTGCTCGTCTTGCTTATACTCGCCGCTCCGGCGGTCGAGGCGCAAACCATTCCTCTTCCAAATGAATACACCAACCCTGAGAGCTTGGAGCTCTTCAAAGACTGCCGGGCTGCAATTCTCATCGAACGTGAGGTTAGAGGCTTTGCGCCCACTGCGCTTCCAGACGGCGTGATCGATGCGATGCAGGAACAGATCAATATCATCATCGCTGAAGCCCTGCTCGCCCCGCCGCTTTTTAGTAAGGACGACGCGCAGGGACGTCTCGCGTTCATGGAAGCCTGGTTTCTCAGCTTCGGACAGACCGTTCGCCGCCAAATGTCTGATCTCAAACCCGAGGAAGTCCGGCGCAACCAGCTTCTTCTTTGCCAAGAGATGATCTGGCATCTCCTCAGCCACCAAATTGAGGCGATGATGAAGGAGCGCGCCGCTGGGCAACCGCTTCCGGAACCAATTCCATCATTTCGATGATATCTTCGTGCGCTGCCGTCCTGTAGCCTGCGTAGGACGAACCAACGAGGCTGCAATGAAACTAGCCGTACTCTTATCTCTTCTCGCGGGACCTGTGCTGGCCGAGACGATGGCGTTGCCCGACAACTATGCCCCGCAGGAGCGATTGGATGCTTTCCGAGAGTGCCGCGCGGCTGTTCTGGTCGAGCAGGAGTACCGCGGCCTCACACCCCCAGCCCTGTCAGACCAAACCATAGACGTCATGCAGGAGCAGATCAGCTTCATCCTGGCTGAATCGGTCTTCAACACGCCGCTCCTCAGCATTGAGGACGGGTTCAATCGGAACGCCTATGTCGAGCGTTGGTTCCTCGAATTCGGCATCTCGGTTCGCGAGAAACTCAGCGAGATTGAACCGGTCGAGACACGCCGCGCACGGCTGCAGGACTGCCAAGCGGTGTTGTGGACGATTCTGAAGGTGCAGATCGATCTTTTGCTCAAGCAGCGGGCTCAAACATTCCCCAAGATCATCCCCCACCCAGGCCAGGCCAAGGAATGAGCCGGAGCCCCTTGCATTCCGTGTTGAATCGCGTAGAAGCCACGGCCTGCCGCGCTTACACCCCTGGAGGATCTCGGCAGGGCCCGTTTGGGCCTCCTCTGTTACATTAAGGAGCTCGATCATGGCTGAGATGCCTGTTCTCGAAGTCTCCTCTCGCGAAGGAACCGGCAAAGGGGCTGCACGGTCTGCACGACGCGAGGGGATGGTACCCGGAGTTGTTTATGGCGGTGGCAAGGACCCCGTCACGATCAATGTCCCACACAACGTTCTTCTAAAGTCGCTCAGAGCCGGCAAGTTCCTGGCGACTCTGATCAACTTAAAAATTGACGGCGACGAAAACACTGTGATCTGCCGTGCTGTACAGCGCGACGTGGTCAAGGATTTGCCTGTCCATGTCGATTTCCTGCGGCTCTCGGAGCGTTCACGGATCAATCTGATGATCCCGGTTGTCTTTGAGAACGAGGAGGAGGCTCCCGGCATCAAGAAGGGTGGCATGCTCACAGTGATCCGTCCTGAGGTCGAGCTAAAAGTGCGCGCGTCGAACATCCCGGAGCAGATCGAAGTCGATCTAACGGGGCTCGACATCGGCGACACCATCAAGATCTCAGACGTTACACTGCCTCAAGGATCCGCACCGACGATCACCGACCGTGACTTCATGATCGCCAATATCGCGGCGCCGAAAGGTCTCGCGGCAGACGACGACGAAGATGACGATCAGGCAACTGATGCTGTTGATGAGGCTGCAGAGCAAGGCGAAGCAGAAGAGTAACGCCCGCTGACAAGCTGACAAAAAAAAACGCCCGGACAACCGATCCGGGCGTTTTATTTTTATGCGTAGGTTCAGTGGCTGTTTTACGACCGCGCCCTGCCGGACAGCATCACAACACTCGACCGATCA
>JBCDAQ010000172.1:0-7859 GCA_039185285.1 Pseudomonadota bacterium
AGACTCTTGGTAGCACGAAAAACTTCCTGTAATTCTCTTTTGTTTTTTAACAGCGTCCTTCTGGTCGCAGTTTTGAGCTCTGCCTGGCTGATCACGAAGATCACATCATCGAGGAAGATTTCTAACCGCCCGTGCGTGCAACCCCACCGCCCGCCCCCACCCACCCCCCGGCGGGCGGCGGGTTCGCACGCGCGGGCGGTCTTAGGAGGCAAGCATGATATTCACATCCGACAACGCGTCCGGGTCAGCACCAGAGATTTTGGAGGCGGTCGCGCTTGCCAACAAGGGCTACACAAGGGGTTACGGGGCGGACGAGATCTCGGAACGAGTGGAGGAACAGGTTCGAGAGCTTTTTGAAGCACCCTCAGCATGTGTCTTTACGGTCGCAACAGGGACGGCAGCTAATGCCTTGGCGCTGGCCTGCTTGTGCCCTCCCTGGGGCGCAATCTACTGCCATGGTGCAAGCCATGTGGAGGTCGATGAGTGCGGTGCGCCGGAATTCTACACTGCGGGGGCTAAACTAACGCTTCTGGATGGGGAGAATGCCAAGTTAAGGCCGCAAGCTGTCGCGCATGCGGCAGAGGTCGCGGCCCCTGTAGGGGTCCACAACGTACAGAATGGTGCGATTTCGATCACCCAGGTGACTGAGCTTGGTGCCGCCTATTCGGTTGAGGAGGTTGCAGAGATCGGTGCGATCGCGCGGCGCCACGGAATGGGGCTCCATATGGATGGCACACGTTTCGCCAATGCTCTTTCGCGCATGAATGTATCACCTGCTGAAATGAGCTGGAAAGCGGGGGTGGATATTCTCTGCCTTGGTGCGACCAAGAATGGCGCCATGGCGGCTGAGACCGTGATCATCTTCGATGAACCGAAGGCTTGGGAATTTGAGCTACGCCGGAAAAGAGGCGGACACTTGTTCTCAAAAATGCGGTTCGTCTCCGCCCAAGTGGAGGCTTACTTGAAAGATGGCCTTTGGCTTCGCCTTGCCGGTCACGCAAACGGTATGGCGGACTTGCTGGCCGAGGGTATCGGGGCGATCGAAGGTGCTGAGGTCACCAATCAGGTGGATGCGAACATGCTGTTTGTCACCATGCGGTTGGATCAACATCGCAGGCTTCAAGCTGCCGGAGCACAGTATTATCCTTGGGGGGCGCCTTTGGATGAAAATGGACCAGATGACGGGCCGTGGTCGGTGAGACTGGTGACCTCGTTTGCGACGAGAGAGGCGGATGTCGAACGTTTCCTTGAGGTGATGGCAGGCTGATGCTCGAATTCGTCTCGGCGGTTTTTCTGCTTCTAATCACCCCAGGCCCCGGTGTTCTCTCGGTGGCAGGTGTCGGTTCTGGTTTTGGTTTTGGAGCGGGGCGGCGATACCTCTGGGGCCTTTGCGCTGGCAACTTTCTTGTTGGTTTGATCGTTGTAAGTGGGCTTGCTGCGCTTTTGCTGGCAATTCCGTGGCTTAAGACGACGCTTTTGATCGCTTCGGCCGCGTACCTTGGCTGGTTGGCGTGGAAGATCGCAACCGCCGGAGGGCGGGTGGCTTTCTCAGCGGCAGAGCGGGTTCCAAGCCAGCGAGACGGCATTGCGCTGCAGTTGGTCAATCCAAAGGCCTATGCCGTCAACACCAACCTTTTTACAGGTTTTGCTTTCATGGCCAATCAGCCTGCTCAGGAGGTTTTGATCAAGTTTTTGATCTTGAACGCGTTTTGGATCCCGATCCACTTCCTCTGGCTCTGGGCTGGCGTGTCTCTGAGGCGCATGGACCTGCCTGAGCGCTACTCGCGCCTGATCAATATCACGATGGCGTTTTGCCTCGTAGGGGTCGTCGTTTTGGCGCTGGATCTCTTCTAGTCGGCTTGTGCTTCGAAACCGAGTTGGTCTGGCTCGAATTCGTAATGAGCAGAGCAGAACTGACAATCCGCAGTTACCTTGCCGTCTTCGTTGGTCATATATGCGATGTCCTTGGCGGAGTACTGTGCCATCGCAGCCTTGACCCGTTCGGCAGAGCAGGTGCAGCCAAATCGTATAGATTTCGCCTCGTAAACCCGAGGCGCTTCTTCGTGGAACAGTCGGGTCAGAAGACCTTCGATCGCGAGATGAGGCCCGACCAACTCGTGGGCATCCACCGTTGCCATGAGCATGTTTATCCGGTTCCAATCCTCCTCATTCGCGCCCATAGCGGCCACGTCATCGGCGTTCATCAATCCATCAGCACCTGAAGGGCCTTCGGCAAGAACGCTCTCGCCAGCCTGGCCAAGCTGTTGGATCATAATGCCACCGGCACGCCAATGCATTGCGCCACCTGGTTCTTGAGCATGGGCGGAGAGTGTGTTGAAACGGGTCGCGATCTGCTCAGATTGAGCGAAGTACGCCTCCGCGCAATCACCGAGATTCGTGCCCGTAAGAGGGGTTATTCCCTGATAAGGCGTGGTGCCCGGGCCTTGGTCGATGGTCACACCAAAGACACCCTTGCCGAGGAGTTCGAATGGGGTTTTCTGACTCAATGCGACGGCAGGGGCGTCAAATCCTGCATAAGCGCGAAGTCTGCCCGCTTGGCCGGGCTTTTCCGGCGCGTAGTAGTCTGTGGCGATCAGATGAACATCACCTTCGCCGCGGATCTGTAGAGAAAACCGCCATCTAAGCTTCATCGTCGAGCCGATCAGCGCGGTCAGCAAAGCAGCCTCAGCCACCAGGGCAGAAACGGCAGGAGGATAGCGGTGCTGCTCCAAAATCCGGTCTAGTGTCTCGTCCAGACGCACAACACGGCCACGCATTTGCGCCTTGTCCAGTTGGAATGGAAGGATGGAATCATCGCCAGTCATGTGCCTTCACATAACCTTTCGATCCGGTGGCCGAAAGGGCGCATTCTCGAATCTTTCCGAATATGCCACGAGGGGGCATGAAACGGATTGGCGAGCCTTGGATTCCTGGAAAACCCTACCGTGATCGTCCCGGCGCTTATGCGCTGATTTCGGGCGCTCAGGGATTGTTATGCGTTATGCAGGACGGTGAGCTGCAGCTGCCTGGTGGTGGAATAGATCCGGGCGAGCAGCCACTCCGAGCGCTCCATCGCGAGATCTGGGAGGAGACTGGCTGGCGCATTGGCGAGGCCCGTCGCTTTCTTTCGTTTCAGCGATTTGCATGGTTGCCCGATTACCAGTTCTGGGCTCGTAAAACGCAAACGATCTACCTTGCTCGCGCTGTGCGTCGCCTCGGCCCGCCCGAAGAGGCAGGCCATACGCCAGTTTGGCTTGATCCTGCCAAGGCGCCCGAACAACTCGACGTTGCAGGAGATCGTTGGGCGGCAGGCGAGGCGCTGGCGAGAGGTTTGATCTGAGCGCCCAAACTGGGACCAGTTTGACATATTGGCTGTCCGGTTCCGCCCATGACCAAATTCTACCGATACGATTGAGGATATCCCGTTGACGCGCCGAAGGCTGTTTCTGGGTCGAGCAGTGACGGGTAAGAAGATCTTTGCTTCCCCACCCCCTTGTTAGGTCCTGCGCCATCAATAAATCTGATTGACGCACCTCAAGACTAAACTAAGCTTCGCCCATGAGGGGACTGAGATGAGCCGGCCCACAGTGCATGATATCGCGAAAGAGGCGGGCGTGAGCCTCGCAACCGTGGATCGTGTGCTCAATGCCCGTCCGGGTGTTCGCGACAAAACAATTGCAAAGGTGCAAGCAGCGATCGACCGGATCGGGTATGTACGCGATACATTTGCTGCAAACCTCGCACGGCAGCGACAATATCGTTTTGCCTTCGTACTGCCCGGAGCTCAGAGTCAGTTCGCACGAACGCTCAAAGACGCGTTGAAAGAGGCCTATGCATCGCAACTGGCGGATCGTGTTCTTCTCGATACGATCGACATCCCGACACAGGACCCGCATGCAATCGTGAGATCTCTTCGCGGGCTCAAAACATCTAAGCTGGATGGGGTGGCGATTATGGCACCTGAGACGCCTCAGGTGCGTGATGCCATTGCCCGGCTGAAGGAGGAAGGGCTGGCGGTGGTGACACTGGTCTCAGATTTGCCAAACTCTTCCCGCGACTATTTCGTCGGAATCAACAACGTCGCAGCTGGTCGAACGGCCGGTCAGTTGATGGGTAACTTTCTCGGATCAGAAGGTGAAATACTCATTGTTTCCAACTCATTGCGATCGCGAGATAGCCTTGAACGACGTCTTGGATTCGACGATGTAATTGCGAGCGACTTCCCTGATTTAACGGTACTTCCCTCGATCGAATCCTACGATGATCCGCAGAGGATGAAGCGTGTCATACATGCGGTGCTAGCGGCTCGTCCTGCACTGGCAGGAGTTTATTCAATGGGGGCGGGGAACTCATCCCTTTTGGCTGCGCTGCGCGAGAGTGACAGACTGAAAGAGCTCATGATAATCGCGCACGAGTTAACTCCGGTAACACGCCAGTGCCTGCTTGATAACGAGATCGCGGCAGTGATTAACCAGAACGTTGGCCACCTTGTGAGAAGCGCACTGCGTGTCCTGCGCGGCTTATGCGACAACGTCCCAATATATGAGTCTCAAGAGCGCATCCGGATTGAAATCATGATGCGTGAAAACCTCAGTTAACGCGCACCGTGCGATTCGCGTGCGTTTGAAGCCAGAAGACATCCCTTGGCTGCTCTACCTCTGGCAGCTTGCGTCGAGCCCGGGAAAGCTGCATCTGCGAGCGGAAGAAGTCTCGCCGAACACCTGTTCTCAAGCCATTGAATTAGTTTTGATTTCAACAAATCTCAGCGACAGACAACCAGACTTCATGGTCAAAATAGATTGACGTACCTCAAAAATTGAATCGACAAGAGGTACGTGCCTCAGTAACGCTTGGTTCAGAGCCCCATAAATTCGAGGGGTGACGCGCACAACGCATGCGCATCTGAGACGGGAGGAAGCATCTCATGAAGACGAGCCATTCGCTGGCGGCGCTTGCGCTTGCCGCCGCTACAACCGGCCTAACGACGGTAAAGGCCGAGGCCGCAGATCTGACACTTTGCTGGGCGGCTTGGGACCCGGCGAACGCCCTCATTGAACTTTCCAAGGATTTCGAGGCAAAGAGTGGCCACAACATGAGCTTCGAGTTCGTGCCTTGGCCTAACTTTGCAGACCGGATGCTCAACGAGCTGAATTCCGGCGGCAAACTTTGCGACTTGATGATTGGCGACAGCCAGTGGATCGGCCTCGGTGCCGAGGCGGGGCATTACATCAAGCTGAACGACTTCTTCGACAAGCAGGGAATCTCGATGGATGACTTCATCCCTGCGACAGTCACGGGATACTCTGAATGGCCCAAGGGCACGCCGAATTACTGGGCGCTACCGGCCTTTGGCGATGTTGTCGGTTGGACCTACCGGAAGGACTGGTTCGAGAGGCCCGAGCATCAAGCCGAGTACAAGGAAAAGTACGGTCGTGATCTGGGCGTACCCGCGACACTGGCTGAACTGAAGGATATCGCCGAGTTTTTCCAAGGCCGCGACATTGACGGTACCAAGGTCTACGGCGCTGCGATCTATACCGAGCGCGGCTCGGAAGGGATCACAATGGGCGTGACCAATGCGCTCTACAATTTTGGCTTCAAGTACGAAAACCCGGACAAGCCTTATGACATGCCGGGCTTTGTAAACTCTCAAGGAGCGATTGAAGGGTTGGAGTTCTATAAGGCGCTCTATGATTGCTGCACGCCCCCGGGTTCATCCGACTGGTATATGTCGGAGAACATCGATGCCTATAAGTCCGGGCAGGTCGCGATGCAGATGAACTTTGCGTTCATCTGGCCAGGTGTGAACGCTGATCCGAACGTCGGCGGCGACAAGTCGGGTTATTTCCCGAACCCTCCTGGACCGGGCGGGCACTTTGCTCAGTTGGGTGGGCAGGGGATCTCGGTTGTCTCCTACTCCGACAGCCAGGACGCGGCACTCGAGTACATCCAATGGTTCGCTCAGCCTGAGGTTCAGGCGAAATGGTGGGAACTCGGTGGATACTCGGCTTTGAAGGCCGTCGTCGAAGACCCGGGCTTTGCGTCGAGCCAGCCCTATGCTCAGACCTTCCTCGACTCCATGGCGATCGTGAAGGATTTCTGGGCGGAGCCTTCCTATGCCTCGTTGCTTCTGCCGATGCAGGACCGGGTGCACAAATACGTCATCGCTGGCGAGGGCACGGCCCAGGAAGCGCTTGACGGGCTGGTCGAGGATTGGACTGAGGTCTTCGAGGACGACGACAAACTCTGACCTCTAGCGGTCATCCCGTTGCTCTCCCTGGGCGGGATGACCAAACCTGCGCTGCATCCGATCGACAGATCGCGGCGCCTCGGGCAAACTCATTGAAGAAATCTGGAAGGATGTCTCATGTCTGAGACGGCGCTCGATCGTGCTGCCAAGGCGACACCGACCCATGTCGCCCGACGGATCAAGGGGCTCTCGGATCGGGCGATTGCCTGGATTTTTGTCGCCCCCACGATTTTCCTTTTGCTCGCGATCAACATCTTCCCTCTGATCTGGACGATCCGGCTCAGCTTCACCAACTTTCGGGCCAATCGACCGAACGCGGATGTGAAATGGATCGGATTCAGAAACTACGAGCGGATCCTGACCGACAGCGACATCTGGCTCACGATGCAAGCCACAGCGCATTTCCTCATCTGGACGATCGTCCTGCAGGTCTTGATCGGATTCGCGCTTGCCTGGCTGATCAACCGGAAGTTCAAGGGAAATGACCTCTGGACCACGATCATCGTGCTCCCGATGATGCTGTCGCCGGCGGTGGTGGGGAACTTCTGGACCTTTCTCTATCAGCCGCAGATCGGGCTCTTTAACTACGTGATTGCGTTTCTTATCGGGGCAGATCCGACCAGTTTCTCGATGATCGGAGATAAGGCGCTTGCGCCTTGGGCCATTATCATCGTCGACACTTGGATGTGGACGCCGTTTGTAATGCTGATCTGCCTTGCTGGGCTGCGATCAATCCCGGATTCGATCTACGAAGCGGCGGAGTGCGATCGGGCGTCAAAGTGGCGCCAGTTCTGGACGATCACGGTGCCTATGGTGCTGCCATTCCTGATGCTGGCGGTGCTGTTCCGCGGGATCGAGAACTTCAAGATGTTCGACCTCGTGGTTCAACTCACCGGTGGCGGACCCGGCAACACGACGACACTGACGTCGATCGACCTCAAGCGCGAGGCATTTGAGAAGTGGCGCACCGGCTATTCCTCGGCCTATGCGATCATCCTTTTCGTGACGGTGTTCGGCCTCGCCTCGATCTATGTGAAGGCGCTCAACAAGGTGAAGGAACGATGAGCAGCTTCTCCGTCACTGAGCCGTCCAAGCGGCAAAAGTGGATTGCGGCGATCCTGGTGATCACCTATGCGGTCATCACGATGCTGCCGCTGATCTGGATCATTTCGACCGGGTTCAAGACATCAGAGGATTCGATCGCCTATCCGCCCAAGATCGCGTTTGATCCTTCGTTGGAGGGATATGTGAACCTCTTCACCACGCAAACCCTGCAAAGCGGCGAGGTCGCCCCGCCGGAGACCTGGTACGAGGAAATCGTCCATGGCAAGGGGATGCAGATCGTCGGTCCTTCGCGTTTTGGTGAGCGGTTCCTGAACTCGGTGATCATCGGCTTTGGGTCGACCTTCCTGTCGGTCTTCCTGGGGACGTTGGCAGCCTATGCCTTCTCCCGGTTCAAGGTGCCGCTGAAGGACGACCTCCTGTTCTTTATCCTCTCAACCCGAATGATGCCGCCGATTGCTGTGGCGATCCCGATCTTCTTGATGTTCCGCTCGCTTGGCCTGTCTGACACCCATGCGGGGATGATCCTGCTCTACACGGCCGTGAA
>JBCDAQ010000173.1:0-7825 GCA_039185285.1 Pseudomonadota bacterium
CTCCCGTCTCGCCGCAGTGCAGGCGCTCTACCAGATGGAGCTGACCGGGGCCGACTGGCGCCAGGTGCGCCAGGGATTCGAGAACCCCCGGCGCGGCGCGGTGGTCGCGGGCGCGCAGTATCACGAGGCCGATCTCGACCATTTCCGCGACCTGCTGGCGGGCGTGATGGAGGCGCAGGCCAAGATCGACCAGATGACCGACCGCGCCCTGGTCGACCGCTGGCCGCTCGGCCGGGTCGATGCCACCATGCGCGCCGTCTTTCGCGCCGCAGGCCACGAGCTTCTCGCCCGCACCGACATCCCCCCCAAGGTCGTGATCGGCGAATATGTCGACGTCACCAAAGCCTTCTTCGATAAGGGCCGCGAGAGCCAGTTCGTCAACGCCGTGCTCGACCACATGGCCCGCGAGGCCCGGCCCGACGCCCTGCCCCCGAAAGCCTCCGCATGACAAAACCGCTGGCAGGGCAGATCGCGCTGGTCACTGGCGCGTCGCGCGGCTTAGGCTTTGCTGCGGCGAAAGCCATGGGGGACGCGGGTGCCCATGTCATCGCGGTCGCCCGCACCGTCGGCGGGCTCGAAGAGCTTGACGATGCGATCAAGGCGACAGGTGGCGAGACGGTGCTGGTCCCCGCCGATATCTGCGATGAGCCAGGGATGGAGCGCATGTGTGCGGCCCTCTATCAACGCTTCGGCCGCGTGGACATCTGGCTCCACACGGCCTGCCACGCACCACCGCTCTGCCCCGCCGAGCATATCGACGCCAAAGACCTCGACAAAACCATCGCTGTGAACATCCGCGCCTTCCAGCGGCTGATCCGCGTGATCGACCCCCTGCTCCGCCTGTCAGAGGCCCCCCGCGCCATCATTGCCGCCGACACCCACCTGGGCGAAAAATTCTTCGGCCACTACGCCATGTCCAAGGCCGCCCAATCCAGCCTCACCCAAGCCTGGGCGGCAGAGAGCGGCCAGACCATCAAGATCACCGAGTTCCAACCGGCCCCCATGCCCACCGCGCTACGCGCCCGCTTCTTTCCCGGAGAGGACCGAAGTGGCCTGGCGCGTGCGCAAGATGAAGCGATTAGCCTCCTCGCTTCTTTGTGAACCTTATGATCCAGTCGCGATATGATATCAGGTTACAAGTGGATCGATGGCATCAAACTGGGTTGACTTGAAACTGCCATCTGATTGAAATCACTTAGATTTAAGAAATCAGGTGACCGGAATGTTTCGACTGTTTATCGCGCTCGGCCTTTTTCTGAGCATCATCAGCTCCGCAGAGGCATTTGGTCGAAAGCCAAACTTTGAAAGAGTGTATCGTTGCCTCGAAGAACAAAAGGCCTCCTCTTTGGGAGTGTGTTACCGTGCGATTTACGCGCCATGCAAACAGTGGAAGAAACGCGGAAAATATGACCTTTTCCAAAGCTGCACGCGTCAGGGCAGTTGGTACTTTGAGAACAGAGTGAAGAGCCTTACCGAGCAAAAGGCCCAATCGCTCGGTGACGATGACCGAACGACGCTTCTCCTAACATCTCAAAAGATCTTCGATGATGCTGAGCGTCATTGCGATCAGCCTGGCTATGGCGTTCCAGACAGCGCTCACGCCAAAAAAATTCGCGCTAACTTGTGTAAGTCGCTGAAGCTGTCTTTCGTAGGATACTACTTCGAACGTGGTAGAAACCTACTCGAGTGACTTCACGCCAGCGATTCAATAAGCGGATCAAACGATTTTCTCACCTTTTTCTAAGTAGTAACCAACAATCGCGAAACGTAAAATAAAACAGAATTTCGAATTAATTCTCTTGGAAATCCCATGTTCTTTATATAAATATATGCCTCTTTTATTACAAAATTCTTCTGCTTGATTATATATGCGTCGCGTCTCCTCGACGAGTTCGATACGCTTGCTTTGCTCAAGCGATTCAGCTGACTTGTACGTAACGTCATCAATGTAGAAACGCCATTTCTTGGCCAACTGTTCACTGCAGGAAACGTATACACGATCGTCCTTCTGCCTTCCAAGTTTGGCACATGGACGATGCATAACACGCAAGCAAAAATGAGCCTTCCCAGCGCCCATCTTTCCTAGGCAGTCATAAACTGTTTCATAGTTCGGTTCTTGTGCCGTCGCCTCTATTGGACCGATCAAGCAGACAATGAAAATTGATGCTAGAAAAACCCGAAACATGGTCGCCCTCACAGTATTAATACCCCATTCATCGCATCACGATCCTGCAATGAGATCAATCTCAAAACACCAGCTCGTCGACTCGATTCGTTTCTTCCACCTACCTACCTCACTCCGATGAGATGGAGGCGAGCGCGATGCTCTTCATGAACCACATCGCGACCAAACGCCCCCCACTGCTCAGTCTGATCTGAGCGGGCCCTAACCCTCATGATTTCTCTCTTGAGGCGCATGCCAAGGCATGCGTTGGTTCGATGTATCTTCGTTTTGTCAGCGGGTATCGCCACCCGCATCTGGATGCTGAGCTTGGCATCTACACGGCCACCTGTTTTCTCGATTTCGAGGATCAGCCGCGCTGGCTTATGGCGGCCTATCACGAGGCGTTCGAAGTGCTCTACGGCCTCTCGGTGCCGCATTGTGTGTCCTACGAGTCGATGACCCGGGACGGGCGCTTCAGCCTCTGCTGGATCCGGGCGGAGCGGCGCGACCTGGTGGCAGGTTTTCGCCACCTCGCCTGGGCGATGACCGAGATGGGGGTCGCGATTGGCGAGCTGCGCTCGACCGATCCCGGCCGGATCCTCTATCGCGACGCAGAGCAGATCGTCGCCCTGCCCTATCGCGGGCGAGTGCCGAAATGCTTCCCGCGACCGGCAGGCGCACCGCGCCCGAGTTAGCCAGATTTCCGGCTTTATCGCCTCAGATCCCAAAGCCCGGAAAAAAGATCCGCTTTTTTCCGAGCCCTGTTAACCATCGAAATCGAAGACAAAAGTCTCTGCAGATCTGGGAAAATCAGTCTGCACCGAAGCGGCGCCGAAGAAGCGGGAAAACCGCCAAAGCTGGCAGGAGCAAGAGCGCCGCACCCGGAACCGGTACAACCACCTGGTACTGGCCGATCACCTGCGGAGTTCCGCCAACACTGTCAAAACCGAGGATATCACCGGACTGTCCAGCAGTAGGAAGAAACACTGCCAAGGGAGAAAGGTCATAAACTGCAGAACCCGTGATCGCAGGACTTGACGTTGAATAGACGAGGCCTGGAAACTCCGCATCGGCAACAAAGCTAAGAACTACATCGTTTTCCACATCGCTGCCGATCCCCTGGATACTAAGTCCACCAAGTGTGGCCAGCGCATCACCAACAGCAAACACATCGACCGTGAGCGTCGAGGAAAAATCTTGAGCAAACACGCCCTGAAGGTTGAAATCGACACTAAAGAAATCCAGTAGCGCTGGGCCAAGGGTCGACCCTACTGTGAGATCGACATCGGCGTTCGCGCCCGTGCCGCTTACGATCACCGCCGAAGGATCATTGACGTTTACTGTTACAAGAACCGCAGCCGACGTGGCGGACGCACCGCCAAGAAGGACTGCTGTTGCCAAAGCAGACAATGAGGAGAGAGTTCTCAAAAAGCGCATCGGGTATCATTCCTCGAGAGTTCTTCTTTACCTGCTTCGACCTTACGCAGGCCCTCGCCACCATACAACGCCAATCGTGCCCCGTCTGAAAATGGTCCGAATTCAGACGGTTAGGGGTCAGGCGGTCTCGTTGAACAGCTCCCGCCCGATTAGCATCCGGCGGATCTCCGAGGTGCCTGCGCCGATTTCATAGAGTTTGGCATCGCGCAGCAGGCGCCCCGTCGGCATGTCGTTCAGATAGCCCGCCCCGCCAAAGGCCTGGATCGATTCCAGCGCCACTTGGGTCGCCTTCTCAGCGGCATAGAGGATGCAACCAGCGGCGTCCTTGCGGGTCGTCTCACCCCGATCACAGGCGGCAGCGACCGCATAGACATAGGCCCGGCAGGCATTCATCGTGGTGTACATATCGGCGATCTTGCCCTGCATCAGTTGGAACTCACCGATCGATCTACCGAATTGTTTTCGCTCATGAATGTAAGGAACGACCGCATCCAGCGCGGCCGCCATGATGCCAAGCGGACCACCAGCCAGTACGACCCGCTCATAGTCGAGGCCCGACATCAGGACATTGACGCCCTTGCCCTCCTCGCCCAGGACGTTCTCGAAGGGCACTTCGCAATCCTCGAAAATCAGCTCACAGGTGTTGGAGCCCCGCATCCCCAGCTTGTCGAGCTTGGCCCCGGTGGAGAACCCGGTCATCTCACGTTCGATCAGAAAGGCCGTGATCCCGCGCGGTCCGGCATCTGGGTCGGTCTTGGCATAGACCACCAGCGTATCGGCGTCCGGGCCATTGGTGATCCAGAACTTGTTTCCGTTTAACACATAGCGATCATTGCGCTTTTCGGCGCGTAGCTTCATCGAGACGACGTCCGACCCCGCCCCAGGCTCGCTCATCGCCAATGCGCCGACATGCGCACCGGAGACCAGTTTCGGCAGATACTTCTCGCGCTGCTCCGGCGTGCCGTTGATCTTGATCTGGTTCACACAGAGGTTCGAATGCGCGCCATAGCTGAGACCAATTGAGGCGGAGGCACGACTGATCTCCTCAATCGCCACGGTATGCGCGACATAACCCATGCCTGCCCCGCCGAACTCCTCTGAAACCGTGATGCCGAGCAGCCCAAGCTCCCCCATCTCCTCCCAGATCACCCGGTCAAAGGCGTTGTCCCGGTCCACATCCGCCGCAATCGGGGCCAGTCGCTCCTGTGCAAACCGATGGGCCGCCTCACGAACCGCTTCGACGTCGTCACCGAGCGCAAAGTTCATTGACGCATGGAACATGGGAGCCTCACTTTCTCTGCCAATCTGGTCCCTTCGGACAGCGGAAAGCATGTCACATCGGGCATAGGATCTGTGCAAGTCGAATTATCGATTGAAGATCAAGTTCAGCCAACGAGGGCAAGTAAGGGGAATCTGAAACGACCAAATTGGCGCTGAACCCGCCCCCCGAAGATTAAAAAACCGACACAACTTCAAATCAACTGACCTCTTTTTCAGCAACAACGCGTTTATGACTATCGAATGAACATTTTTTCTTGCTCGCTCGCTTTGCGGATGCACCATCACGCGCGTCGGCAGGTGGTTCTGCTTGACCATGATCACAGACGGCCGATCGGTGGCCAAAGCGCGGCGCCCCTGGGGGACTATAGGAAGAGCGACACCACCGAACCCGGCCTAAAATCGCAGAGGAGGTGTGTGATGATCAAACCATGGAAAGCGCTGGTCGGCGTATCGCTCGGGGCTTTGGCGACTGCGTCGCCGGCGAGTGCCGCAGATTGCCCGATCAAGGTCGGCGTGCTGCATTCGCTGTCCGGCACGATGGCGATCTCGGAGACGACGCTGAAGGACACGATGCTGCTCCTGATCGACCAGCAAAACGAAAAAGGCGGCGTTCTTGGCTGTCAGCTGGAGGCCGTGGTGGTCGACCCAGCCTCGGACTGGCCGCTCTTTGCTGAGAAGGCGCGCGAGCTTCTAACCGTCCACGAGGTCGACGTGATCTTCGGCAACTGGACTTCGGTGAGCCGCAAGTCGGTTCTTCCAGTGATTGAGGAACTGAACGGCCTGCTATTCTACCCCGTCCAGTATGAGGGCGAGGAAAGCTCAAAGAACGTCTTCTACACCGGTGCGGCGCCCAACCAACAGGCGATCCCGGCGACGGATTACTTCCTCGATGAACTCGGTGTTGAGAAATTCGCGCTTCTGGGCACTGACTATGTCTACCCACGCACGACCAACAACATCCTCGAGAGCTATCTCAAATCGAAGGGGATCGCCGAGGACGACATCTTCGTGAACTACACGCCTTTCGGCCACTCCGATTGGTCGAAGATCGTTGCTGATGTTGTGGCTCTGGGCGCGGACGGCAAAAAGGTCGGCGTGATCTCGACCATCAATGGCGACGCGAATGTCGGCTTTTACAAGGAGCTCGCAGCCGCTGGCGTCTCGGCCGATGACATTCCGGTCGTAGCTTTCTCGGTGGGTGAAGAAGAGCTTTCGGGCCTCGACACCGCCAACCTAGTCGGTCACCTCGCAGCCTGGAACTACTTCCAATCGGCGGATGCCGAGATCAACGCGGACTGGGTCGCGGCCTGGAAAGCAAAGATGGGCGAAGAGCGGGTGACAAACGACCCAATGGAGGCCCATTTCATTGGTTTTAACATGTGGGTGAATGCGGTTGAGGCCGCGAAAACCACCGATGTCGATGCCGTCCGCACCGCAATGTATGGCCAGGAGTTCGCGAACCTGACTGGCGGCACGGCCGTGATGCTGCCGAACCACCACCTCGCCAAGCCGGTTCTCATTGGCGAGATCCAAGAGGACGGTCAATTCGACATCATCAGCCAGACCTCAGAAGTCCCCGGCGATGCCTGGACGGATTTCCTACCGGAATCGGCTGTTCTGGTCAGCGACTGGAAAGAGCTTGGCTGCGGGATGTACAACACCGCAACCAAAACTTGCGTTCAGATCAAGTCGAACTACTGATCCAGACTTGACGAAGTACCCGGCCACGCCGGGTTTGAACACGCTGCCTGCCCCGGATCTGGGGCAGGCAGCTTCAATGATAGGACCGCTGCATGTCTCGCTTAATCGCCGCTTTGCTCTTGTTGCTGAGCTTGCTGGCCCCCTCCGGACCAGCAGTGGCGTCTGAGATCAAAGCGATCCTTGAGACCCATTCGAAGATCATCCAAAAGGGCTCGCGCAAGACGATACAACCAGCCATCGATGCGCTGGCAGGTAGCGGGTTGCCCGAGGCTGAAAGCGTCCTGGAACGCTGGCGCGCGAAGGAGCTTTGGGCGCGCAAGTCAGACGGTCAATTCTTCCTTGCCGAGCGGATCGACAGCAAGACCTACCGTCTTCTGGGCCTCTTGGACGGGGCTGAGATTGCGGTCGTCCCAAAGAAAGAACTCAAGCAGATCAAACCCAATAGCGGGGTGCGAGCACTCATCAGCGCGGCTCTGGTTCAGTTCCAGCTGACCGCTGAAGATCCCGCCAAACGGGCCGAGGCGCTAGATGCATTGGAGCGGGATGCGGATGCCTCTCAACTTCCCGTATTGCGCGCCGCGATCGAGACGGAAACAGACCCTGGCCTTAGAACACGCAAAGAACGGCTTGAACGGCTTCTGACCGTGCGCTTCGGAGCCACGGACGAGGCGCGGATCGAGGCCATTCGCAGCTTTGACGGCGATTTGGGCGTTGATGCGCGTGCGGCGCTCAATCCGCTGGTCGTGACCGAAGTTGTGGCTGCGGTCGAGACCCCTGCCGCATCAGAAGTTGCGCAACTGCTGAAACCCGGCGGCGGCATTGGCCGCGACGAGGCCTATCAGCTGCTTGTAGATGCTGATCTAGCGCCCGCCCGGATTGACCGCACAGCACAGAGAGACGCTCTGGTCGCGCATATCGACGGAGATCAGGTCGGCGGGATCGCCATCGCGACGCTTGATAGCCAAGCGGCGCGTGATCAGGCCTATTCGGCGTTGGCAGACCTGGGATTGGTCCCTCCGTCCGCGACCGAGGCCGAGGTTGATGCAGCCATCGCCTCTCATGTTTTCTACGAGCGCTACAGTGCGGCGCCCATTCCTGTGGCGATCATCGCCAAAGAAGTTCTGACTTCCATCGACCGATCGGTTTTCGTCAACCAGGTCATTGATTTATCGCTTGATGCGCTCAGCCTCGCCTCGATTTACTTCCTGGCAGCGATTGGTCTTGCCATCACCTTTGGCGTGA
>JBCDAQ010000174.1:0-7788 GCA_039185285.1 Pseudomonadota bacterium
ACATCGGCACCGAGGATGCAGTCCCAGGGCAGGCCCGCGTGGCGGGCGAGCCGGGTCATCAGGGCGATGGAACCGTTCGAGCAAGGCGCGATCATAAGCTGGGAT
Source organism: Pseudomonadota bacterium (assembly GCA_039185285.1). Classification (GTDB taxonomy): domain Bacteria; phylum Pseudomonadota; class Alphaproteobacteria; order Rhodobacterales; family Rhodobacteraceae; genus Thermohalobaculum. The sequence goes on from JBCDAQ010000174.1 coordinate 106, forward strand.
TTGATCGCTGTCAGGCCAGGGGCGACGTCAGGCCAAGGGGGCAGATGCTCCCACGCGCGGTTAATCGCTGCCCGATCGGCGTCTGAGAAGCGGTCCTGCAACCCGAAGCGCGGGAGGATGCGGTCCAGGTTTTCGAGATGCAGATCATCGAGAGGCACATAGCCGCGATTTCCCGACCGGATCCGTTCCATGGCTGGTTGGTATTCATCGCGCCAGGCATCCGCAAAGCTGATCGGATCGGTGTCGATGGCTTTGGCCCGAAAGACCGGCTCGACGAAGGCGGCGACGCCGCGGCGCCAGTCGACCACGGTGCCGAAAACATCGAAGATGGCGGCTTGAATCATGCACTCTCCTTTTCCGGGGCGAGGTCGCCCTGGTAGTGGACCATGGGGCCGAGGAGAGGCAGCGACAAGCGGATATCGAACTCGAATCCCTCCGCCGTTGCAGTCTCGACCGCATCGGATCGGGGCAGGAGTGCTTTGGGCAGCGGTATGCCCATGACTTCGCCCGTGGCGACCGGCAGAGATAACCCGTTCTCAGTGAGATCAATCGGTAGTGCGAAGGCGAAGGGGCCGAACCGTTCGACCACAATCCCGGGGCCTTGGCATGTGAGGCGCGAGTGGAAGTGGTGGCTGCCGAATTGGCGGGCCCAGATCTCACCGTCGCCATCTGGGGTCACAGTGACCTTCACTGGGACTGCTTGACCTGCGGGTGGGAAGCCAAAGAGCCAGGCGACAAGGCGCGCCAGAGGGTGGTTTCCCCGAGCGATGTCGGCCTGCCCGCGATAGACGCGCGCTCCGGTCTTGCCGTGGAACGCTTGCAGGGTGGCAGGGAGCCTGGACCAGTCTTCACCAAGCGCTTGGTGGAAGGGGGACAGGCTCACTTGATCAGCCTTGCGGTGACCTTGGGGTCCGGCAGGGCGCAGAGATCGGTACGTCCGAGCACCCGATAGCGATTGCGCGCCATGCGCAGATAGAGCCAGCGCCGCAACCCTGCTGGTGGGAGCATCACGAGCCACCCGATGGGCCGGAGCCAACCGCCGAGAAAGCGACAGGCGCGAGCAATCCCCTCCATGCCCGTCGAAGCGGTGCCATCCGCAAGGTAGATCCAACTCTCTGGGTCGTCGGGATCGAGGCCAAAATGGATCAGGATGGCGCGGCCGGTTTCTGATTGAACGGGGCAGAGCCGAGCGGTTCCGGACCTGTCCTGGCGTGCGACGATCCGGGCCCAATGGGAGCAGAGCGTGCAGTGACCATCTACGAAGAAAACGGGCGCGTCGTCGGGAAATGCCGGGACGTTTGGGTCTTTGCGATAGGCGAACGGCGCACAATCGATAATCCTCATTCCTGGAACCTGGGCCTTGGTAGAAGGACAATCAATGCGGCCGATGCGCCATCCCGTGCCGCATGATCCCTGGCAGTTCTGCGCCTCGCGCGGTAGGATGGCACCCTATTTTAATCCGGAGATTTCATGATGACTTATTTTGAGAAAGTCCAGGCGCCGTTTCGGCCCACCCCGGGCGCGCGTCGCGATAGCCAGGACTACAGCGTGCGCCGAGAGAGTTTGGCCTTTTCAGTTGGTGCGGTCGCTTTTGGTTTGCCGGTAATCATGTTGGTCGGATCATGGATTTGGGATATTTGCCGCTATGACTCGATCAGCCACTACTACTACTCCATCGTCACCGGCGACATCTTCGTGGGTGCCTTATTCTTTATCGGTGCCTTCCTCTGGGCTTATCAGGGCGAGAGCAAACGGGAAAACCAGCTTGCGAAACTTGCGGGAACCGCGGCGGTTGGGGTTGCCCTATTCCCGACCACGGGCCATGGCTGCGATGAAGTAAGCTGGTCGGGCCGAGCGCTTCTTAGTTTTGCCCCCGATGACCAGGCCGAGGCGATCGTGCTCGCCTATGACGACGGCAGAATGTTCCGCCTGTTCGATTGGGTCGGCGTGCTCCATTTTGGGAGTGCAGCTGTGCTCTTCGTCGTTCTGGCGATCTTCTGTTTTTTCATTTTTACGATCATCGATGCCCAAGACGACCGCGTTGACGGTGAGCCGACTGTTGAGAAGCTGCGACGTAACCGGATCTATATCTGTTCGGGTTGGGCGATCGTTGGTGCTGTTCTGCTGCTGGGGTTGAACGCGGTGGTCGGGTTCAGCTGGTGGGACACGTACAACCTGACCTTCTGGATGGAGTTGTTGGCGCTTTGGGCGTTCGGCATTTCCTGGGCACTTAAGGGCCGTTTCGGGCCATTTGAGAAGTTCTATGCCGGGCGGCTGGTGATGGATGAGAGGCGCAAAAAAGACTTGGATGACACAGATTGATCAGCCGATTTTACCCTGGTTCTCACCCACCTGTCCGCGATGGCGTAGGATGTGATCGGCTAGGACCAGGGCCATCATCGCCTCACCCACCGGGACCGCGCGGATGCCGACGCAGGGGTCGTGGCGGCCTTTGGTGATGATCTCGGTCGGTTCGCCCGATTTGGTGATGGTGGCGCGGGATTTGAGGATCGAGGAGGTCGGTTTGACCGCGAAACGGACGACCACGTCTTGACCGGTCGAGATGCCGCCAAGAATACCACCCGCGTGGTTTGTGCGGTAGGTGGGGCCATTGTCACCCATATCGATCTCATCGGCATTGTCTTCGCCAGTGAGTGCAGCAGCATCGAATCCATCGCCGATCTCGACGCCCTTGACAGCGTTGATCGACATCATCGCAGCGCAGAGGTCCGTATCGAGCTTGCCGTAGATCGGAGCGCCAAGGCCCGCAGGGGCGCCCGAGGCGACAATTTCGATCACAGCGCCGACTGAGTTGCCAGATTTGCGCAGGTCGTCGAGATAGGCGGCCCAGTCTGCCGCTGCGGCGACATCTGGCGTCCAGAAGGGATTCTGTTCGACCTGATCCCAGTCCCAATTGGCGCGATCGATCTTGCGCGGCCCCATTTGGACCATGCAGCCGCGGATCTGGACGCCTGGGATCATCTGATCGAGCATCGCCCGCGCAATGCCGCCCGCCGCGACCCGGGCCGCTGTCTCCCGCGCTGAGGAGCGCCCACCACCGCGATAGTCGCGGGTCCCGTATTTCTGCCAATAGGTGATGTCGGCATGACCTGGGCGGAAGGTGTCCATGATCTCGGAGTAGTCTTTCGATCGCTGATCCTGGTTACGGATCATCAATTGGATCGGCGTGCCGGTGGTTTTGCCCTCGAAAGTGCCCGAGAGGATCTCGACCGTGTCGGGTTCACGCCGCTGCGTCGTGTATTTGTTCTGCCCCGGTTTGCGTCGGTCGAGCCAATGCTGGAGCCCCGTCTCTGAGATCTCGATCCCTGGCGGGCAGCCATCAACGGTTGCACCCAGGGCGGGGCCGTGGCTCTCCCCCCAGGTGGTGACGCGAAACAGGTGGCCGAAGCTGTTATGTGACATGGGCTGCTCCTTGGAGCTCGGGTGTTATCCGATGGGCGCGCGAGGGGGAAGCCCCTCGCGTGGTCTTAGGCTGTTCAGCTCATACGTGCGGGCGCAGACATCCAGCCAGGAGCTATCAAGTCCGTTCCACGCAACTGTCCCGACCTGGCGGTCTCGCGAGCAAACCTGATTGACCGGCGCACCGATGATCTGGGCGGGGTGATTGGCTTGCTTTTGCGCGAAGCGAGCCTTTTAGTTCATGCGCATTTTGCTCAATCGTACCGGTGCCGCTCTGAGATGCAGCAAAGACAAAAATGATCGCATATGAGGCGCGAGAAAAACTCCGAGAGAGTCGGTTAGTCTTCACGATTACTTCCGGCAGGAGTGGGGCCAAGTTGCTGACCGCACTCGCAAATGTGCTTCCAGATGTAACGGCAGTCCATGAAGCCCACCCTAAAATGAACTATGTGATGCGTGGCATCTTGAGCTGTTCAGAAGCAGCGTAGTTCATTCTGAACGTTTGCTCTTCAGTTCAATCTTGCGGATTCAGGCAGAGTCTTAACTGTGTTCCAGTGGGACCTTCGCGGAGTTGCCAAGCGCACTCAGCGTACTGGTAGCTCTCAGCTTGCTTTGCGCGACGTCTAATCATTCTGGCACATGGGCGACATGGAGCTTGTTGCCATAGGTATCGCGGCAATAGGCACCATAGTAGCCGGGAGAGTAGCTGCGCTCACCAGGGGCGCCTTCGTCGCTTCCACCAAGTTCGAGGGCTTTTGCATGGAAAAGGTCAACGGCTGCTCGATCATTGGCAGCAAAGGTGATTTGAACGCCGTTTCCAGAACTCGCCGCTTGTTTGTTGTAGGGCAGGTTCACGTAAAATAGGGGCGGCTCGCCGGGCGCGCCATATCCGGCTTCTGCCGCGTCTTTCATGAGCCGAACGATCCCGAGAGTGCCTAAAACCGTGTCATAAAAGGCAATCGAGCGTTCAAGGTCATCCGTCCCAACACTTACGGCGTGCAGCATCTCATGGCTCCTAATAAACTGTTGCTATCGGTTCTCACCGAAGTCGTGATCGCCGGAAGTTCGCCTTCGGGATCTACCTGCCAGCGGACAACCATCGACGATCGCGTCTAGGGCCGAACCATGGCGCTCACCCCAGGTGACGGTGCGGAAAAGATGGCCAACACCGGTCATCGACATGGGCTGCTCCTTGGAGCACGCGTGTTATCTGACGGACGTGCGCGAAGGAAGACCCTCGCACAGTTCCGGTCACATCCCCGCTCCGAGTAAATCCTCAAACGGCCAAGTTCGCGCGGAAAAGCTTGCCGGTGGTTGGCAAGCTCGCGCGTCAAAAAGCGGCTGATCTTTAGCCTGAAGTTGACTGAATGGAGACATCATCGATCCAGAAGTCGACGCCGGCTTCAGGCCCTGCTGTCGCGGTCCTCTCGCGCCCTTGGTCCGCTTTGAGCTTCGCGCTCTGGCGGGTCTCTCTGGCACCGGCTGAAACAGTATCGAGTTCAGCGTCGGCAATCTCGACGGCGTCGGTCTCTTTGATCTGCATCTGATATCTCCTTTGTTGCAATCTCACCGCATCCGGCGGCTGATGGAGACATGATGCCCGGGCAAGGTATCAGTCACACGTCGGCAAGTGTCTCAATTGTATCTGCCAAACCCGAGCGGATATGGCGTGGGAGCGGAGGTCCTCAGGTTGATTGGCGCGGTGCCCGCGTGCTGCAGCGATTGACGCGCCATTGGATCACCTATGCGCCGTTTTGCGTCTCTGCGAGGAGGGGGAGGTGGTCGGCATAGATGGCCAGCCCTTCTGCGCCCTTCGGTGTGAGTTGGTAGATCCCGCGCTCAACCCGTTCGAACCAGCCATAGACATCGCGGCTTAGGATCGCTCTGGCCTTGGTGACCCCTGTCACTGCCGCCAGATCAGCGGCCTTAGTTGGGCCATGGTCGCGGAGATGGAGCGCACAACGTAGCGCGTCCTGGCGATAAGCGGTCATGATCGGGCGCCCGCGCCCACCGCCCTCGGTCGGGTCGCCCACCCGTCGTTCGAACTCCCGCAAGAGACGCCCTTGGCGGGCTTTGCGTTTTCGGGGCTGATAAGAGCCCGGGTCGAGCAGGACATCGACCAGGGGCGGTGGGACGGGATGCACGCTCATCAGGCCGAGGCCCAAACGGCGGCAGAGCGCCAAGGCTTCCTTGCTGCGCGACCGAGCGGTGAAGGGAGGCACGGCGAGATAGACATCATCCGAGAGGCTTTGGCGGTCGATCCCCTGATAGACCAGCGCCAGGGAGAACTGGCGTTTCAGTTCCACGATGACGGGCGGCTCGTCGCCGCGTCTTCCAACCATATCGCAGCCGGTTACCTCGCCTTTGACGGTATAGCCTTGACGTTCCAGGAGGGCTTTGATGGGGGGATAAAGCTCGGTCTCGCGCATGGCCACATCATTGCGACAAGAGCGGTTGAGGCAAGGGGAAAGCAGACCGCAGGAGCGCCGGGTCGGTACTGCTAGGCTCTGATTGGGAGCGTGGATCGCTTGGATCCGCTTTGTGATAGGTTCACATAGCCGTTGGGCCATCTGATTTTGAGAGACGTGACTGCGCAGCCACGAGGGTCCTCTTTCGGCTCGTGCGAGCCACGACCAGGCGGGTGCCAAACCGCCCATTGCCGCTCATCCGGATTCTGGGTCGATTGCTTTCGCTTTGACCCTGCATGCGGCAACGAGATCTACGCGTGATCTCCTAAGAATTGATTAAAATTTGCCTTAGCTCTGTGATCCGGTCGGCCCAAAGGACAAACCCCGCCCGGATGAGGGACGGGGTTTTAACGGCTGCAGGGGCGTGATCAGGCTTTCTTCTTCTTGAGATGCGCCCAAAGCTGTTTGTTGGTGTAGTAGAGCAGCACCGTCAGGATCATGAGCCAGATGATGTTGCGGAAACCGGCTTCCTTCCGCTCAACCATATGAGGCTCGGCCGTCCACATCAGGAAGGCTGCGACGTCCTCGGCCTGCTGCTCCATCGTGGCTTCAGGCGGCGCGTAATCGCCTTCCTCACCGCCATGGGCCACATATTCGACATCGTCGCCCCAAAGCGGCTGGGACATCGAGATCAGCCCACCAGCATAAGTTTTGTTCTCATAGAGAACGTTGCCAGCGACCTCTTGCTCTTCTCCGGTGTAGTTCACCAGAAGCGAGTAGATATACTCTGGCCCGCCGATCCCTTTCAGCATCTGGTTGATGCCGAGACCCGCAGGGCCGCTGAAGCCGGTTCGGGCTTTGGCCATCAAGCTCAGGTCTGGGGCGCCAACCGCGTCGTTCGCTGGGAAACGGTCGGATGGAACAGCCGAGCGGGTATCGCCCGGCTCACCTTCCGCATCGGCCACTTCGTAAAGCGCTGCGATGGCCTCGACCTGCTCGACTGGAAATTCAGGCCCGTTCGGCATGCCGAGTTCGCGGAATGATACGAACTTCAGGCCGTGGCAGCCTGCGCAGACCTCGTGGAAGACCTGAAAGCCCCGCTGAAGTTGCATCTTGTCATAGGTGCCGAAGGGGCCTTCGAAGCTGAAGTCGATGTCTTCGACATAACCAGCCCCACCGGCGGCTGAGGCAGCGCCTGGCAGCAGAGCTGCGGCCAGGGCCAGTCCGAGAAAACGATGTTTCATTTCTTATCTCCTCGCCTTCCCGTCATTCCGCCGGGGTCGCTACGGCGCCATCCGGCGCGTCAGGCTTTTTCGCATGGTCCGCATCGAAGGCGGCTTCGATCGTCTCCGGCTCTTGATCTGGTTTCTCGATCAGGCCGAGCATCGGCAGGATCACCAGGAAGTAGCCAAACCAGTAGATCGTACCGATCAGCGCGATGTAGGGGTAGATCCCCTCGGCAGGCATGGCGCCGGCCCACATCAGCACGATGAAGTCGACAACCAGCAGCCAGAACCACCACTTGAACATCGGCCGATAGCGCCCGGAGCGGACCGAGGAGGTATCGAGCCAGGGGGCCAGGGCAAGCACAATGATCGCCCCGAACATGGCCAGCACCCCGAAGAACTTGGCGTCCACGATGCCAAAGGTAATCCAGTCCACCAGGATCACGAGCCAGACTTCGGAGTCGAAGGCCCGCAGGATCGCGTAGAAGGGCAGGAAGTACCATTCGGGCACGATGTGCGCCGGCGTGGCCAGCGGGTTGGCCTCGATGTAGTTGTCCGGGTGGCCGAGGTAGTTCGGCATGAAGCCAACGACGGCGAAGAAGATCACCATGATCAATGCCAGGGCGAAG
>JBCDAQ010000175.1:0-7772 GCA_039185285.1 Pseudomonadota bacterium
CGCGTGCTGGAAGGCGCGCTGATCCGCCTCTTTGCCTTCGCGGCGCTGATCAACCGCAAGATCGACCTGGAGGTAACTCAGGAATGCCTCGCCGACCTGCTCCGCACGGTCGAGCGCAAGGTAACGATCGAGGAGATTAAGAGGGTCGTCTCAAACCACTTCAATCTGCGCATGTCGGATCTCACCTCGGCCCGACGGTCGCGGATGGTGGCACGGCCCCGCCAGGTGGCAATGTATCTCTGCAAGATGCTCACGCAGAAAAGCTTGCCCGAGATTGGTCGCGGGTTCGGGAACAGAGACCACACGACGGTCATCCACGCGGTGAAAGTCATTGAAAAGCTTAAGGAATCGGACAGCCAGATGGCCGAAGACCTTGAAGTTCTCCGCCGGAGCCTCGAAGGCAGATAAGGACATCATGCCATGGCCATGACCGTTCACGAGGCGCTCACCTCGCGCCGCTCCGTTCGTCGGTTTTTGCCAGATCCGGTGGACCGGGCGAGCATTGAACGGATCTTGGAAGGGGCGGCTTACGCACCCTCGGGCCATAACATGCAGCCCTGGCAGGTCTGGGTCGTCACCGGCGAGACAAAGCAGAAAGTCTCGGATGCCGTGATCGGCCATATCCGTGCCGGAGGGGAGGAGGACGAGGAGTTCGACTATTACCCCGTTGAATGGATCGAGCCCTATCAGGCACGCCGCCGGGCCGTGGGCTTCACGCTTTACGAGCTCCTTGGGATCAAACGAGAAGACTACGCGCAGCGCAAAGAGCAGATGCTGGAGAACTTCAAGTTCTTCGGCGCGCCGGTTGGCATGTTCATTACCTTTGACCGCCGCCTTGCGACCGGGCAGTTCATGGATATCGGGATGTATATCGCCAGTATCCTGACCGCCGCCCGGGCAGAGGGGCTGCACACCTGTGGTCAGGTCGCCTGGACCCCATACCACAAGGCGATCCGCCCGATCCTCGGCATCCCGGATGAACAACTGCTGGCCTGTGGTGTCTCACTCGGCCACGAGGACGAAAGCGCGCCGGAGAACAAGCTCCGCGTCGAGAAAGTCCCCCCTTCCGAGTACACAACCTGGATGGACTGAGGCCGGTCCAGAACCCGGATCTTTAGGGATTTTCCCAGATAATTGTCGAAGATTATCATGGTTAACAGCGGCGGGAAAAAGCCGGATAAAAGATCGACGAAAAACGATCTGAGAGGACTATTCGGGATCTTTCGCGTTCAATAGAGATTATAGCGTTGACTGTCTCAAACTGGGACTTGGCCCCCCAGAACCACTGCGTTAGCGTCCTTAAGAACAAATTGATTTATGGAGTTCCCGGATGCTCAGCCTCCGCCCCTTAGCACTGATTTTCAGCGCCGCAGTTTTTCTCTCAGTCCCGGTCAAGGCAAATGCGGCGAGCGTGACCGTCGGCTTCCTTCTGCCGCTCTTCTCAGAGAACTACGAGAACGGCACTGACCCTTTTGTCGGCAGCGAACCAGCTTCGGCAGAGATTTCCATTACCATTGACGACGAAACACCAGTGAGTGGTGGATTCGATACTGGCACCTCGGCAGAGTCCCAGTTCGCAGGCGCTGTCTCCAGCTACTCGATTACCATCCGCGACAGTGCGGACACAAGCGGTGCAACATTGGCCAATTTTCTGGCTTCTGGCGGCGGGGTCGCCAGCATCTCAGTCGCCGACAATTTCACAACATCAACGGTCGGTGAGGTCGACTTCATCTCCTTCTTCATCGATCCGGACCTCGCAGACAGCGCAACCGGGGCATTAAGCGACTTCGATCTGCTGAATGTCACGGCCTTCTTCCAAACGGAGACACTCTCCTCGACAGGATTGGAGAACGTGAATCAGGCTAATCTCGATGCCGCTTTCTTATCTCCGAATCTGGCGTTCAGCAGCGACGATTTTTTGTCTTCGTTGACATTCGTGCCAGCGCTTGCATTCAGTGTGGCAAGAACAAATCCAGCGCCTGATCTGAACGACCTGAGCATATTGATCACGGAGGAGATAGTCTTTGGCAACGACATCACCGCGGTTCCTCTCCCACCCGCTGGCTTGATGCTCCTTGCCGGGATTGCTGGGTTTTTGGGGATGCGCCGCCGGGTCTGATGAACCGTTTCCTCGAAATCGGCATTTAAACCCATTGATCCCCGCAAAATCTCGGATAGGCTCAATCTCCCGCCGCCTGTCGGGGGAATGGCGATAACGGACTCCGGGAAGAAGAGCCCATGAAGGTCAGTATTGAACGCGCGCTGCTTTTGAAGGCGATGAGCCGCGCTCAGGGTGTGGTCGAGCGTAAGAACACCATCCCGATCCTCGCGAATGTTCTGATCGAGGCGGAGGGGAGCGAAGTCTCGCTCCGCGCGACCGATCTGGACATCGAAGTGATCGAAACCCTGCCCGCCATGGTCGAGCAGGCAGGCGCCATTACGGTCGCCGCCCATCTGCTGCATGAAATTGTCCGGAAGCTGCCGGACGGCGCCCAGTTGAACCTGAGCGCGGATCCCGCAACGGGGCGGCTGGATGTGGTCGCAGGGCGCTCGCGCTTTGCACTGGCAACCCTCCCGCGCGAGGATTTCCCGGTAATGGCCTCGGCTGAGTATGCGTGTTCTTACTCTGCACCTGCGCCAGCCCTTCGCCGATTGTTCGACAAGTCGAAATTCGCCGTCTCGACCGAGGAGACACGCTATTATCTGAACGGTGTGTATCTCCACGTCTCGGAGGAAGGTGGTGAGAAGGTTCTACGCGCCGTCGCAACCGATGGTCACCGGCTCGCACGGATCGATGCGGAGCTGCCGCCAGGTGCTGAACAGGCCCCGGGCGTGATCGTGCCGCGCAAAACGGTCGGAGAGCTGCGAAAGCTGTTGGACGACGATGAGGCGGAGATCGCGATCTCAGTCTCCGACACAAAGATCCGCTTCTCAACCAATGGTCTGGTGCTTACCTCGAAAGTCATCGATGGGGTCTTTCCGGATTATGCCCGCGTCATTCCAACCGGGAACACCAAACGTTTGGAAGTGGACGCGGTGGACTTTGCCTCGGCCGTTGATCGCGTGGCGACCGTGAGCCAAGAGCGATCTCGTGCGGTGAAGATGGCGATGGATCAGGATCGCTTGACCCTTTCGGTGAACTCGCCCGATGCAGGGTCGGCAGCCGAAGAGCTCGGCGTCGCCTATCCGGACGAAGCGATGGAAATTGGCTTCAACGCGAAATACCTGCTGGAGATCGCGGGCCAGGTCGACCGGGAAAATGCGGTCTTCATGTTCAACAATTCCGGCGACCCGACCTTGGTGCGCGAAGGGGATGATTCCTCCGCCGTCTACGTCGTGATGCCGATGCGGGTGTAGAAGAACCGGTCGGAAGAACCGATTTCCAAACATCGACCAAGGGCCGAACGACGTGACGTGGCGTTGGCCTGCACCCATCAGGAGGCGGAGAGTTGATCCAAAGATCCGCGCTCATTTCATTGCTAGATCGTTTTCTGCGAGAGAACACTGGCTCGGGCACAAACTCCGGATCCTATGTTCTTTGCCTTGATGGCGTTCGGGCCGCCAGTATCTTGCTGGTGCTCGCATCCCACTCGCTGCCACTTGGACCCGGCGATTGGTTGTTGAACGCCGCCGCGGGACGGATGGGCATGGCCTTGTTCTTTTGTCTGTCCGGATATCTGATCGTCTCAATCCTCTACAAAGATCAACGGATCATTCCGTTCCTGGCGAAGCGTGTGACCCGAGTTTTGCCCGCTCTGTTTCTCTATGTGACCGTTCTCTTGATCTTCTTTGATCTGCCTTGGCGATCATGGCTCCTGAACGTCACGTTCCTGTCGAATTACCACTTCTCCGGGCTGGTTGGAGGACCGGTTGGGCATCTCTGGTCGCTGTGTGTCGAGATGCATTTTTACCTCGCAATCAGCGTCATCGTCTATTTGTTCGGCCGCAATGGGCTTTTCCTAGTCTTTCCAGCGGCGTTGATCATCACCGCGATGCGAATTGATGTTGAGGTAAACTCGCACATCAGCACCCATTTGCGCGCGGATGAGATCGCTGTTGGCGGCTGGCTGGCTTTGATCTCGATTCACTACGGAGATCGTCTGCGCCGCTGGTTGTCGGATCTACGTGTCGCTGCACCTCTGATCATAAGCACAAGCGCGCTGGTCGTTCTATCTTCCCATGATGAGGGTGGGTTTTGGGTGTATCTCAGGCCCTACCTGACGATGCTGCTGGTCGGGCTGATCATGCACGGTAACTTTCCCGCGCTCAAATCGATCTTAGAAAGCCTGGTCGCGCAGTTTATCGCAAAGATCTCTTACGCTTTGTACCTTTGGCATCCGCTCATGCTCTCGGGCTGGTTCAAGTCTGGATCGACCATTGAGAGATATCTGTTGAAACGCCCGATCAGCTGGGCACTCGCTTTCTTGGCGGCACATCTCTCGACGAAGTATTGGGAGGGCCGGTGCCAACGCATGGTTCGGAGCTGGTTGAACAAGCGCGACCCCCAAAAGAGTATCGCTTGATTGTGGCCCTCGACGCTCACCCGACACTTTCTCAGAGCCCGTGAGCTCTACCGAGCATGCGTCAGTGGACCCCGTTTGCGTGCTCAGGCCTTGGAACACTGCACTCCGAGCCGTAGCCCTTCGTGAAGAAACGATCGCGGCGCCACACACCGCGTGCATTTCCTTTGGCGCGGAAACTGCGCATCTCGGCTCTGTAATCGAAGATCGGCATGTCGATGTCGACAGTGATGTCGAAGATCTCTGGATTGTCACGAAACATTTCTTGTCCCCGTATGTTCGCTCATCTGGTTTCGATACTCTTTAAGTACCGGGCTCGATTTGAAGATATTGATTCTAGGAGAACCAGTTCGGACGATGATCAGACGTCCGAAAAACTGTCAGGTGGAAACAAAAACTGTCATGTTATAACAAAATTTGGGAGGAGATTAGCTCCTCCCAATTAAGTCCTCGTGATCAGCTACCGGAGAAGTTCGACGGGAACATCGCTTTGGCGGTCTCCTCGTCAAAAGTCGCCTTAAACTCCAGGTCTTTGCCGATGTTGCGGGCGCGGGCGACGGCGGGGCGGGCGTCGATCGCCGCGAACCAGGCTTTGACGTTGGGGTAGTTGTCGAGCTCACCTTCGCCCAGCACACGGACATGGCGGTCGACCCAGCCCCAGGCGGCGATGTCGACAATCGAGAACTCGTCCGAGACGAAGAACGATTTGCCCGCAAGGTGGGCGTCCATCACTTCATAGTGGCGATGCGCCTCGAACTTGTAGCGACGCTTGGCGTAGTCGCCGCCCTCAGCCGCACCCGCGGTTTGGAAGTGGACCCATTGGCCTGAGTAAGGACCAAGGCCAGTTGCAATCCACATCAGCCACGAGAGAAATTCTCCCCGGTCTTCTGCCTTGCCTTGCAAGCCGCCTGCTTTCTCGGCGAGGTAGAGCAGGATCGCGTTGGAGTCGAAGACCCGCTTACCGTCATCCTCGATCGCAGGTGCCTTGCCGTTGGGGTTGATGGCGCGGTACCACTCGGCATGCTGATCGCCCTTGAAGACATCGACGGAATGGGTTTCGTACTCCAGCCCAGCCTCTTCGAGCAGCAGGGCGACTTTCATCGGGTTCGGGGTGTGGTGATAATAGAACTTGATCATGGGAGAGCTCCTCGGAAGCTGTCAGGCGCGGCCGGGGCGGGCGCGCAAAGGCGGGTGTGCGTTAGGCTAGATAGGCGCAGGGGGCCAGACACAAGCCCGAGAGTTGTCAGATGAAACCCATTCGCTGTGCAATCGAGGCGCTACGGCTGAACCAGTTCCGCAGCTATGCCTCGGCTGTGATCGAGCCAGAGTCAGCCTCGGTCGCGCTTTACGGGCCGAATGGTGCGGGCAAGACCAATGTGCTGGAGGCGATCTCACTGCTTGTCCCAGGGCGCGGGTTGCGCCGGGCCGCGTCGGAGGAACTGGTCCGCCGACCGGCAGGTCCAGGCTGGCGCGTAAGGGCAGAGATCGACGGCGCTGATGGGTCGGCTGAGATCATGACCGGGACCGAAGCGGATACCCCGGGCCGGACGGTTGAGATCGATGGAAAGGCCGCGCCACAGCTCGCATTGGGGCATCATTTGCGCATGGTCTGGCTCACACCGGCGATGGATCGGCTCTGGCTCGAGGGGGCGAGCGACCGACGCCGGTTTCTTGATCGCATGGCGCTCGGTTTCTTTCCTGAGCATGGCGAGGTGTCTGTTGCCTATGAAAAGGCGATGCGAGAGCGAAATCGCCTTTTGAAAGATGGGGTTAGCGACCCGGCCTGGCTGGGAGGGCTTGAGGCGCAGATGAGCCGGCAGGGGGCGAAGGTTGCGCGGGGACGGGCACTCACCTTGTTTCACCTGGCGGAGGCCCAAATTGCCGCTGAGTCATTGTTTCCAAAGGCGGATTTAGCTATCCTGAACCCTATGGAAAATCGCTTCGCCGAGGTGATTCGCTCCGACGGGATCGAGAGCGACACTCTTGACCAAACAGAGATTGAGGAAGCTGCCGGTCTGGCCCAGGAACTCGCCGCGGGCCGCGGGCGCGATCAGGCCGCCGGGCGGACGCTGTCCGGGCCGCACAGGGCGGATCTAGACGCGGTCTATGCGGCCAAGGAAATGCCGGCGCGAGCCTGCTCGACGGGCGAGCAAAAGGCATTGCTGATCTCGCTGATCCTCGCCAATGCGCGAGCGTTGAAAGCGACGGGGATCACACCGATTGTGCTGCTCGACGAGGTTGCGGCCCATCTCGACGAGGATCGCCGTGCAGCGCTCTATGGCGAGATCGACCAACTCGACTGCCAGGCCTGGATCACCGGCACGGGCGCGGAGCTGTTTGCGGATGTCGCCCCCAATACGCTGAAGATCGAAGTCACGGATGGCAATGGCGCCTCGGGCGTGGAGGTCAGATGAACCCCTTTCTCTCCCTGATGACAGCCTGGATGCAGAGCTACACAGCCTCGATGATGGCGATCGCCGAGGCGAATGCCGCGATGGCTGCGGCCATGACCCGGCAAACGAACGTCACTGTCGGCGATATCACGGTCTTTTTCCCCTTTGGCCAGGGCTACAGTCAGGATATCGACCCGAACACCAACTGGGTTCTCGCGCGCTCCGCAGGGCTGAACCCGGGCAGTTCAGAAGCCCTCGAATTCGCGGCCGAGTTCGGGAAACAGCAAGCCCTTGTGGCCGAGTTGACCAAAGAACCCGAGGGTATGGCGACGGAGGCCGTCGAGAAGCTCCGCGCCACATCGGCCCGTATGGAGGAATTGCGCCAGCCCCGCAGCTGAAGCGCCAATAAGGACAAGAGATGAGCGATAACGAGCAGGAAGAGACCCCGGAATACGGGGCCGACAGCATCAAGGTCCTCAAAGGGCTGGAAGCGGTGCGCAAGCGGCCGGGTATGTATATCGGCGACACCGATGACGGGTCGGGCCTGCATCACATGGTCTATGAGGTCGTGGACAATGCGATTGACGAGGCCCTGGCGGGACATGCGGATCTGGTGCGCGTGGTGCTACACGCCGATGGCTCGGTCAGCGTATCGGACAATGGGCGCGGCATCCCGACGGGCATTCATGAGGAGGAGGGGATCTCCGCCGCCGAAGTGATCATGACCCAGCTCCATGCGGGCGGTAAGTTCGACCAGAACTCTTACAAGGTCTCGGGCGGTCTGCACGGGGTCGGTGTCTCGGTGGTGAACGCGCTCTCGGACTGGTTGGAGCTGACGATCTGGCGCAATGGCCAGGAG
>JBCDAQ010000176.1:0-7772 GCA_039185285.1 Pseudomonadota bacterium
ATCCCGGGCGTGGGCATCCCGCCGGCGATCCTCTACACGCTGGATCTCTGCGGGGCGGATCGCGTGCTGAACCTCGGCGGCGTGCAAGGTGTGGCGGCCATGTGCTTCGGTCTCTTCGGCGCCAAGCCTGCGGACATCCTGGTGGGCCCTGGCAACCAATTTGTCGCCGAGGCGAAGCGGATCCTGTTTGGCCGCGTCGGCATCGACATGTTCGCAGGTCCCACGGATTCGCTGATCCTGGCGGATGAGACGGCCGACCCCGAAGTCGTCGCTGTCGATCTGGTGAGCCAGGCGGAGCATGGCTATAACTCCCCCGTCTGGCTGGCCACTACCTCGCGTGAGTTGGCCGAGACCGTGATGGCCCGGGTGCCGGAACTGATTGCGGATCTGCCGGAGCTGAACTCAAAGAACGCCGAAGCCGCCTGGCGCGACTATGCCGAGATCATGGTCTGCGACACCCGCGAGGAAGTCGCCGAATGCGCCGACCGGATCAGTGCGGAGCATCTCAGCGTCCAGGCCGAGGATCTCGACTGGTGGCTGGGGCGCCTGCGCTCCTACGGCTCGCTGTTTTTGGGCGAAGAGACCACCGTGACCTATGGCGACAAATGCTCGGGCACCAACCACGTCCTGCCAACCTCGGGGGCCGCGCGCTACACGGGCGGGCTGTCGGTGCATAAATACATGAAGACGGTGACCTGGCAGCGCGCCACCCGCGAGGCCAACCGCGCGATCGGCCCTGCGGCCGCCCGGATCTCCCGCCTCGAGCGGATGGAAGGCCACGCCCGTGCGGCGGACGTGCGGGTCGCAAAGTACTTCCCCGGAGAGAACTTCGACCTCAGCGCCGAGGAGTAAGGGCTAGCTCGCGTTCAGCCGCTCTGCGAAAAGAACTGACACGTCATCGGTGAACCGCGCGCCGTGTTGCTCGGCCATTTTGGTGATCAGGGCTTGTGGCGCGGTGCTGAGCGGAGCGGTTGCCAACTCGGCAGCACCTGCTGCGACCCGTTCGCCGCCAGTTTCCGCGTTCAATGCTGCACAGGCATCCGACAATCCGTCGGAGAACATCACGATCCGGCCGCCGGGTGGGAGTTTGAAGTCCATGCTTTCATACTGGCGGTCAGCCATCAGGCCGATCGGTGGGCCGGGCTCTCCCAACGGAATTGCCATGCCTTGATGGGGCAGGAGCAGGGGTAGAGGATGGCCCGCCAAAGCAATCCGACCAACACCGTTGCGTCGATCGATCAAGGCCAAGGCGGCTGTGAGATACAGTTCCCGTTCATTTGCCGGGGCAAAGAGCTTGTTCAACTCGCTGAGAATTTCCGCAGGGTCGCGCAGTTGCGCCCGCCCATCCGCTCCCGACTTCAGAGCAATGTTTCGGCCTGGAATAGTGCCGGAAAGATGAGCGACCAGATTCATGCACATCAATCCGGCCGCAACCCCTTTGCCGGAGACATCGGCCGCGTAAAGGCCAATGGTGTCTCGGCCGACGGTGAAACTACCAACCACGTCGCCACAAACCTTGCCTTCCGCTAGGCTCAGCGAGGCAACGCCGAAACCGTTCCTGCGGTAGTGGCCGGGCGGCTGTAGGCCGTTCTGGATCCGGGCGGTGAGTGCTTCATCAGCCTTTCGTTCCGCTTCCAACGCCTTCAGCCGGGCATCGGCTGAGTGGCTGCGAAGCTGCTCATCCTGCATCGCCTCGCGACGCTCGAACCAGCTTTCGGCGACGACCAGACGGATCGCCATCTCTGCCGCACTGACCGGATGGCGAAGAACGTCGTCGATGCCGAGATGCATACTCTCCGCCACGCGCTCACGCTCTGACTTCTCAGCAATCAGCAGGATGTAGACTTTGGCGGCCAAATCAGAGCTGCGCACCGCATCGCAAAGTCTGCGTGTCCCATCGTCGGGCAAGGCGCTGTCGCAGATCATAATCGCCGCGTCTTGCTCTGACAACAATTGAAGGGCCGTCGCCGGATCCGGCGCAGGTGCTACTACATAACCTTGTGACGCAAGATGCCGCGTCAGCCGCCGGCGACCTGACATTTTATTATGGACGATTACAACACGCCGCCCGGATTGCATCCCAGGGTGGGTGTTCCAGGTGCCCTCAGACACCCGCGGATTCGTTTGGCTCTCCATCGCAGGCAGAGTGCGACGCGCGCCTTAACCGAGTGTTGATTTCGGACCTCCTGCTTGGGGGTTTCTTAACGCCTCGCGTCTTAAATTTTGATCACGGCAACAAAGCGGGAGGACAATAGATGCTGATCGAACAGGACCGTATCGATGGTTTTCTCCGGGTGGAGTGTTGTTTGAGCCGGCTGGATTCCGTGCAAGCCGGAACCTTTCGCGAGCAGCTTTCTCGCATCATCTCCCGTGGGGAGCGTGCCATCTTGCTGGATCTCGGTCGCGTCGACTTTGTCGACAGCGCTGGTCTTGGCGCGTTGATCGCCGTGGCGAAACTGGTCGATGAGGATGGTCAGTTTGAGATTACCGGACTGACCGGCAGGGTGGCGCAACTCCTGTCATTGACGCGGATGGATGAGGTGCTCTCGATTAGGGAGCATGCCTGAGATGGAGGGTGCCGTGGCTTTCTCCGTCAGACGAGGTTTTCGCCCCGCCTTCTCGGTCGTTTTAACAAGCGAGTACACCTCGATCGCCCCTGCGATGGATCGGATACGGGCATCGATCCGGCCAATCCTCGCGTTGATGCAGCAATCCGATGCAGACCTCGATGTTCTCGAGACGGTTTTGGTCGAAGTGGTGAACAACATTATTCGCCATGCTTATCATGGCCGCCCCGGACAGCCGATCCATATCGGTTTCTGGCAAGATCGGGACCGGGTCTTCCTTGGGATTTGGGACCGGGGGCGACCGTTCTCGTTCGCCTCTCTGCCACCCCCAACCACCGCCGCACCGAGTTTGCAAGCCGCACCTGAGAGTGGGTTCGGCTGGCTCATCATCCGCGGATCTGTCGACGACCTCACCTATGAACGGGTTCTTGAATGGAACATTTTGATCTTAGAGAAACGGCTCTAACCGCCCCGCTGACCACGGTCAGCCCGAAACCTTTGTTGGATGTGCCCAAGCCATCACGGCGGCTCGATCCGGTGATTGTTGGTTTGATTGGCACCACCTGGATAGCGACCTTCGCAATCTTTGTTGTTGGGATCTGGAGCATGGGGATAGCCATCGCCTCCGCCGCCTCCGGTCTGATCATCCTGCGCAAACGCGCAAAATCAGCTCCAGCGGCCGCCTCGACGCGTCTGGACGAGGTGATCGACGTAATGAGCCAAGGGCTGATGGTGCTCGACAGCAACGGCCGGATTGAGACCGCGAATGCCCGCCTGCGCGCTATTTTGGGTTGGCCAGAGGGATGGGATCCCGTAGGGCAGCTTTTTTCGGAGTTTATCACGGCGAGCAGGGCGCGCGGTGACTACGGCCCACGCGAGGTTGTGCCGCTGCAGTTTCTCAGGGACATGACCGATGCAAGCATGCGAGAGCAAGTCTATCATGAGACGCCTGATGGCCGATCGGTGAGCGTCGCGACCAAGCCGCGATTTAACGGCGGCTGGGTGCTCACCTTTACCGATTTTACGCGATCCAAAGCAGACTCGCGCAGTCTCGTAACAGCGCGCGCGGAAGCCGATGCCCAGGCGAATCGCGCCCAAGCATTCGCCGATGAAGCTGCGGCGGCAAATCGCGAAAAGTCCGCCTTTCTTGCCAAGATGAGTCACGAGATACGCACACCGATGAATGGTATTATCGGTCTGAGCGATGTGCTGGACGACGGAACGCTCACGGCTGACCAGACGCTCTCTGTCAACACGATCAGAAACTCCGCCGAGGCTCTGGTGATGCTGATCAATGACATTCTGGATCTGTCCAAGATCGAGGCGGGGCGGCTCGATCTGATCAATGGCCCCTTTGATCTGACCCATTTGACCGACGAGGTTCTGCGTCTTTCGGGACCGCTTGCAACCGGCAAGGGGCTCATCCTGGAGGTCGACTACGCGCCGAACCTGCCAAGGACATTCGAAGGCGATGCATTGCGCCTGCGCCAGATCCTCACAAACCTAGTTGGGAATGCGGTCAAGTTTACCGATCAAGGTCGGGTCAGGGTCGAGGTCTCGGGGCAGCCAAAGGGTAAGGCGACAGCACTCGATATCGCGGTGATCGATACTGGGATCGGCATTCCCGCCAACCGGATCGCGACGATCTTCGATGATTTCGTCCAGGTTGGCATGAGCGAGCAGGACCGTGGCCATGGTACCGGCTTGGGTCTTGCGATCTCAGCCCGATTGGTTCGGAAAATGGGCGGGGAGATTACGGTTGAGAGCAAACCCGAACAGGGAAGTCGATTTACAATCTCTCTTCGGCTGAAGCCCGCGACGGAAAGGCTGGAATCGTCCATGTCGAGCGCTCCTCACGCGGCCGCGATCCGGCCGTTGAAGATCCTCTTGGCTGAGGACAACCGTGTAAACAGGATGGTGTTCTCAAAATATCTCGAACCGACCGAGCACCAACTCACTGAGGTCGTGAACGGACAAGAAAGCGTCGAGGCTTATGGACATGCGCGGCCGGATGTTCTCCTCATGGATCTGTCCATGCCGGTCTTGGACGGATGGGAAGCGACCCGCCAGATCCGCGAGTTGGAGCGGCAAAACGACTGGCCCGCCATTCCAATCATTGCGCTCACAGCGCATGCGATGGAGGACTCTCGGGAAAAGTGTCTCGCTGCTGGAATGACGGACTATCTTGCAAAACCCGTCCGCAAAGAAGACCTCCTGGCAATGCTGGCGCGCCATAGCGGTGGCTAGAAGGGCGAGCTAGGCGTCCTTGGCATAGGTCAGCGCTGCGATCCGGTCCATTTGGGTCGCAAGGGCGATGTCCTTTTCAGAGAGACCACCTGTGTCGTGTGTCGTCAGCGTCACCTCGACCCGATTGTAGACATTGAACCACTCGGGATGATGGTTCGCTGCTTCAGCTTCGAAGGCCACGCGGGTCATCCAGGCCATCGCGTCACGAAAGTTTCGAAAACGGAAGGTCTTGTTAATCGCTTTTCCATCTTGCGCGCTTTTCCAACCGCTTGCCGCCAGATCCTCTGTCAACTCTGTCATGCTGCCTTCTCCCGCGCTTTGTTCAAACGTTCCCGCCAGACGATCAAAATACCGCCCGCGATGATGAAGATAACGCCCGGGAACAGCTCATCCACCGGGCTCTCGCCAAAGAAGAAGTAGCCGATGGTGAAGGCAAACAGGATCCCGAAGTAGTCAAAGGGGCTGAGATTGCTCGGCTCGGTCATTCGGTAGGCGAAGATTAGTAACAGAACACCGCATCCCCCGACCAGGCCCATCGCCACCATCAACCCCAGGTCAGTGGCGCTGGCAATCGGGACCCAGCCAGAGGTGGCCGTTGTCAGGATAGTCGCACCGATCAATGCCGAGACCCCGGTCCAGAGATTGATCGCCGCTGTCGGCACAGATTTCGGGAAGAGCGGCGAGGTGACCGCAGTTGCCGCATAACAAACAGCTGCCAGAACCGGTAGAACCGCCCAGACCGTGAACGTGTCGCTGCCCGGGCGCAGGATCAGCATGATGCCGAGAAATCCGGTCAGCACCGCACTCCACCGCCAGATCCCGACCTTATGGCCCAAGAGCGGTGCGGAGAACGCCGTGGTGAAGAGCGACATGGTGAAGGTCAGCGCCGAGGCGGTGGCAAACGGCATGAAGCTGAGTGAGAAGTAAAAGGAAACCTGGGCGACTGCAATGAAGCACCCGCGCAACAAACCCAGCTGCCACAAGGGGATCACGATCTGATCCAACCGCCACCGCCATCCCGGGGTCAGCGAGAGCAGAATGATCGCAGGCAACATGGCGAAGACATTGCGGTAAACCGCCAATTGCGGGGCCGGATAATCGACGATCAGGACCTTGACCAGGGCCGCCATGATCTCGAGCAGAAAGATGCCCGAAACACTGACCGCAATGGCGCGCCAAACCGAGGGTGAGGCGCTCACCCCGTCCACCTGTCGGCATTCCCGCGAATTGCTGCCGCGCGTTCAGGCACTGGCGGGTGGGATGCGAGCCAATTGTCACTGATCCGATCTGCGCCCGGCACCAGCTCGATCAGCTTCTCAAGCATCCGCGCCTGTGGCTCGGCGCCAAAGCCCGCGCGGATCATCAGGGCGGTCGCATAGCTGTCGGCCTCAAACTCGTCCTTGCGGCTGAGCGCCGAGACGAAAAGCGAGCTTAGAAACCGTGCGATGTAGTAGCCGACAAAGGGGATAAACCGCGCGAGCAGACCGCCCAGGATCACGATCAACAGGTGGGAGCCCGCGACATCCCAGATCCGCCGCTTCGTGTGACCATGGGCCAGATGCCCCAGCTCATGTGCAATGACCGAGACGAACTCCGGCATCGAGATCTTGCCTCCGCGCAGCTTGTCCACCAGGCCTCGCGTCACATAGATATCGCCCTGGGGCGTCACCAACCCGTTGATCTGCTCCTCATCCAGAACGCGAACATGGATGTGGTCGATCTCCGCCGCCGAGGCCAGCCGGGTCAGTGCGCGTTCCACCTCGTCATTTCGCAAGGGGCGCGATTTTGACTTCAGGCTCCGGCCCGAGAGAACGGAATTCACCCGGAACATCGTGATGGCCACAACGATGGGAATTAAAAAGGTAAGCAGCTTGCCCATGCACCGGATATAACTGCCCAAGAGAAGGGCGCAATGGCTGATGTGGCGCGGAACCATTGTTGCGGCACCTGCAACAGTGTTTGGATGTCTGCACCCTCGTGAACTCGCAGTCCGATGACTAATCTCTCCCACCAAAGATGGAGGTTTAAAATGAAAGCGCTGATACCTGCTGACCGGCCAACGGCTCCGACCACATCAATCGGTCATGTTCATCTGAAAGTCGCGGATCTCGACCGGGCGATTGGTTTTTACTCAGGCGTGCTTGGCTTTGACGTCATTGCTCGGCTTGAGAGCGGTGCGGCCTTCCTCTCGGCCGGAGGTTACCACCATCATATTGGCCTAAATACCTGGGAGAGTGCGGACGCAACCCCGCCGCCGCCGGGGCATACCGGCCTCTACCACACGGCATTTCTCTATCCCACCCGCGCCGATCTGGCGGATGCGGTGCGCCGGGTGGTCGAGGCGGGCTACAAGATCACAGGCAAAGCGGATCACGGCGTCTCGCAAGCTGTCTATCTCGACGATCCCGATGGAAACGGGGTCGAGCTCTATTGGGACAAGCCCAAGGATGAATGGCTGATGAACGGGGACGGCACCCTGAACATGGTCAATGCGCCCCTTGACCTTGATGACTTGTTGCGGGCCTAGCATTGCGGGCCATTTAGATAGGCCGGATCATTGCCTTCCAATCTCGATCGTGCGATTCAGTCAGTGCTAAGCGATCATTTTTGCGCTGCTTCAGTGGTTTCGGATGCACGCTTTCGCAGCCGAAACTTAACATGGGTCTGGGGGCACGCCACACGGGCAATCTTCTACACACCGATCATGGGTTGATTGGCCTAAACACTCAGGTCGGGGAATCCATTCGGTATTTGGAGGCAACTCGGCAATGAACGACAAAATCCGGAAGATCGTGGCCATCCTATTTCTTCTGTCATGCGGTGTAGCATTTTACTCAGCTCCAAGCGGCTCGAGGGGATTTATTCACCCCCCTAAATGGGCCGACACAGCTGGTCCCTACGACCCTGACCAGATAATCACGACCACGCTCCATGACTATGTAAAATCGGGAAAGCACC
>JBCDAQ010000177.1:0-7750 GCA_039185285.1 Pseudomonadota bacterium
GGTTAGAAATCTTCCTCGATGATGTGATCTTCGTGATCAGCCTCATCCACCTCGTATTCCGGAATGCCGCGACCCTGCAAGCTCACCCCCGCCTCATGGACAGTTTCTGACCGGCCAGAGATCAATGGATGCCAAGCTGCCAAGTCACGGCCTTCATACAGCCTTCGGTAAGCACAACTTCGTGGCAACCAATCGCAAGCCTCTTCTAAGCTCTCAGGCGTCAACTGCACACAGCCCTTAACCAACTGCCGTCTAAAGGCATAATTCCCACACTTGCAGGACTGATTGTCGAACAAGCGGCAGGTAATCTCGGTGTAGTAGACCTCTCCGGTATCTGCATCTTCCAGTTTCACCGCGCAACAGCGTCCACATTGATCGCAAAGCGCCTCCCACTCTTCGCCAGTCAACTGTTCCAGCGGCAGTTTCCAGAATGCTTCTCGCATCAGCCTGCAATTCGCAAAACATGGCCAGGTGTTAAGCGTGCGCAGACGACCGCCATCGGTAGGGCGGTCAAGCCCAAGACGGCAAAGATCTCAACCGAGACCAAACCCATCGTACCAAGCACCAACCCGACAAAGCCTGAGAACAACATCGCGCCTGCATCAACCACATTCGAGCAGGCCACGAACTGCGCCCGCATCCGCGCCGGCGCGGTGCGTTGCAAGAGCGTATTCAAAGGCGTGATGTAAATCCCGCCTGAAACTGCCAAGCCGATAAAGCAAAGGAAAACCGCGATCCCCTGCCCTGACGCCAAAAAACTGCCGAGCGAGAGGTTAGCACCGGGCGCCCCCACGGGCGTTACAACCCAGAGAACAACCGCGAGCCCGCCGAGACCCAGCGCTGCCCAAGGCGTCGCCTCTAATCCACTTCCTCCTCGCGCGATGCGGCTTGAAAGAAGCGCTCCGATCGCGACCCCGATCGAGAAACAGGTAAGCAGAGCGGTCAGTACATCCTGATCCGCTTGCAGCACGGTCCGCGTGTAAGCGCCCAGAAGAGACATGAAAGTAACCCCCATGAACCAGAACCAAGCGATTAACATGATTGCAGCAAAGGGCACGCGTCGTGTTCGACAGCTCATCACGAGATTCCAGGCCGCACGCGGTAAGACCCAATCCACTTTCGGAGGTTCTCCGACCGGTGGAGCAGAAGGGGCGGCCAAGGCCGCTGCATAGCCGATAAAAGCGATGACCATGACCGTGACGGAGACAGCCGTTATGCCAATGCCCGGGATCAAAATAACCTGCGTCCCGAGAATCGTGCCGAAGATAATGGCGATAAAGGTGGCCGCCTGAGCCAACCCGTTGCCCCCTAAAAGCTCCTCCCGGCTCAGATATTGCGGCAGTACTGCGTATTTCACAGGTGCAAAAATCGCCGACTGCGCGCCGAGAAAGAATAAAACCAAGAGGAGGAGTTCAACCTGTTGATAGACATAGCAAACGACCGCCATGACCATGATGAAGATCTCAGCGAGCTTCACAAACCGGATCATGACCCGCTTGTCGAGCCTGTCGGTGATCTGCCCGGCAGTGGGTGCAATCAACGCAAAAGGCAGGATGAAAAGAATGTTCGCAATCAGAGAGAATGCATCCAAGCCAATGTTCATCCCGGCGAATGGCACCACGTCCGCACCATTAACGTTTACGACGATCACAAAGGTAACAAGCGCGACAAAAGCGTTCTTAAAAACCTGGTCGTTGAGTGCACCCAAAAACAGAACGAGGAAGAGCGGCAGAAATCGCCGGGTTCTTAACAGCGCAAACTGATTGGGAGCTGTGTCAGACATTCTGCCTCTCGTATCTCTGAACTCAGACTATCGGTCAAATGCTCGACGAGCCAGTGTTAACCCAGTCGTCACCCGTCCACCTTGGCAGCGGCTTAAGCCTCTCACGCGGCAGATCGGGCGACTGCCCGATCATCTGCAGGCAAGCCTGCAGAGCGCCGCCCGGCGCTCTGCTCAACGGCGGGCGGTAAGGCGCGCCTCGTAACCCAGCTTGCCGACCCACCAGCGGTTTCAAGCTGAGAAACCTCTGTCCTCTAATCGTGCCCACCTTCAAAAATTTTGCGCTCATCCACCGGGGCGACGCGTAGAATATTGGTTGTGCCGGGCTGGTTGAATGGCACGCCTGCCGTAACGATGATATTGTCATCTTTGCCGGCGAAATCATGGCTCTTCGCGACCCGGACAGCACTTACGACAGCCAGTTTGAAGCGCTCCACCGTCTCGGTCACCACGCAATGCATGCCCCAAGCAAGTGAAAGACGACGTGCTGTCTCTCGGATCGGCGTCAATGCAATAATCGGTACTGATGGGCGCTCACGGGACATGAGTAAAGCCGTCGTTCCGGAATGCGTAAAGCATCCGATCGCCTTTACCTTAGTAGACTCCGCAACTGCTTTTGCAGCCGACGTAATGGCGTCGGCGACAGTGTTTCGCATGATCTCCGGTCCGACCTCTAAGGATTGTCGATAGAGATCCTGCCCTTCTAAATGCTCAGCAATCGAATCCATCATCGCCACGGCTTCAACGGGATATTGGCCCGCAGCACTCTCGGCCGAAAGCATCACTGCATCGGCACCATCATAGATCGCGCTCGCGACATCAGAGACTTCCGCCCGCGTCGGCACAGGAGACGTGATCATGCTCTCGAGCATTTGGGTTGCGACAATCACTGGCTTCGCTTCGCGGCGGCATTCGCGGATCAGGCGTTTCTGGATGGGTGGCAATTGATGGATCGGCATCTCCACACCGAGATCTCCACGGGCAACCATAATACCGTCAGAGACCGCTAGCACCTCATCGAAACGGTCGACACACGCCGGTTTTTCCACCTTCACCATGATAGCGATTTTGCCGCCCGCCAACTCTCGTGCTTCCAGGACATCTTCTGGGCGCTGCACGAAGCTCAAGGCCAACCAATCGATGCCAAGTTCCATGACAAACTCAAGGTCCTTGCGATCCTTCTCAGTCAAAGCAGCCAGCGGCAAGACGACATCCGGTACGTTGACACCTTTGTTGTTTGAGATCTCACCACCGACCACGACTTCACACTCGGCATGCGATTCATCGCAACTCTTCACCGTCAGTCGAATTTTGCCATCATTGACCAACAGGGTCGCACCGGGCTCAAGGGCCGCGAAGATCTCGGGATGAGGAAGGTGGACCCGGCTCTGATCGCCAGGTGCATCGTCGAGATCGAAACGGAACGCTTGTCCAATCTCCAACGTAACAGGGCCGTCTTTGAACAAGCCGACCCTAAGCTTCGGGCCTTGCAAGTCGCCCAGGATGGCGATCGGATGATCCAGCTCGTACTCAATCTCACGGATTAGCGCATGGCGTTCAGCGATATCCTCATGAGCGCCATGAGACATGTTGAGGCGGAAGACATCCACCCCAGTCTCGGCCAGTTTCTTAAGCATCTCGCGTGTGGAACAGGCGGGTCCCACCGTGGCCACGATTTTGACATTTCTATTGCGACGCATGGACAAGTCCCCCCGTTTGTGTATGTCGGCCTCAACATCCCGGTCACAGGACCGAAATACAATGAAACACTGAGACATATGATTGCGAGTTTAGGGCGCTTTCGGCAGGAAGCCGCCGCAATTTTGCAACCGAACGGCGACAGAATGGGGTTTTGAAGGTGACATTTCACCCAGTGGAAGAGGTTGAGGGACGGGCTGACGGAATAGCGGATCTCGTGTTTCTCTGCGATCACGCAAGTAATGGTGTCCCGCCGGAGATCGGCGACTTGGGTCTGTCGGAAGCTGATATGGCACGCCACATAGCCTGGGATGTGGGTGCGCGGGCCGTTACGCTCGGCTTGGCTAAACGCCTCGGTGCGCCCGCTGTGTTGTCGACATTCTCCCGCCTCGTGATTGATCCGAACCGAGGCGAGGACGACCCAACCTTAGTTATGAAGCTCTATGACGGCTCGATCATTCCTGGCAATCGGCATGCCGGCGAGGAGGAGATCGAGCGCCGCCTCAATGCCTACTACCGGCCCTATCACACTGCAGTGCGCACCAAGATTGACCAGATGGAGGCAGATGGTCTGCGACCGATGCTCGTGTCGATGCATTCCTTCACGCCGCAATTCAAAGGCCGACTTCCACGTCCGTGGCATGTTGGGCTCCTTTGGGATCAAGACGACCGGCTGATGCGGCCTCTTTTGTCTGAGCTGGAAAAGGAACCGGATCTCTGTGTGGGTGACAACGAACCATACTCGGGCCAACTAAAAGGAGACTGTATGTTTCAGCATGGAACCAGCCGTGGTTTCCCTCATGTCTTGATCGAGATCCGAAATGACCTCATCTCCACAGAAGCTGGACAACAGGCCTGGGCGGATCGCCTCGCGCCGATGATCACTCGCGCCGTGGCGGAAGCCCGGCCAACTACGATAGATGCATAGAGAGAGACCATGTCAGAAACCCTCACCCGAGAAGAAATCGAACTCCAGGCAGCTGTTTTCCGCCGCCTGCGCGACCACTTGCAGAACCGCACCGACGTACAAAACATCGATCTGATGAACCTGAGCGGGTTTTGCCGGAACTGCCTGAGCCGTTGGTATCAGGAAGCCGCCGCCGAAACCGGTGATGAAATCGGTAAGATGGAGGCGCGCGAGATCGTCTATGGCATGCCCTTCGACGACTGGAAGGCAAAGTACCAAACCGAAGCAAGCGCCGACGCAAAGGCCACTTTCGCAGCCCAACCTAAAGACCACTGATGGCTCACCCGCTTCTAGCACCGGGGCGCAAGGCCCTGATCACTGGCGGTCAGCAAGGCATTGGACGTGCCGTGGCAAAGCAGTTCAAGGCGCTTGGGATGGAGGTTTGTCTGGTCGACCTGCCGGGCGATAGGCTAACAGCAGCCGGTGAGGCTCTTGGTGTTCAGACTGAGGCGGTCGATGTTGCCGATCAAGCCGCGATGGCTGCATTGGCCGCGCGCTTGGGGCCTTTGGATGTGCTGATGAACAACGCCGTGACTCGACTTGGCCGCGGCTTTGAAGCCCCGCTCGACGACTGGCAGGCGGCCTTTCAAGTAAACTTCTGGGGTGTGATACACGGCGTAGAAGCCTTCTTGCCTGCGATGCGGACCCAAGGTAGCGGGCTGATCATTAACGCGGGCTCAAAACAGGGCATCACCAATCCGCCCGGCCATCCAATCTATAACGCGGCAAAGGCCGCGCTGAAGAGCTACACCGAAAGCCTCGCGCATGAGTTGAGGCAAGGGGATGCCGCGGTCTCAGTCCATCTGCTGATCCCCGGCTGGACAATGGAGGAAGGGTCGGAAAAGAAACCCGGTGCTTGGAGTTCGGATCAAGTGGGTGGATTTATGGTTGAGGCACTGGATAGAGGTGATTTCTACATCCTCTGCCCGGATAATGACGTGACCTCTGAAATGGACCACAAGCGCATCCTCTGGGGCGCACAAGACATTACCGAGAACCGCCCAGCGCTGACCCGCTGGCACCCAGACTGGAAAGAGCGCGCGACGAAGGCCTGTTCCTGAGATCGACCCTTGCGGGCACCCTCTCACGCGGCTAGAACCGCGCTCCCACACCCGCAAGAGGATCCTCTCCATGACCGATGAAAGCTTCTCCACCACCACCGTCGCCGCAGGCCAGTTGCGCGCGATCATCGAGCGCATTGAGCGACTCGAGGAGGAGAAGAAGGAAGTCGCTGACCAAATCAAGGAGGTCTATGCCGAGGCAAAAGGCAATGGATTTGACGCCAAGACCCTGCGCAAGATCGTGAGCCTCAGGAAGAAAGATGCCGACGAACGCGAGGAAGAGGAAGCGATGCTCGACCTCTACCTATCCGCCCTCGGCATGTTGCCGGGTGGGGGCACTCCGTCGGAGTGACCCGTTAGCTCGCGTTCTTGTCGATCTGTAACTCGTCGATCTTGCGGTACAGCGTCGAGCGGCCAATTCCCAGGCGCCGAGCAGTTTCTGACATACGGCCGCGATAGAGATCTAAAGCGCGGGAGATTGCCTCCGCCTCTATATCAATCAGCCGCCGAATATGGCCGTCCTGCAATACGAACGGATCAATTGGAGGCAGTTTCTCGATCATGGATCCGTTTCTCGCACAGACCGCGCCATTCGAGGCGTTGCTTCCGTCGATGCCATGCAGGTCAGTTGGCTCTATCATCGTGCCATCACTCATGACAACCGCACGGTGAATGGTGTTCTCCAATTGGCGCACATTTCCCGGCCAGCGGGCATTCACAACCTTTGTAAGTGCCGCATGGCTGAAACGCTCTGCCGTTGCGAACTCGCTCGCCGCGAAGCGTTTAAGGAACATCTGCGCAAGAGCGGGAATATCCTCTTGGCGCTCTCGCAGTGCCGGTAGCGTCATTGGAAACACGCTGATCCGATAAAAGAGATCCTCTCGGAACTGTCCTTCTTCGACCATCGTCCTCAGATCACGGTGGGTTGCTGAGATCAGGCGGAAGTCAACCTTTTGGGTGGACCGCCCGCCTACGGGCTCAATTTCACCTGTCTGCAAGACGCGGAGCAGTTTGACCTGGGCCTCCAGCGGCAAATCCCCGATCTCATCGAGAAAGAGCGTACCACCCGCTGCCTCTTCGAACTTTCCTGCACGGCGGCTGGTCGCCCCGGTGAAGGCACCTTTCTCATGACCGAAAAGAATCGACTCGATCAAGTTGGCTGGCAAAGCACCGCAGTTGACCGCAACAAACGGGGACCCCGCACGTTCCGAAGAGCCATGTATTGCCCGAGCGAAGACTTCCTTCCCGGTGCCCGACTCACCTTCGATCATAACAGGAATGTCCGATCTAGCCGCGCGCCTCGCCAGCGCGATCGAGCGTTTGGTGGCCGAGCTTACGGCGATCAATTCATCGAAAGACAACCGATTCTCACCTTCGCGCGATAGACGGCGTACTTCTGTCGACAGGTCGGAAATCGAGAGAGCATTCTGGATGGAAACCTCTAAACGCTCCGGCTGAACCGGTTTGACAAGAAAGTCAGTTGCACCGGCTTTCATCGCCTCAACTGCTCGATTGAGCGAGCCGTCCGATGTCAAAACAAGGATAGGCGTCGAGTTAAAAGCAGCCCGGATGCGCTTGAGGACAGAGATCCCGTCAACGTCCGGCATATTCAAATCCAATAGCATTAGATCGATTTCAGCGCCTTCAGGGCCCAGCAAATACTCGACGGCCGCCGTGCCTCCGGCTGCCTGCTCAACGCGATACCCGCCTGCTTCTAACACGCGGCCTAAAAACCTTCTCTGACCCGCGTCATCATCGGCAATCAATACTGTTCGGTCCATTTTCACCCACTTAGCTCCCTCAAAGGGGCGCATTTCAGGCCAAACCACACGGTCTCCCCATTGGCCTCTGCAATGCTCCCACCGCCCAAACGAACGGCTTAAATCACCCTACGACAGCAGTAATGAACCGGGTCTGAGTTGATTTTTTGTCACCAAAGTGCTCGAATCGAGGCGTTGCGGCCCCTTTTTCGCCATTTCCGCCGATGGGGTGTTGTTAATGGGTTACGCGAGCCATAAAGTGCAATTCTAGCGCAAGTTAGCGCGATTAACGGATTGAGGTTCAACGTCATTCATGCCAAACCCACCAACGGCTGGTAATAATCCAGTAGAACTTGAACGAGGGGCCGACCCAATGAATGGTCGCGCTAACTACCGAACGGAGAGAGGGATGAAGACTTTTGCTCGTCTGATGCTTGGCGCTTCGGCGATCGCGGTCGCTGGCTGCTCGCAGCTTCCGGGTTCA
>JBCDAQ010000178.1:0-7745 GCA_039185285.1 Pseudomonadota bacterium
ATCAACTGCGGGCGCATATGGGTGCGCTTGGAACGCCCATTGCCGGGGATGGCAAATATGGCGGGCGCGGGCAGGAAAACATCGGGGATGGTTGGGGCGCAGGCATTGGCGGCGCGATCAGCCGCAAGCTCCACCTCCATGCCGCGCGGCTGAGATTTCCGCATCCGGTGAGCGGCCAGCCCCTTGCTCTCAGCGCGCCTTTGCCGGAGCATATGGCAAAGACCTGGGAGCTCTTTGGCTGTGATCCCAAGGATGTGCCCGATCCCTTGTTTGAGGACTAGCCCGATGTTCATTCGCCTCTGCCTGCTCATCCTTTTGATCACGACGCCGGCAGCGGCGGACCCGCTGGCCAAACCGCTTTTTGGGCGGTGGTCAGTGCCGAGCGAGGGAAACCCGGAACCTCTCGGCGGCTATTCGAAAGGCTGCCTTGCCGGTGGGTTGGAACTGGCCGAGACCGGAGCCAGTTGGCAGGCCATGCGTCTTTCGCGCAACCGCAACTGGGGGCATCCTGACGTGATTGCCTTTGTCGATCGCCTTGGGAGCAAAGCTCAATCGATTGGCTGGTCGCGGCTCTATATCGGCGATATGAGCCAGCCGCGCGGGGGACCGATATCGGGCCATGCTTCGCATCAGATCGGGATGGATGTGGATATCTGGCTGGCGAAACCGGTGGTCCGCGAACTCTCGCGTCAGGAGCGAGAGCAGGTGGGCAGCCCCTCGGTCGTGCGCGCCGACAAGCTGGATGTGAACAAGAACTGGACGCCCGACCATCATGATATCCTGAAAGCAGCGGCGCAGGATCCTGCCGTGACCCGGATCTTTGTGAACGCGGCCATTAAACAGGCGATGTGTCGGCGCGAGGGAGGCGAAGGCCGCGCCTGGATGCGAAAGATCCGACCCTGGTGGGGGCATGACAGCCATTTCCATGTCCGCCTGCGCTGTCCAGACGGTGCTGCGGACTGCATCCCTCAAGACCCGCCGCCCGCCGGGAACGGCTGCGATGCCACGCTCGCGTGGTGGTTCACCGACGAAGGTTTGGGCAAGGTGCCACCCAAAACACCCAGCAAGCCAAAAGCCCCGCTGCGCATGAGCGATCTTCCGCTCTCTTGTGGTCCCGTGGCGCAAGAGTGAAATCTCTAGCGGTTCTCGCGACCCTAAGTTTGGTCACCTTCGCCTTGTTGATGCAGGGACCGCCGATCGGTGTTTTCGGTCGAAAGTTCTACGGCGGTCCTGCAGCAAAGGCAGGGACTGCCGCTTTAGAAAAGCAAACGACGATCATCGCCGAACCCGTAACGGTTCCAGCGACAGAGCTGAACGGACTCACGCCCGCCGGTGCTTGGGTGTTAACCGCCGACAACAAGTGGTTTGGCGGGTTGTCCGGTCTGTTGATCGAGGGTGATCGGATGATCGCCGCAAGTGATAGAGCTCATCTCCTGCGGGCGGATCTTTCGGTCGAACAAGGCCAGCTCGAGACTAGCGACGCAACGCTCTGGCATCTACGAGACGCGGCAGATCGGCTTTTGGACGGCAAGGAGGGCGATGCCGAAAGTCTCGCGCGCTCTGATGGGCATCTGCTGATCTCGTTCGAGAGAGATCATCGGATCGAAAGGCTCGATGCCAGCGGTCTGCTCCAACCTTGGATGCGGCCTCCGGGGTTTGCCGATCTCAGCAATAATGGCGGCATCGAAGCGCTCGCTAGCCTGCGTGACGGGCGGGTTCTGGCGATTGCGGAGGATCCGGTCGACGACCTAACGCTTTGGTGGCTCTTAGACCAAGACAACGTGATCGATCAGGGCACACTGGCGCTCGCTCCACCGCACCGGGTGACGGGCAGCACGATCGACCCCGAAGGAAGGCTCTATCTTGTGCTGCGTGACTTCTCCGTCGCGAGAGGTGTCAGCATTAGGATCCAGCGCCTTACACTTGAGCAGGGCCGCCCATCCGTCAGTACCCTAGAAACCCTGGCCGCCTTCGAAAACTTGAGCGGTATCGACAATATGGAGGGGATCGCGATCTCGGATGGCTTCCTCTGGATTATTGCTGACAACAATTTCAACCCCGGTCAGCGGACATTGCTGCTACGTTTCAAGCTTGATTGAGTCCCAGTTTGTTTATTCTCCCGGTTCAAACTCCGGGTGATTGTTGGAGGTCAAATGAGAGTTGCAAATACCCTTTTCGCCGGTGTGGTTTTCACCTCGCTGATCCTCGGGCAATCCATCGCAATGTCGCAAGAGATCACTGTGGAAGTCCTGAACGCAGAGACGCCTTACCTCAGGCTCCTGAACACATGGCAACTCAAAGTATCAGGTATCGATGATGTAGATCCTGGATTCTCGGGCCTCGATATCCACAACGGCAAACTACTGGCGGTGGGTGACAATGGCTTGCTGTTTGAGGCTGAACTTCTAGAAACAGAGGATGGATTGGTCTTAGGTTCTGGCGCTATCCGACTTCTGACGACGGAGGACGGTGATGCGCTTCATAGCAGCAAGAGTAAGCGCGACGCAGAAGCTCTCGCACGCCTCAATGGTGAGCTTTTTGTTGCGTTTGAGCGCGATCACCGGATCTCACGTCTTCATGCAGACGACACTCTGTCTTCGGTCCTGTCACTGAAGGGAAGGGACCTCAAGGGGATCAAAGGCAATAATGGTGTTGAAGCTCTGGCCGCAGTGCCGAACCAGGACGTCCTTCTTGCTTTCGGTCAAAAGAGGATAGACGGGCAAGTCCATTGGTGGCACTTCGATCTGCGCGGTGAGACTCCAAGGTCTGGGACTCTCAATCCGCCAGGGCGAGAGGAGGTCGCAGGGGCAGACGTGGGGCCAGACGGCAAACTGTATCTGCTCCGCCGTGACCACCGCGAACGCAAGAAGCAAGGAGCCCACGACACGCGGATCGTCGTCGAGCGTTTCAGAATGACGGATGGTGTTCCCGACGCGGATAGCCGTGAAGAACTCGGACGGTTCAGCGATTGGCGTCCTTTTGAAACACGGGGCGTGGGTGTTGATAACGTGGAAGGCATCGCGGTGGTCCGACAAGGTGAGGCGCTCAATCTCTGGCTCGTGTCAGATGATAACGGCAGTGATGAGCAGCGATCTCTCCTAATGCGCTTTGAGATTGTGAACTAAGGCTCAGACGCGACGTCGATGTCGCGATTGGACAATTTTGTCGCACCGGTTATCGTGCAACTCTGACGCTGCACTCGGATCGGGAGCCGGTGATGAGCGATGACGACCATCTGTTGAGCTTGGTCAACCGTACCATTGGAGCGGAACGGGGCCGTGCGGCACGCGGCTCACCTGTGAGCCTCTGACCTCACAGCTTTGACCCCCAAAACCCGATGGAGACCTAGACATGACCGATACCGATACCAGACGAGGCCGCCGCGCCGGGGGGCGCTCTGCCCGCCAGGCTTTGCGTGCAGCCCCGTTGGCCGACAACATCCGCCCAGTGCGCGCGGGCCTGCCCGGCGGCACCTACAACCCGATCGACAGCGCGGGGATAGACCGCATCCACCAAGCAGCACTTGATGCGCTGGAGCAGATTGGCATCAGCCTCGCCCCGCAATCCGGGATTGATGCGATGACGGCCGCGGGCGCCATCCTTGGCGATGATGGTCGCATCCGTTTCCCACGCGCCCTGGTCGAGGACATGCTGGCCGTTGCGGCGCGCGACATCACACTTTGCGGACGGGACCCGAAATACGATCTCCACCTCTCAGGCACCAAAACACATTACGGAACGGCGGGTGCCGCCGTCCATATGGTCGATGTCGAGAACCGCGTCTATCGCGACTCGACGCTTCAGGACCTCTACGACGCGGCGCGGATCGTCGACACGCTCGACAACATCCACTTCCTGCAACGCCCAATGGTCTGCCGGGATGTGCTGGACAACTATGAACTCGACATCAACACGGTCTATGCCTGCCTGAAGGGCACGCAGAAGCATGTGGGCACCAGCTTTGTCGAGCCATCGCATATGCCCGGCTGTCTGGAGATGACATACCTTCTGGCCGGCGGGGAGGACAAGTTCCGCGCCCGCCCGATCCTG
This sequence comes from Pseudomonadota bacterium, assembly GCA_039185285.1. Lineage (GTDB taxonomy): Bacteria > Pseudomonadota > Alphaproteobacteria > Rhodobacterales > Rhodobacteraceae > Thermohalobaculum. Next base: position 4,051 of record JBCDAQ010000178.1, read on the forward strand.
TCTAACTCCAACTGTTTCGTCGTGCCGCCGATGAAGTTCGCGACCGAGGCCTGCGAGGTGATGGAGGCTTGTATCCGCGGTGGGATGCCTGTCCTGCTTCTCAGCGCTGGCCAAGCGGGCGCGACCGCCCCGGCTCCGATCGCAGGCGCGATCGTTCAGGCTGTTGCGGAATGCCTTGCGGGCGTTGTCTATGTGAACTCGCTCAAACCCGGTCACCCGGCGATCTTTGGCACCTGGCCCTTTGTTTCGGATTTGCGCACGGGCGCGATGTCCGGCGGCTCGGGTGAGCAGGCGCTCCTGAGCGCAGGTTGCGCCCAGATGCACCGTTTCTATGGCCTGCCGGGCGGCACCTCCGCCGGGATCGCGGACGCGAAGCTGCCAGACATGCAAGCGGGATGGGAGCAGGCGATCTCCAACGTCATGGTCGGCCTCTCGGGCGCCAACATGATCTACGAGGCCGCTGGCATGCACGCATCGCTGCTGGGATTTTGCTTTGAGAGCTGGATCCTCGGCGCCGATATGCTCGGCCAATGCCAGCGCTGTGTGCGCGGGATCGAGGTCACCGAGGACTCGGTGAATATCGAACTGATGAGGTCTGTCTGCCTCGAGGGTCCAGGCCACTACCTCGGCCATGACCAGACGCTTGGTCTGATGCAGACCGAGTACATATACCCCGAGATCGCCGACCGAACTTCACCCAAGGAGTGGAACGAACTCGGTCGTCCTGATCTGATCGAGAAGACGATCGAGAAGAAGAACAAGATCCTCGCTGAACATTTCCCGAGCCATGTAAGCCCAGAAGTCGACGCCGAGATCCGCAGACGCTTCAACATTCATCTCTCGCCCCAAGCGATGGGACTGTCGTGAGTGGGTATGCCCTGCCCCTGTCGGCGGACGAGATCCGCCGACTTCGGATCCAGGGCGATATGGTCAGGGATGACGCGGACCGGGTTCTCACCGAAGCCGGTCTTGCACGCGATGCGCGATGTCTGGATCTGTGCTGTGGCGTAGGTGGCATCACCGATCTGCTCGCCCAGCATGTCCCGGATGGGCAAGTGGTCGGCCTCGACTATGACGGATCGAAACTCGCGGCCGCTCGGTCATGGGCGGCCGAACTTGCGCTCGATATCGAGTACGTCGAGGGTGATGGCTTCAACCCGCCCTTCGCGCCCGAAAGCTTTGACCTCGTCCATATCCGCTTCGCGCTCGGCATTATTGCAGACGGGCCGAAGATGCTGGCGGCCGCTGCGAATCTGTTGAAACCCGGCGGGCTGCTGTTCGCGCAGGAAGCAGTGGCCTCTCCCTATGGAGTCTGGCCACCCTTGCCCGAGGTTGATCGTGGTGTTCAGCTGATGATGGAAGGGGTCGAGGCAATGGGCTCCGACCTCTCTTACGGTCTGAAACTTGGCGCTCAGTTCGCCGATGTGGGCATTGTTGAGACCCGCCTCAATCCCACCGTCCACATCGTGCCAGCAGGCGCCCCGATGATGGAGCATCTGCCGCTGACCCTGATCGCGCTCCGCTCGCTTCTGGAGGAGAAGGGGTTGATCATGAGTGCGGAGTTTGATCCTCTCATCGCAAAAATACGCGCTCATCTGGCCACGCCTGGGACCACGCTTCTCAGCTTCACCCTGATCCAGGCCATCGGGCGCAAACCCTGAAGGGGAGGGAGCCTGATGAAAAGCTATGACCTGGTCGAGTTCGGCCAGCCCATGCAGGAGCGCGACAAACCGACACCTGAACCCAAAGGGACCGAAGTCCTCGTCCGCGTGCGTCGCGCTGGGGTCTGTCATTCCGACCTCCACCTGCGCCAAGGGTTCTTCGACCTTGGCGAAGACGGCAAGTTCGAGGTCAAGCACCGCGGGATGAACCTGCCCATGGCGCTCGGCCATGAGATCCTCGGAGAAGTCGTGGCTGCTGGTCCTGACGCGCTAGACGCGCCGATTGGCGAGACCCGGCTGGTCCACCCATGGATCGGCTGCGGGGAGTGCCGCCATTGCCTCGACGGGCGGGAAAACGATTGCGCCAAGATGAACCCGCTCGGCATCTTGCAAAGCGGTGGTTACGCGAGCCACGTGATCGTGCCCCACCCGAAGTTCCTGGTGGATGTGACGGGCCTCGATTTTTCTGAGGTGACACCTTACGCCTGCTCAGGTGTCACGGTGTTTAATGCCCTGAAGAAAGCACTCCCAGTCGAACCTGACGAGGCCTTGGCGATCATCGGTGCAGGTGGGCTCGGCCTGAATGCAGTGGCGCTCGCCAAAGCGTTGGACGTGCCCCGGGTGATCTCGGTCGATATCGATGATACCAAACTGGCCCAGGCGGCAGAGATGGGGGCCGATGCCACGCTGAATTCTGCGAGTACTGAGACAGCGATTGCGGATTTGCAGGCCCTGGCCGATGGAAAACTCCTCGCGGTGGTGGACACAGTGGGCCTACCCGCGACGGCGAAACTCGGTGTCTCCGCCCTGGCTAAATTGGGTCGCTATGTGCTGGTTGGCCTCTATGGCGGTACGATGAAGCTTCCGATGCCGTGGCTGCCACAACGCTCCCTGACGCTGCGCGGATCCTATGTTGGTTCGGTAAGAGATTTACGAGAATTAATCGACCTGGTTCGCACCGGAAAGGTTAAGGCGTTGCCGACCGAGGAGCGCCCGCTCGACCAAGTCAACCAGGCTCTTGACGACCTCGAAGCGGGTAAAGTCACCGGCCGTCTGGTCCTGACCACCGATTGACGAACCAAAAGGAATGCGGCTTGCGCCGCATGCGCCTATTCTGGCGCCCTCTCGGGCGCGTTGGCGCATCCCGACTTTCCTCGCCAAACTCTGAGCTAGGTGCCGGGCGTCCCGCCTTGCGGAACGCAAGGGTGGCGGGCTCTGCCCGGCGCAGCCCCGCCAGGGGCTCGGGACGCCTGCGAGGAGGTTGGGCTCGCGTTCAGGCCGGGAGTGTGCCGTTAATCACGTAGTCCAGAATTTGGACGACCTGCTCGGGCTGTTCCGCAACGGCGGAGGCCGCTTCATCGACTTCTTTCAGAGCATGGGCGTGGTCAGGCCCGTGCAGGATGATCACGGATTTGCCCAAAGCCGAGGCGTAGCCGGCATCAAAGGCGGCGTTCCATTGCTTGTACTTCTCGCCAAACCGCACGACCACCACATCTGCTTTTTCGATTAGCGTTCGGGTCCGGATGGCATTCACCCCCGCACCCTTGCGGTCATGCCAGAACTTGTTCTGCTCAGCCCCAAGGATCGTGACCCCGCAATCGTCCGAGGCCGGGTGATCCGTCACCGGGGCGGAGAACGTCACGGGAAGACCTTTTTCCTTCGCGCCCGCCTCGATCACTTCGCGCCAGTCGGTATGGATCTCTCCTGAAAGATAGATGTTCCAGCTCATTTGCGTTCCTCCCGCAATTGTTTCAACTCCGCCTCCATGGCGCCCAGGCGGTCCAGCACCTGCGCCCGATAATCATCGGTCGCTGCGACATCTTCCTCGTGATGCGCGTCCTGCATCGAGTTCACGATCAGACCGACCAGCAGGTTCACCACGGCGAAAGTCGTCATCATGATGAAGGGCACGAAGAAGGCCCAGGCGTAGGGGTAGATCTCCATCACAGGTCGTACGATCCCCATGGACCAGCTCTCCAGCGTCATGATCTGAAACAGCGAGTAGGCTGATCGCCCGATGGTGCCGAACCATTC
>JBCDAQ010000179.1:0-7660 GCA_039185285.1 Pseudomonadota bacterium
CCGAGAACAACAGGGTTCACAGCCTCCAAGTGGCTCGGGTTGGCGGTCAGCGATAGGTGCACCTTGTTGCCATCGAAATCCCGATCCGACGACGGATCGGGCGATGTGAAATATCACCTCGGTGCGTCGTCGGATCGGGATTTCGATGGCAACAAGGTGCACCTATCGCTGACCGCCAACCCGAGCCACTTGGAGGCTGTGAACCCTGTTGTTCTCGGCAAATGCCGGGCAAAGCTTGAGGTTTATGACAACGATCCGACCACAGTAATCCCGCTGCTGCTTCATGGCGATGCGGCCTTTGCGGGCCAAGGCGTGGTGGCGGAGTGTTTTGGGCTCTCAGGCCTGGTTGGTCATCAGACAGGCGGGACGATCCACTTGATCGTAAACAATCAGATCGGGTTTACGACGGCGCCGCGCTTCTCGCGCTCGTCACCTTACCCGACCGATATCGCAAAGATGGTCGATTGCCCGATCTTCCACGTGAACGGCGATGATCCCGAGGCGGTGGTCCACGCGGCCAAGGTCGCGACTGAGTACCGCCAGAAGTTCAACAAGGACGTCGTCATCGACATGTTCTGTTATCGCCGCTTTGGCCATAACGAGGGCGACGAACCGATGTTCACCCAGCCGCAGATGTACAAGCGGATCAAGAAGCACAAGACTACTATCCAGCTTTACGCCGACCGACTGGTGAATGACGGTCTGATCTCAGCCAATGAGGTCGATGAGAACCGGGCCGGCTTCCAGAACTTCCTCGCGCAGGAGTTTGAGGCGGGGACGAACTACCGCCCGAACAAAGCTGACTGGTTGGATGGACGATGGTCCGACCTGGAACGCGCCGAGGGTGAGTACCAGCGCGGTCAGACCGCGATCGGCGAGGCCCTGTTTGACGAGGTCGCGGCCGCACTCACCAAACTGCCCGACGGGTTTAGCGCCCATCGGACCATCACCCGTCTGTTAGAGGCAAAAGAGGAGGCGCTGACGTCCGGTGAAGGCATCGATTGGGCAACCGGCGAAGCGATGGCCTTTGGGTCGCTGCTCTGTGAAGGATACAAGGTTCGGCTTTCCGGTCAGGATTGCACGCGGGGTACATTCTCTCAGCGCCATTCTGGGATTACCGATCAGGAAAGCGAGGTTCGGTACTATCCGCTGAACCATATTCGCGATGGCCAGAAACACTATGAGGTCATCGATTCGATGCTCTCGGAGTACGCAGTGCTCGGTTACGAGTATGGCTACTCGCTGGCGGAACCCAACGCGTTGACGTTATGGGAAGCGCAGTTCGGCGATTTCGCGAATGGTGCGCAGATCATGTTCGATCAGTTTGTCTGTTCGGGCGAACGGAAATGGCTCAGGATGTCTGGGTTGGTCTGCTTGCTGCCACACGGGTTCGAAGGCCAGGGGCCTGAGCACTCATCCGCGCGGCTTGAACGGTATCTACAGCTCTCTGCAGAGGACAATTGGATTGTTGCGAACTGCACGACGCCGGCGAACTACTTCCACATCCTGCGGAGGCAGTTGCATCGCAGCTTCCGAAAGCCGCTGATCCTGATGACGCCGAAATCTCTTCTGCGCCACAAAATGTGTATCTCGAAGAAGTCGGACTTTACCGAGGGCTCGAGCTTCCACCGGGTTCTTTGGGATGACGCACAACTGGGCAACTCGGACACCGAACTCGTCGGAGATGACCAGATCAAACGGGTCGTGCTTTGCTCAGGCAAGGTTTACTTTGATTTGCTCGAGAAACGCGATGCAGAAGGCATCAAGGACGTCTATCTGATGCGGTTGGAGCAGTTCTACCCGTTCCCGGCGCTCAGCCTGACGCGGGAGCTCGTGCGGTTTAAGAACGCCGAGGTGGTTTGGTGCCAAGAAGAGCCGAAGAACCAAGGGGGTTGGTTCTTTGTCGAGCCGAATATCGAATGGGTACTTGGACGATCCGGCGGCAAGGCCAAACGAGCAAGCTATGCGGGTCGACCCGCCTCAGCCTCTCCCGCGACCGGCCTGGCAGCTCAGCATAAACATGAACAAGAAACTCTGATCGCTGCGGCGCTCGATCTAGAAGGGGATGCGTGAGATGGCAACGGAAGTACGCGTGCCGACGCTTGGGGAATCGGTAACGGAAGCCACTGTCGCGACCTGGTTTAAGCAGCCAGGCGAAGCGGTTGCTGTCGATGAGATGCTGTGCGAGTTGGAGACCGACAAGGTCACGGTCGAAGTGCCGGCCCCAGTGGCGGGCGTCATGGCCGAGCATGTGGCGAAAGAGGGCGATACGGTTGGGGTTGATGCGCTACTGGCGACGATCGAGGCCGGAGAGGGCGCGGCTGCGGCCTCCCCTGCAGCCGCAGCCCCGGCTGCAACGCCGCCAGAACCCACCCACCCGGCCACAGCCGCGCCTTCGGGCAACGGTGCAGGCCCGACGGCGTCCCCATCAGCGCAGAAGATGATGGCCGAGGTAGGTGTTGACCCTGCGGCGGTCGCGGGCACGGGCAAAGGTGGCCGGATCATGAAGGAGGACGTTGCGCGCGCAGCCTCCGGCGCGCCAGCCCCGGCCCCTGCGCCTTCGGCACCCGCAGCAGCCACGGACCCCGCGCGTGAGAAACGGGTTCGTATGACCCGCCTGCGCCAGACCATCGCACGACGGCTCAAGGATGCACAGAACACGGCGGCCATGCTCACCACCTATAACGAGGTGGACATGACCGAGATCATGGCGCTGCGCGGCGAGTTCAAAGACGAATTCGTGAAAAAGCACGGCGTTAAGCTGGGCTTCATGAGTTTCTTCGTGAAAGCCTGTGTGCATGCCCTGCACGAAGTGCCCTCGGTCAATGCCGAGATCGATGGTGATGAGATCGTCTACAAGAACTACTACCATATGGGCGTCGCCGTCGGCACGCCGACCGGCCTTGTGGTGCCGATTGTGCGCAATGCCGACCAGCTCGGCTTCTCGGAAATTGAGAAGACGATCGCTGGTCTCGGTGAGAAAGCGCGGGATGGCAAGCTGACCATGGCCGATATGACTGGAGGGACCTTCACGATCTCAAACGGCGGCGTCTATGGCTCGCTCATGTCGAGCCCGATCCTGAACCCACCGCAATCGGGCATCCTGGGCATGCACAAGATCCAGCAGCGGCCAATGGTTGTGGGTGGTGAGATCGTGGCACGTCCGATGATGTATCTGGCGCTCAGCTATGACCACCGGATCATTGACGGGAAAGAGGCGGTCACCTTCCTCGTCCGCGTCAAGGAAGCACTGGAGGACCCGCGGCGCCTGTTGATGGATCTCTGAGTATGAACGGGGCGCTCCCGCCGCCAATCGTCCCTTACCTGACGGTCCGCGATGCGCGGTCCGCTTTGATGTTCTACGAGGCTGCCTTCGGTGGTGAAACAGTCAAGCTTCTTGAGAGCGATGATGGCGCCGTTTTTCATGCTCGTACCCGGATCGGACAGGGGCTCGTGATGCTCTACGAAGATCAGATTGGGACACCCGATGGGAATGGCGCCCCGGAAACACTTGGCGGCTCTCCTGTGTCGATCAGGATAGAACTCTTGGCACCTGAAACTGTCGACGCCACGTTCAAGACTGCACTGTCTCATGGAGCGGTAGAGGTTATCCCACCTGTCGATCGTCCTTGGGGGCGGCTCGCTCAGATCCGCGATCCGGAGGGGCATTTTTGGAGCTTAGCTGCAACCGACCTGGAGGCTGAATGATGTGGGAACGGCTCAGCGAAAACTGGGTCTATGGAGGAGTTCTTGCAGCACCGCTTTTCGTGATGCTGGCGCCGTTTGTGGCGGTGTCCGCCGGCCAACCGACAATGTTTATCTTCCTCGCTCTGCCCGCCTATATGATCCACCAGTATGAAGAACATGACGGGGACAGGTTTCGGATCTTCGTCAATTCGATGGTCGGAGGGGAAGCGCTTACAAAGGGCGATGTGTTTTGGATCAATTATCTGGGTGTTTGGATCCTGTTGATGGCGGCTCTTTGGTTGCACCTGTCAGTTGCTCCCGGAGCGGGGTTGATCGCACCTTATCTGTTGCTCGTAAACGGGCTGGTCCATATCGCGCAGGCGGTGAAGATGAGGCGCTATAACCCCGGTCTTTGGACGGCGGTGCTCTGGTTTCTACCGCTTGCCGCAGTGACCTTTCGCGAGGTTGAAGCGCCACTTCTCGCCCATCTCGCCTCTTTAGGAGTTGTCATCGCCCTGCATGGGCTGATCGTCTATAACGCAATGCGCCGGCTCGCCGCGCAGAAGTAAAAGGAAAACGCTATGGCTGATTATGATGTTGTCGTCATCGGGGGCGGTCCCGGCGGGTATGTCTGCGCGATCCGGGCGGCACAACTGGGATTGAAAGTGGCTTGTGTCGAAGGGCGCGGAGCGCTCGGTGGTACCTGCCTCAATGTAGGCTGCATTCCGTCGAAGGCGCTGCTTCACGCCTCCGAGATGGTGCACGAAGCCGAAGGTAGCTTTGCCCAGATGGGGATCATCGCCAAAGAGGTTTCAGTCGATCTGCCAAAGATGCATGAGTACAAAACCGGCGTGATCAACGCCAACACCTCGGGCATCGAGTTCCTCTTCAAGAAGAACAAGGTCGACTATGTCCAGGGCTGGGGGGAGATTGTCTCCGCCACCGAGGTAAAGGTTGGCGACCAGACGCTCTCGACCAAGAACATCGTGATCGCGACCGGATCTGAGCCTTCCAGCTTGCCCGGTGTCGAGGTCGATGAGGAGCGGGTGGTCAGCTCAACTGGTGCGCTGGATCTACCAGAAGTACCAAAGCGCCTGGTGGTAATCGGTGCTGGCGTGATCGGGCTCGAGCTTGGCTCCGTCTGGCAGCGGCTGGGGGCCGAGGTCACGGTGATCGAGTATCTCGACCACATCACCCCAGGCCAGGATGCTGAGGTTTCGAAACAGTTCCAGAAGATCCTGACCAAGCAGGGCTTCAAATTCATCCTCGGTGCTGCGGTGTCAGGCGTCGATAAGGGCAACGTGCTGACCGTGAACTACAAACTGCGCAAGGATGACAGCGAGCATTCGGCCGAGGCCGATGTCGTGCTGCTTGCCACCGGGCGGCGGGGCTTTACGGAAGGTCTCGGGCTGGATCGCGCTGGTGTCGAGACCGTGCGTGACAAAGTCAAAATCACCCAAGGCTGGAAGACAACTGTGCCTGGGATCTACGCGATCGGCGATGTCGTCTCGGGCCCGATGCTCGCGCATAAAGCCGAGGATGAAGGCATGGCGGTCGCTGAGGAGATCGCGGGCAAGCACGGCCATGTGAATTATGACGTGATCCCGGGCGTGATCTATACCGCACCTGAAGTCGCCAATCTCGGCAAGACCGAGGAAGAACTGAAGGCGGACGGCATCCCCTACAAGGTCGGCAAATTCCCCTTCATGGCCAATGGGCGTGCAAAGGCGAATTTCGCCACCGAAGGCTTTGTGAAGCTTCTGGCCCATGCGGAGACGGACCGTATTCTAGGCTGCCACGTGATCGGCCCTGCAGCAGGCGATCTGATCCACGAAATCTGTGTCGCCATGGAGTTTGGAGCAGCCGCGCAGGACATTGCATTGACCTGCCACGCGCACCCCACATATTCCGAAGCGATGCGGGAGGCTGCCATGGCCTGTGGCGACGGCCCGATCCACTTCTAGAAGGATCCTGCCATGAAACTCTTGGGAATTTCGGGCTCGCTTCGGGCGGGTAGCTTCAACTCGATGCTGGTGCGAGAGGCGGCGCGGGTGTTTGACCCCTCCGAGTTCACGTTCGCAGATATGAACCTGCCGCTCTTCAACGAAGATGTTGAGGTAGAGGGCGTGCCAGAGGCCGTGCAGAAGATCACCGATCAGATCTTTGCCGCCGATGCCATCGTGATGTCGACGACGGAGTACAACAAAGGTCCGTCGGGCGTGATGAAAAACATGCTCGACTGGGTCTCACGCCCACGCCCTGCGCCTATGGTCGACAAGCCGGTTGCCGTGCTTTCAGCCGCCGCTGGCGGTGCTGGCGGCCAGCGCGCCATGTCGATGATGTATCTCTACCTCATCCCCTTCAAGGTAAAGCTTGTGACAAGCTCCGAGGTTAATGTGGGCAGTGCCATGAACGCCTTTCACGAAAACGGCCAACTGACTGATGAGGGCCATCTCAAAGCGTTGCAACGCCAGATGGAGGCGCTTAAAGCTGCGATCTGAACCTTTAATTGTCCTGCGCGCACAAGTGCGCTTGATTTCCGACCGGTAGCTTTCTGTTTAGGCAACAACTCACGGCCATGTGAGAGCTCAAAGACTGAAAAAACAATCAAGCGAAACATCCTGATAGGCTTAAATTCATCAGGAGAGCCCAATGTTGATCAAAGGAACCGCCGCAGTCTGCCTAATCGCCCTTTCTGTCTCACCGGCCTTGTCGGAAAGCGCAGTTACTGATCATGCCGAACTATGGGATCAGTTGCGCGATAGATCGAATGATCAATCATCTGAGGTTTCTGAGGCGGATACCACCGACACAAAGCAAGCAAGCCAGAATGATGAAACGACCGGAGACGAGACAAAAGAGGTGACGGAGTAGTCGCTTGATCATCAGCTGCTAACGATCGTGACCTTGATCGGGCTTGGGTTGTAGCCGTTGCACGGGTTGTGCATCTGAGGACAGTTCGAAAGAACGGCAAGAACGTCACGTTCAGCTCTAAGCGCCACGTGACTGCCAGGGTTTAATGCAGCTTCGGCAACGCCTGCCGAGCCATCGTCCAACACGGGCACGCTCATGAACCAATTCACATTGGGCACGATCGCCTCGCGACCGAGATTGTGGCGCGCCAGCTCGCTCTCAAAGTTCGAATAGCAGGACTCGGTCGTCTCCACCCCATAGCGCAGATGATTGTTCGGGTTGGAGCAGCATCCATAGATCGTGTCGTGGCGGCCAACCGTGTCCTCGATCACCGTCATCAGGACCACCCCGCTATCGGCATAGAGCACGGTGCCGAGACCGACATAAACATTGCCCTGCACTTTGACGGTGTTGGTGGCGGAATACCGATCCTCTGGCGCATTCGCGTCATAGCAGAGAAAATCTACGGCCTGTTGACCCTCTAGGTCAGTGATGACCAGCGCCTCACCGGCCCGCACCACCCCAGACCAGGGCGCACGGGCTGGAACGATTTCCTCCAGACGGATCACGAGATCTTGGACGTCGCACCACGATCCAACCGCACGACGCCGGTTGGGCCGACGGCAGGGAAAAGATCGAGAACCAAAGGGTCGTGGCCGGGAACGCATTGTTCTGTCGAGGAGGCCAGCGACTGGATGATCTCCCACCCGCGATACATCGCCTCGACATCGACGACGATGGGAAAGGCCTTCTTCGCCATGAAATTCTCGTAGAAATGGCTCGCGTCGGAGGCGAGGCAGAGCCAACCGGCCTCGGTCTTCACGCGCACAGACATCAACCCTTTGGAATGCCCGCCAATCGCATGCACCGTCACTCCAGGCGCGATCTCCGCATCGCCTTCGTGGAAGATCACCTTCCCCGAATAGACATGTTTAACCATCTGGACGACGTGCTCGACCGAGAAAGGCATCTTCAGCGCTGACATACACATACAAGGCCCAGTGGCATAGGCCATCTCAGAGGCTTGGATGTGGAACAATGCGTTGGGAAAACTGTCGAG
>JBCDAQ010000180.1:0-7607 GCA_039185285.1 Pseudomonadota bacterium
ATGATAGGTCACCCAATGACCCAGCAGCTTTCGCAGCGTCGCACCGGCAACGAAGAAGATGCCAAGAATTGCTGTCAGCAGCAGCGCGCCGCCGAGCCTGAGACCTCCGACAAAACGACGGGTGAAGGGCGCCGCCGACAGCGGGACCGGATCAGCCTCGTTCCAGGTCACGCAGGCGCGCTCCCATCCGCAGACAGGGTCTTGCGGTCGCGGGAATAGTAGTTGCGATAGCGCTCGACCATCCGGGTCGTGTCCATCAGCAGGCAAACGTCGACCGTGTTAAACTCATAGTCGATAAATGCCCCTTCCCCGACAAACCCTCCTAATCGGATGTAGGCTTTGATCAAAGCTGGCAATTGGCGCATCGCCTCGGCCCGGCTGACGCGTTCAACAGGGAGAACATCCATCGCCGTGAAGTTATGCTCGACCGCTCGGACGCGCAGATCCGGCGGGGCGAGGTGATTGTGGTGCAAATAACTCAGCGCTTGGCCGATCGGTTCGACTTTACGGCCATGGAAGCTTGCAACACCAAACATGATCGAGATGTCATAAGCGTTCACATACTCGCCCAGCCCGGTCCAAAGCATATGCATGCCCGCCCCGCCCCGGACTTCGACATCGACGCAAGAACGCCCGAGCTCAACCGATTGCCGCCCGGGTGCGAGCAGTTTCGAGAGGTCATACTCAGATGACCCGTAAAAACCGATGCCATCGCGCGCCGAGCTATCGCGCATCAGCCGATAGACACCAACAACACCGTGTTCGATCTCAGGGCGCTCACACTCATTGTCGATTAGGAGAAGATGTTCAAAGAAAGGATCATAGCGATCCGTTTCGCGTCGATCTACGGCATCTTCTGGTGATGGGGTGGCGCCCATCTCCTCAACAAAGACACGATAACGCAAACGTTGAGCGGCCCGAACGTCCGCCTCGCTGTCCGCAAGACGTACGGTGAATCGGCCGGCCTCGATTTTCATCGCGATCCTGTCTTTCTAGACGCGGTTCCCCCTATGGACCCCGCAAGTTGGCCGGACACTAGGTTGAATATACTTGTGGCGCAACTCTCACCACGGTGAGCCCAACTAGCAAGAGCACAAATTTGCCGCTTTCGAGCATTAACCGGCCATTAACCATTCATTAACCATAGACCGGTCAGTAAGTATCTTCGGCCAGGATTTCGAGTGAAACAGCGTCTAACAGAATGACAGTCTTACCAATTTCCTCGAAATTTATCGTGGCACGGTTGCCTGTAACTGATTGCACCTGGCCAATCCCCCAATCGAGGCAATCGGGGTTTCGCACAAGCGTTCCTGGCTCAAGCAACACTGACATGCCGGGGAGATAGTCCATGATGCAAGCCGGACCAGAGGAGTAATGGGATGGACACTGAGAGCGATCTTTCATCCTTGATCGCCACCCGGATGTGCCATGACCTCGCAAGCCCGGTTGGCGCAGTGGCAAACCTGGCGGATATGCTGCGCGACACCACACCAGATCAGCTCGCCGATGACGTGCTGATGCTCTGCGCCACCGCCGAACGCAGCACAACGCTGCTGAAGTTCTTTCGGTTAGTCCTTGGCAGCCGCAGCGATGCAGAGCCTGGCATTCCTACCAAAACCTTTGCCAACCTTGCGCAGAGTCAGGCGATATCACGGCGGGTCAGCGTCGAGATCCGCACGACGGTTCCGACCCTTTCGCCTGAAATCGCCAAATGCATGGGACTGCTTTGTATGGCTGGCGTGAACCTTGTCGGTCTCCGGGGCAACGTTGTTGTCAGCCTCGCCGAGCAATCGGGCAGTTGGCCAATCCTCCGTGTGACCGGAGAGAAAGCTGACATCTCGTCTGAGAAACGCTCAATTCTTCAGGGCGGAAAAGCGGAAGACCCCAACCCCAGCCTGATTGAGTTCATCATGCTCAGAGATATGCTTATCGCTGGACAGCAGAGCCTCTCGATTGAAGAGAAGCCCGGCGCCATCCTCCTAACGATCCAAGACTAAACTTCTGAGAGCTCCGCCGCGTAAATTTGGATCTTCGCACGGTAGCTATCGGCAGCTGCGCCAAACCTAGTAACGGTCTGCTCGTCCAAAGTCCTTACGATCTTACCTGGCATTCCCAAAACCATCGAGTAGTCGGGGATCTCCATGCCCTCTTTGATCAGGGCTTTCGCACCGATCAGGCACCCTTTGCCGATCTTGGCGCCGTTGAGGACAATCGCACCCATCCCGATGAGGCTCCGATCCCCAATTGTGCACCCATGTAAAATCGCGCTGTGGCCAACGGTAACATGGGCGCCAATCACCAAAGGAAACCCAGGATCGGTGTGGCAAACACAGTTGTCTTGAACATTGCTGCCTGGCCCAAGCGTGATTGGCTCATTGTCACCCCGTAAAACGGCGTTGAACCAGATCGACGACATCTCCGCCATATGAACGGCCCCAATTACCTGAGCACCTGGCGCGATGTAGTAAGCTCCCTCCGCCGGAAAGGTCGGAGCCATGTCTCCCAAAGCGTAGATCGTCATGTCTCGCGCTCCTCAAACTCGCTGTAGAGGGCATTCACCTGGCCAAAAACCCACTTTTGCCGCCGCCAGCGCAACCTCTCCGCTGCGATGATTGTTTCAATTCGAGAGAAACACTGATCCAAATTGTCATTTATCAGGACATAGTCGTACTCGGCCCAATGGGAGATCTCCGCCTGCGCCTCAGCCATACGTTGAACAATCACCGTATCACTATCCTCCGCACGTGCACGTAATCGGCGTTCCAACTCGTCGATTGAGGGTGGCAAGAGAAAGACCTTCACCACAGACTGACCAAGGTCAGACGCCCCCAATTGCTGCGCGCCCTGCCAATCGACATCGAACAAAACATCGCGCCCCTGATCCAGCGCAGTCTCGACCGGTTTGCGCGGTGTGCCGTAGTAGTTGCCGAAAACGGTCGCGTGCTCCAGCATCTCGTTCGCTGCGACCATTCGAGAAAACTCTTCCTTTTCAACGAAGTAGTAGTGGTTTCCCTCCACCTCCGCTGGCCGCTTCGCCCGCGTGGTCGCCGAAATCGACAACTCAAACGCTGGATCACTCTCCAACAATCGTCGCGAAAGGGTGGACTTCCCCGCCCCGGATGGCGAGGACAGGATGAACATGATCCCTCTACGGCTCTCGCTCCAGTCACTTGGTTTTGAGGTCATTTGTCTGGATCTCCCCCTCTTCGTAACCCGTATTGGAAGAGCTTTTGTTAGAGGTCAACAGCCCTCCAAGGCTGGGTTGGCACGCGGATTGCAAATTCTCTGTCAGAACCGGAATGCTGGCGCGTTTAGTCCCGCAATGCTACTAAGGAGAGTGAGATGACAAATGATCGGAATGATGACACGGTGTGTATTGATTTCTCGCGGGAGCGTCTGACAAGAACGACTGATATGCTGCATACTCAGACACGCGCCCTTTTCTCCTACTGGGACCGCCTCCGCGCGGGCCGCACTCTGCCGTTTCGGGCCGAGATCGATCCACGTGACATGGACTGCGATGCCCGCAACCTCTTCATTCTCGAAAGCGTTGGTGAGGGCAATGTCCGTTTCCGCCTCGCAGGTAGCGCCATCGCAGATTCGTTTGGGATGGATCTTCGGGGCATGTCGATCCGCTCGATCATGAGCGGGCGCTCACGCGAAAGCATCGTCGCCCTGATCGACGAAGTCCTCGCGGAACCCGGTGTCGGCTATGCGCGTCTGGTCGAGGATACCGAAACAGGCACAAGCTGGGAGATCTTGCTCCTCCCGCTGAAGAGCGATTTTGGCGCGGTCGACCGTGTGATCGGCGCGCTCAACCCGATCTCCGGCGCCCCGTCCAAGGCGGGCGTGACCGTCGGCATGCTCAAGTTCCAGATCGACGAGATGAGCATCCGCCCCGTGAACCACCCGGTCCCGCAACCTTCTCTGCATGAGAGCCGGATCCCCGAATTCGCCGAAGATCAGGCAGAGTTTGAACCGGCGCCGACGCAAAACCGCTTTGTCAGCATCGAAGGCGGCAAGCCCCGGCACGAAGCCGAGGAAACCGCCCGCCCCCGCACCCATTTGCGCCTGGTGAAGGACGACTAGTCCCTTTAACAATCCTCCCCTGGTCGCTCCTGAGAAATTCTGCGCTGGAAGAGCCATAGCGGAAGACCGCGAAAAGGCCCAATGGCAACCGATGGCCATTGGGCCTTTGCTTCGTCAAAAGATGATCTGCCAGTCGGCGACGTCTTCTTTGGCAGTCCCCTCAAGGATAACCTCATAGGCTTTGAAGTCTCTGCCAGCGTCATCCCGATCCATAACGGCGACAACGGTGCCAGCCCATTCAAAATCACCCACCAAATAGTCGACGACGAGCCAGTTATCCTCAGCGTAGGCAACGTCGTTCACTTCAAAGAACAGCGCATCGGATAGGATTGTCGGATCGACAGCGCCTTCGAAATCCTGGACTCGATCCGGTGAGCCACCCAATGGTCCACCGCTATCTCCCTCATAAAAGTAGAAAGAGTCGTTGCCCGCGCCACCGCGCAAAACATCACCATAGCCCGCTTCGTTCTTTCCGCCGATAATCTGGTCGTCACCGCCCCCGCCAGAGATGTAATCCCTGCCTCCCAGCCCGTGTAAGGCGTTATCGCCCGAATCGCCTCGGATATCATCGCGATGTTCGGTGCCGACCACGTTCTCGATGCTGACGAACCGGTCGCCACGGGATTCGAGCGTCCAGGTCCCGCCGCTAGCAAGGCTCAGCCCGATGCCGCTTGAGGCTTCAGCGTAGCTGACCGTATCGTTCCCCGAACCCCCATTGTAGTACTGACGGCCGCTGCCGGCGACGAAAGTGTCGTCACCCAGACCTCCATAGGCAACATCATTGCCCGCGCCAGGCAGCAGCCGGTCGTTGCCGTTCCCGCCATAGCTCCGGTCGTTTCCATCGCCACCATAGATGAAGTCGTTGCCGTCTCCACCATTGAGGTAATCGTCGCCTTCATCGCCATTGATGATGTCATTCCCACCATGGCCAAAGATCCAATCGTTTCCACCACGACCAAAGAACACATCATCACGGTCATCACCGTGGAAGATGTTGAAGCGATCATTTCCGTAGAAGTACTTGGTGAAGCCATTATCTGTGTAGTGATCACCGTAGAGATCTGCAAAGTATCTGACCCAAAGGGGCACGCTCGGGATGTTCAAAAGGGGTATAGGGTTGAAAGGTAGCATTTGATCCTCATCGTTTGCTTAATTTCTCGTCTACGATGATTTTAAGTCGATCCAACTCTATCCTCAGTAGAGATAGCTACAGGCTACAAACCGACTGGGTCGGAGGGTAGTGAACGACGAACCGATGAAAGCGGAAGATGATCGCCGGATCTTCTCACGCCTGGTGAGGACGACTAGTCCTTCTCGACTCCTTGAGTGGCTTTCCGCCAAAAGCACTTGGGAAGGATTTCCGGCGGAGCAGGTCTGCGGCAGAGATCGACGCTTCCTAAATCACTCAGGTGCGCAATGGCGTTGCGCGTAAACATGCACAAGATTGAGGATTTCTTGGCCGTTTCCGATCGGTAACAGTGAGATCCGTGCTCCGCTCCTCACAGAGACTCTCTGAGGTGTTTCAAGAACACCAGCGTCGCAATAGAAAACCCGCTTAGAGAACCTCTTGAATTGCAGATCCGGAAACATCCCATCCACAAGCGCTCTCATCTTGTCCATTCGCCGGGCGAGGTTATAGTTTGGCTCGGCCATGTCGCTCTTCAGGATAGACATATGCCGCTCGTACCAGGGATCGAGCATCGCCTCATGTTCGACAAGTTAAGTGCTTCTGAGTGGCCACTCCACAGCTTCAAAATCATGGTCCGTGCCTCGAACCTCTGCGACGCGAGGTGACGTCAGAACGACACGCAAGTCGATGCTCCGATCATTGCGGTACCAGCCGCCCGGTCCACGCGAACAGACAAGGTCCTGATCGTGTAAGATCGATCTGGTCAAGACACATCCGTTGAGCTCAACCGCAAACCGCACGGGTTTGCTAGGATCCCGCTTCTCGGTCAGCAGAGCTTCCAAACGCTCTTCGATCGTTTCATCCGAGAGCGACTCTTCGTTCAAACGAACCGGTGGAAAGGTTGAGACGCCTAACTCGTCAAGTGTCGGAAGTCCAAGCCTGGCCATCCACTCCGGGTTTGCTACAAACAGCCAAACCAAAATGCCGAGTGCCACCACCCTACCAATCCATTTCATAGGCTTTGATCTGCTCAAATGGACACTCCCAAAATCGCTTCAAATCCTAGTTTTGAAGATCAATCTTCGATGGTTCCACGGCAAAGCCCTGATCTAATACCAGGATGACTCTGATGCCTTGATGAAATACCTGGCCGAACAAGTCGCACCACCAAATCACCCCTAAATCACCCCCAAATCTTACCCCTCGTCTTTGGCGCTGTTAGCGAGGAATTCGGGCAGGTCTCCATAGCCCGTATGTCGGTGCTCAAAGGTCAGGCCCAGGCGGTCCGCCTGCTCGCGCGCCTGCTCGACCAGAGCGGGGTTGTTGATCTGGCTTAGATAGATCAGCTTCTCATAGTTGCCGAAGATCATATCGCGCAGCTCCGGATGCCGGTCGAGGCCCATGGGTTTCCACACAAACGCATCGAATTGCTTCACAAGAAAGTCGGTTAAATAGAAGGCTGTAATCTCATCAGGGTGATCGGCAAAGGCCTGATTTCCTTCGAAAAAACTATAGCAATGAGGTCCCTCGATCCGCTCTACCTCAAGCTCCTCGCAAACGGTGTCGAGCAGACCGCCCGTGCCACAATCCGCATAGACGACCTTGATTGTGTCATACCCGTTCGCCCTTGCCTCCGTCACCTTCGCGCGAACCGCATCGGGGATCTGATCCGGGAAAAGATGCAGCTTCGCGGGCAGGCAAGTAAGCTCGAGATGCCCCCACCCATTCATCTCCTTCAGCGCCAAGATCTCCCGCGCCAATGCCCCGCAAGCCAACAATAAAACACGCCCCGGAGCTTTGCCCCGAGGCGCTGTAAAACCGTTTTCTGTCAGCTCGTTATCCGAGAGCATTAGACCCCCGCAGCTAACTCATTATGCTTGCGAGCCATGAAGTCCTTGGCCGTTTCAACGGCGACGGCGGCGTCACGGCAGTATGCATCAGCGCCGATGGCTTTGCCGAACTCTTCGTTCAGCGGCGCGCCACCGACCAAGACAACGTAGTCGTCGCGGATACCCTTTTCCTTCATCGCATCGATCACGACCTTCATGTAGGGCATCGTGGTGGTGAGCAGCGCCGACATGCCCAGGATGTCTGGGCTGTGCTCATCTATCGCTTCGAGATAGTTCTCGACTGGGTTGTTGATGCCGAGATCATAGACCTCGAAGCCGGCCCCTTCCATCATCATCGAGACGAGCTTTTTGCCGATGTCGTGAATGTCGCCCTTGACTGTCCCGATCACCATAACGCCCAAACGCGGCGCCCCGGTTTCTGCCAGAAGCGGCTTCAGGATCGACATGCCGGTCTTCATAGCATTGGCCGCCAGCAGCACCTCGGGTACGAACAGGATCCCATCGCGGAAGTCGATTCCGACGATCCGCATTCCCTCGAC
>JBCDAQ010000181.1:0-7498 GCA_039185285.1 Pseudomonadota bacterium
CGGCTGGCGACGGCGAACCTCTACAAGGGCGTCGCCTTCATCGACAACCCGAAGCTCTTCTACCTCGGCATGCAGGACCAGTGGTACACGTTCAACATGTTCGATGCGCAGGCCTGGTGGGCCCGCGATGTGATCATGGACCGGATCGCGTTGCCGTCGGACAAAGCGACAATGCTGGCCGATGTGAAGTCCCGCGAGGATGCGGAGGACGCGCTCGAGGACGATTATGCCTGCATCGACTATCAGGGCGCCTATACCGAAGAACTGATGAACGAGACGGACTATCCGAACTTCGATGTCAAAGCGTCGAACCAGGCGTTCTACGAGTGGAAGAAGCACAAGAAGCAGGGGATCATGACGTTCCGCAACAACGGCTACACCTCGCCGATGACCGGAACCAAAGCGCCGCCGCACCACACACCGTGGAAGGATGCGCTGGATGACAGTCTGGAGAGCTATCTGCAGACGTAACGCCCCAGTGCTGCGCGTGCTGAGAGGCCGCAAGGCCCGGCAGAAGCGGGCAAGCCCGCAACGGGAGGCAGGACGCCTCCCGGTTTTCGTGCCGAGAACATGCCGGGCCGGCGCGCGGTGGCAAGTGCCTCGGTGAAGAGGCGGAGGATGTCCTATGGGCGATCTGTCGCGATTTGAACGGCCAACCGAGCTGGGCAGTGTTCTGACGCCGGGGCTCCCGCTATTGCCGCACGGGGTGGAACGCCATCCGGTGCCGGGTGGTGGGTCTCGTGCGGTCGAGATCCAGACCGGCGATGAGATCACGGTGGTGGATCGCGAGGGGCTGCAGCCGGCGGAGATTGTGTTCTTCACACCGGATGGTCGAGCCGATCCTGGGATGCTGGGGGGCATGTCGACCGGTGCGCCTGGGGGCTTGCAGAAATCACTGGCGGCGGGGGACGCCTCCGCCCGCCAGGTGCTCGGTGCGCTCGACAAGGCGGGGTTCGACATTGGCCGAGCCGAGGCGATCCGGGTATTTGATGCAGGCTCGGCGGCGGGGGAGCGCGCGTCCTACACGGCTTCCTGCGGTGGGTTGTTGATCGTCTGCGCTGTCGGCGATGCCATGTTGCCAGAGGCTCAGAGTGCGCCGACGGAGCTCGTGCTCTATATCCGCCGTGCCAATCCGAGCCTCGAGAAAGGTGGCCATGCGCCTGCCGATCCGCTGGCGGATCCGCTGCAAGACCTCAACATCCAGCCAGGCGATGCCAAGACCTATGAGGTCAAGGCGGGGGAGTTCATCCAGATCCTCGATGTGCAGGGGCGGGAATGCTCGGACTTCCAGGCGTTTTCACGGCGCGCATTGGACACGGGCGAGGAGCGCGAGATCGACCCGACGACCACTCGGACCTTGATGGGCAGCCTTTATCCCAGCCCGGGGATCTTCTCGAAATACTGGACGGTGGATCATGAACCGCTCGTCGAGATTGTGCAGGACACCTGCGGGCGGCATGACACGTTCGGGCTCGCTTGCACGGCGCGGTACTATGACGACTTGGGCTATCCCGGCCATGTGAACTGTTCGGACAATATGAACCGGGATCTCGCGCGGTTCGATATCCGGCCCCGGGGCGGTTGGCCGGCGATCAACTTCTTTTTCAACACGATGCTTGATCAGACCCATGCGATCGGCATGGACGATCCGTGGAGCAGGCCAGGGGATTATGTGCTGCTCCGCGCGCTCACCGATCTGGTTTGCGTCTCCACCGCCTGTCCTTGCGATATCGATCCGGCAAACGGCTGGAACCCGACCGATATCCAGGTGCGCACCTATGGCGCGACCGAAGACTTCCAGCGATCCGTGGGGTTCCGCATGACTGCAAATTCTCCTGTCCAAGCCACCAAGAAAACGGGGTTTCACGAGTGTTTCGCGCGGCATACGCGCGATTTTGTCGAGTACAACGGCTATTGGTTGGCGAACCAATTTCCGACCGTGGGCACTCTGGGCGAGTACTGGGCTTGCCGTGAGAAAGCGGTGGTGATGGACCTCTCGCCGCTCAGGAAATACGAGATCACCGGACCTGATGCAGAGGACCTGATGCAGCTCTGCGTCACGCGGAACATGAAGAAACTGGCGGTGGGGCAGGTGGTTTACACAGCGGTCTGTTATGAGCATGGCGGCATGATCGATGACGGCACGGTGTTTCGGCTGGGGGAGACGAATTTCCGCTGGGTCGGGGGTAATGACCTCTCTGGCATCCATATGCGCGAGCTGGCCGAGGCGAAGGGCATGCAGGCCTGGGTGCGTAATTCGACCGACCAGCTTTGCAATATCGCGGTGCAGGGGCCGAACAGTCGCGAAATCCTGAAAGAGATCATCTGGACAGCACCCACCCAGCCAACGGTCGAGGAACTGCCGTGGTTTCGCTTTGCAGTGGGTCGGATCAGCGCCTTCGATGGCGCACCTCTCGTGGTGAGCCGCACCGGCTATACAGGTGAGTTGGGCTACGAGATTTTCTGCCATCCGAAGGATGCCGATACTGTGTTCGACGCGGTTTGGGAAGCAGGGCAACCGCATGGGTTGCAACCCTTCGGCCTGGCGGCGCTTGACTGGGTCAGGATCGAGGCAGGGCTGGTCTTTGCAGGTTATGAGTTTTGTGACCAGACCGACCCGTTCGAGGCGGGTATCGGCTTCACCGTGCCGCTGAAGACCCAGAACGACGATTTCATCGGGCGCACCGCGTTGAAGGACCGCAAGGCCCATCCAAGGCGTAAACTGGCTGG
The DNA here is from genome assembly GCA_039185285.1 of Pseudomonadota bacterium. Taxonomy (GTDB): domain Bacteria; phylum Pseudomonadota; class Alphaproteobacteria; order Rhodobacterales; family Rhodobacteraceae; genus Thermohalobaculum. Next base: position 2,731 of record JBCDAQ010000181.1, read on the forward strand.
GCTAGATGTTACCGGTGGCACAGTGCCGACAAATGGCGATGGGCTTTTCATCGGTCGTGCTCAGGTTGGGGAGATTACCTCCGCAATGAAGTCACCGGTGCTGGGTAAAGTCATCGCGCTCGCCCGGATTGACGTGACCCACGCAGAAGAAGGCACCGAGATCGAAATCGGCCAGTTGGATGGTCAGCAAAAAAGGCTTCACGCTAGGGTATCGCGCTTCCCACATTTCGATCCCGGCAAAGAGCGTGTCAAAGGCAACTATTCCTGAGCACGGTGCAGGCGCGCCGCGCTCCCAGTCCAGATCAGCGCGTGTTTTGCCACCCGGCAAACCCACCCGCCCGCGCGCCGCGCCTGCACCGTTTGCGATCAGATGGCGGCTGGGAGCCAGTTCCCGTGATCGAGCGGATGCGACGAGCACGGGGTATGTCTTGTGCGCGGCACGCGCACGCCGCTTGCTTCTACATCGGCGACTAAAAGACGACCGAGCCATTTCTTATACCGATCTGATCAGATTCCTCTTTTCCGCGAAGGCGACTGGGCAAGAGAGTAGGCTCGGCGACCTGCTGCTTGATACAGCAGTGATACAAAATCCCTGCTTTTGACGCGTAAACCGACATCGTGGTGATACATGGCTGCTCCAGAATCGGCGTTAGAGCAGACGATCTGCCGAAACAAACTTTGGAGACGATCAATGACCAAAACAGAAGAACTCAACGAGACCGAACTGGACTCTGTCACTGGCGGCAAACGCAAGCTCGTGGCCGCTCAGTTTCAGACGACATCGGCTGCGGCGACTTCGTCGGGCATCTGGCACATCAATGAGGACGAAGGAGGTCTTGTGTCCAGCGGATCAGCGAACGAGAAGGTCTCCTTTAACTTTAGCAAGATCAAGTTTTGAGGGCGCGCATGACAAGTCCGACAGAGATGCAAGACCTAGATGAAGCGCAGCTAGACCAAGTCGCTGGGGGCGCTCGCAGGCTTGTTGGTGCTGAGATGCAGAATGTTGTCTACGGCGCGCAGTCGACAGCATCGGGCCTTGATGACGACGTCGCGATCGACATCAAAAACCGGGAGAGTACCTGACGGTTTTGTCCCTTCAGGATTGCCGCAACTCTCTCCACCGAGGTTAACCGGCACTAGGGAAGGCCGCCGGATTGCTCCGACGGCCTCTTGGTTGGATTGTAATCAGGTTAGTTCTCAGCTTTGCGATATGCATCCAGCTCGTGGCGGGCGCCGACGATCAGGGCTGCAAGGCAGCAGACGATTGAGAGCCCAACCCAGAGGGTTTCGGCGCCAACGGCCGAGTAATACGCGCCTTCCATGGCGCTCATGGTTGCTTCTTCAAAGGGCCATCCCATGAAGTTTCTCCTTTCTTCTCAGGTTATTCCGCAGGCGTTGCCGAAGGGGCGATCCCCTCGGGATACGCGCGAAGCGGGACTTTGGTTGGATCTAGGCCGGCGATTTCGGCCGCTTCGCCCACACGGAGCAGACCGACCATTTTGAGGATCAACGAGCATACATAGCCAGGCACAAAGCCAAGCAGGAACATGCAGCCCGCGCCGACCAACTGGCCGATCAGGCTTGTCGTTGGAACCGTGCCAGCATCGCCTTGTAGGGCAGGATAGCCGCTGGCAAAGATACCGACCGCAACGACACCCCAGAGACCGAGAGTGCCGTGGATTGTCACCGCGCCAACTGCATCGTCGATTCCCATATTCTCGAGAATCTTTGCCGCTGGTGCTGCAATCGCGCCGCCAGCAAAGCCGATCACCATGGCTTGCGCCGGGTGGAAGATATCGAGACCCGAGGCGCAGGAGATGATCCCGCCCAGTGCACCCGACATCATCCAGAACGGATCGCGCGTGACCATCCAGGCCCCGATGATCCCGCCAGCAAAGCCCATGAGGATGTTGAATGTCATCGCAGAGAGCGTCATCGGCCCGCCATAGATGTTGGCCCATTTGTCAGTATACCAGCTCCAGCTCTCACCCGGCACGATCACGCAGCCCATGAGGAAGCCCCAGAACCCGACAATGATCAGCATCAACCCGATACAGGTGAGCGGCATGTTATGCCCGCTGATATCGTTGGTTGTACCATCCGGATTGAACTTCCCGATCCGGGGGCCGAGATTGATCAGCACACCCAGCGCGAAGAAGCCCGCAACCATGTGAACCACGCCAGCGGCACCGAAGTCGTGGTAGCCCCACTCGGTCACCAACCAGCCAGATGCGGACCAGCCCCAAGCGCCGCCGATGATCCAGGCGAAAGAGCCCAGGACGATGGCGAGGATGACGAAACCGACCACTTGGATCCGCTCGATCACAGCGCCCGAGAAGATCGAGGCCGTGGTCGCGGCAAAGAGCGTAAACGCTCCCCAGAAGACACCAGTGGCGTTGTCGCCGATGAAGGGCCCCATGACCTGGCCAACAGGGCTGGCATAGTCGATGCCGGTCTGCCAGCTCTCGGCAGTTGGCAACAAGCCTGGGGTCCAGGCCCAATAGATGAACCAGCCGAAGTAGTAGAAAGTCGGCACCATGAAGGCGAAGGCGAGAATGTTTTTGATCCCTGACGCAAGCACGTTTTTCAGCCGCGAGGCACCCATCTCGTAAGCTAGGAACCCGGCGTGGATCACGACCATCAGTGGTATCGTGAGGTAGTAGTACAGCTCGGCGAACATGGTATTATTCGTGCCCGCCGTTTTCGCTTCGAGTGCGGCGACCTTTGCCATCAACTCGGCTATTTGCTCTTCCATTTTTTGTGTTTCCTCCAGTTAAGCGGGAGGCCGCTCTCTCGGCTGCTCCCCCGCGCAGAGCCATCTCGGAAGCTGGTCCGATGCCTAAAATTCAAGCACAGGCTCAGAAGCGGGCCAAGTGCTATTTTTGATTGGAGCAGAATTGGATCAAAGTTTCAGGCATGATTTTTCTTTTGCAGCGCAATAATCCGCGCGGCAGCGCAGCAATCTTAGCTTGGATCGAAGGCGGAGCTCGCTCGCGCTGTAGAGACAATCTTCAGACTCTGTTGCTAGCGATTGGCGTTGTCCCCAAAGCAGGTCGGACGAGGAGGAGCGCCAACATGCCTGGATACCGCGATCTGTCCCGCAGGCAATTTTCCCGAGGTTTAGGCGGGCTCGCCACATCGTTTGTGGTTCTCGGTGCGAGCGAACGTGTCGCCTCAGCAGCGCCGAGTGCGGCCCAAACCCGGCGCAAGATCAACTTAGCCGGGCGACAGCGTATGCTGAGCCAGCGTATCGCTAAGGCGGCCTTTATGTTCCAGCTAGAGGTTGAGCCCGATCGTCATTTGGAGATGCTCGCGACCGCACATGATTTATTTGACACGACGCTGAAGGATTTGCGCCGCGGCAATCCTGATCTTTTTCTGGATCCGGAAGAAAACCTTGAGGTCATCAAAGGCTTGGGCCGGGTTTCGTCAGCCTGGAGCCCTTATCGAAGTGCGGTGAAAGAGGTCATCGAAGCTCAACAAGTTTCTGCGATTAATCTCTTTGCGATCGTCCGGGCGAACCTTCCCGTTCTGAAAGCCTCCCACGCGGTCGTTCAATCCCTGGAAGCCGCCTATGGTGGCGCAGGAGCCGGACAGAGTGAGCTGGCAAGAACCATCAATGTCGCGGGACGCCAACGGATGCTGACCCAGAAGATGACCAAGGAGTCATGCCAGTTGTCGATCTATGGGCGCCCTAAGGAGCTGCGCGCCCAACTCTCCGAGACGATTACTCTTTTCGATACCAGTCTCAAAGCGCTGACCGGGGCTGAAGGCGAGGTAAGTGTTGTTCCAGCGCCGACCCAGGCCATCTCGGACAAGCTCGCCGAAGTCGACACTATCTGGCAGGAGTTTGGTGCGGTGATGTCTGAGATCGCCGGAGGACGTCAGCCGACGATGGCTGAGTATGCCTACATGTCCACCAAGAACGATGTTCTCTTGAAGACAATGAACGAGGCGGTTGGGCTCTACGAAAACGTCGATGGTTGATGCGGACGGCGCGCTGGTGCGCGCCGCCGTGTGATGTCAGCAATCAAGCGTGTGTTCGCGCTCCCAATCCGTCAGGTGGCGCGCGTAGGAGTTCCATTCCTCATGCTTCAGTTTGAGGAAGGCATCTCCGGCGGGGCCAAGTGCGCCCAGCAGAACCTTGTTCTTCTGCAACTCTCTAAGCGCGTCCAACAAGTTGAGCGGCAGCTTCTTGGCCCCGCGGACCTTGTACCCCTCAGCATACATGTCGATGTCGAGCCGTTTGCCCGGGTCGAGATTGCGCTCCATCCCGTCCATCCCGGCCGCCAGCACTGCAGCGGGGTAGAGGTAGGGGTTCGCCGCACCATCGGCGAGGCGCAGCTCGAACCGCCCGCCATCGGGGATCCGGATCATATGGGTGCGGTTATTGCCGCCATAGGTCAGCGTGTTCGGCGACCAGGTAGCGCCCGAGGTCGTGCGGGGTGCGTTGATCCGCTTGTAGCTGTTCACTGTTGGGTTGGAGATCGCCGTCAATGCCGTGCCATGCGCCATCAGCCCGCCCATGAAGGCATAGCCGAGATCGGAGACACCCAGCTCGCCCTTCTTGTCAGCGAACAGGTTCTTGATCTTACCTTTGCCCTTGGCAACGCCACCCGTGCCCCAGATCGAGACATGGGCGTGGCAGCCATTGCCGGTGAGATGGCCAAAAGGTTTCGGCATGAACGTCGCGCGCAGGCCGTGCTTCTCGGCAATCGACTTGACCATATACTTGAAGAATGCATGCCGGTCGGCGGTGATGAGCGCA
>JBCDAQ010000182.1:0-7400 GCA_039185285.1 Pseudomonadota bacterium
CGGTGTTGCAATCCACGATATCCGCCGCCTGATCCGATTTATCGGAAACAAGAAATAGGGTTGAGAGATGAAAACCTACTCCGCAAAACCGTCGGAGATCGATAAGAAATGGGTGGTCATTGATGCCGAAGGCGTCGTGTTGGGCCGTCTTGCATCGATCATCGCAATGCGCTTGCGTGGCAAGCATAAGGCGACATTTACGCCCCATATGGATATGGGCGATAATGTCATTGTTGTGAATGCGGACAAAGTCCAACTGACGGGCAACAAGCGTTCGGACAAGACCTACTATTGGCACACCGGTCATCCCGGCGGGATTAAAAGCCGCACGGCGAGCCAACTGCTCGAAGGCCGATTTCCTGAGCGTGTGCTGACCAAGGCTGTCCAGCGCATGATGCCGGGCGGACCGCTGACCCGGCGCCAACTGACGAACCTGCGCGTTTATGCAGGCACTGATCACCCTCATGAGGCGCAACAGCCTGAGGTGCTCGACGTCAAATCCATGAACAAGAAAAACACGCGGAGCGCCTGATGACTGACGAGATTTCATCGCTCGAAGATCTGCAAGCCGTTGTTGCTGGCGACGAAGCGCCGGTAGAAGAGGTAATGGCTCCTCGCGAACCAGTACGTGACGCCCTCGGGCGGTCTTACGCCACTGGCAAGCGCAAAGACGCGGTGGCCCGTGTTTGGATTAAACCAGGCTCTGGCAAGGTCGTTGTAAACGGCAAGGAAATGAACACCTATTTTGCTCGCCCGGTGCTGCAAATGGTCATCGCGCAGCCGTTCCAAGTTGCAAACGTGACAGGCCAGTTCGACGTAATGTGCACTGTCAAAGGTGGCGGACTGTCGGGTCAGGCCGGCGCGGTAAAGCATGGGATTTCAAAGGCACTGAGTCTTTTTGACCCCGAGATGCGCCCAGCACTGAAAGCCGCTGGTTTTCTCACCCGAGACAGCCGCGTTGTTGAGCGCAAGAAATACGGTCGCCGCAAAGCCCGCCGGAGCTTCCAGTTCTCGAAACGTTAATTCGTTTCCGCAGCTGCAAGAGAGTTTCAGAAGGGCCTACGGGCCCTTTTCCTTTGCTCAATTGCCTTCAATTTGACAAACTGACGTGACGACATCTTGATTGAAATGTCGCGCGCGCGCGCATATGACGGGTGGAAATGAAGGACTCGAGACGCCCGATGAGACGTTACCCTGCGTCCGCTAGCCACGGAAAAGGCTCGGCATCAACCGGTGCTGCCCCACGTGAGATTTCCTATTCGTTCTCTGCAAAGTCCCGCGCTGGTCGCGCAGTGGTTCGAACGATTGAGAATCTGACGGGACGGCCGCGGCTGCTCAAGATGGCGCTCGGCTATGAGACCGAGGTCGAAAAGGGGCGCGATTTCTGGGAAGTGATGCAGGAGCGCTATCAAATCGATCTGCGCATTATGGGCGAGGGTCTAGAGGGCATTCCGCAGGAAGGGCCGCTGGTGCTGGTGGCCAATCATCCTTACGGGATACTGGATGGCCTTGCGATGGGTCGGATCCTCTCGGCCACCCGTGAAGAGTTCAAGATCATCGCGCATGTAGTCTTCAAGAAGGCCCGCGATCTCGACAAGATCATCCTGCCGATTGATTTCGGTGAGGACAAAGAGGCGATGGCCATCAACATCAACACCCGGAAAGAGGCGCTCAGCTATTTGGGCAATGGTGGCGCTGTGGGTATTTTCCCTGGCGGCACCGTCTCAACTTCGGCAAAGCCGTTTTCTAAAGCGATGGATCCACAGTGGAAGACCTTTACCGCAAGAATGATTGCGCGGTCGCAGGCGACCGTGGTGCCGGTCTTCTTTGATGGGACCAATAGCCGATTGTTTCAGGTGGCAAGCCATTTGAACCAAACCCTGCGTGTCGCACTCCTGATTAATGAGTTCGACAACAAAATCAAAGACCCGCTGAACGTCTATATCGGCAAACCCTTGCCGCGGGAGGAGATTGATAGCCGGGCCACAGATCCTCGCGCCTTCATGGATTACCTCCGACGAGAGACCTATGCGCTCAACCCGCAAAAGGAGAAGGATTTCTCCTACGGGCTTAATCTCGGCTGAGGCCAAGTCCTCTCCAAAAACAGCGTAAGAACAACTATATCGGGGAGGAAGGCCCTCCCTCGAAAGGTGTCCCATGAAATCCATCGCGATCCTAGGTGCCAGCGGCTATACCGGCGCGGAACTTGTCCGTTTGATTGCCACCCATCCCAAGATGCGGGTCAGCCGCCTGACAGCTGATCGCAAAGCCGGGATGCGCATGGGCGAGGTTTTTCCCCATCTGTCGCATCTGAGCCTGCCCGACTTGGTCAAGATCGACGATCTCAATCTGAATGGCATAGACTTGGTTTTCTGTGCGTTGCCGCATGCCACAACCCAAGAAGTCATTGTGAAACTGCCGGAGACGATGAAAGTCGTCGATCTATCGGCGGATTTCCGGCTTCGTGATCCTGAGGTCTATGCGCATTGGTACGGCCACGAGCACAAAGCGCTCCACCTGCAAAAAGAAGCTGTCTATGGTCTGACCGAGTTCTATCGCGAAGAAATCAAAGCCGCTCGGCTTGTCGCGGGGACCGGATGCAACGCGGTCACTGGGCTACTGCCTACTTTGCCGCTGCTCGAGGCCAATTTGATCGATCCCGACGATATCATTATCGATCTAGCGACCGGCGTCTCAGGCGCGGGGCGGGCTGCTAAAGAAGGGATGCTTCACGCCGAGGTTTCGGAAGGTTTTCACGCCTACAACGTAGCCAAACATCGCCATCTAGCTGAGTTTGATCAGGAAATGTCCAAGTTCGCGGGCCGCGACATTCGGTGCACGTTTACGCCGCACCTCTTGCCACAGAACCGAGGGATCTTGGCCACGATCTATCTTCGTGGCGATGCGGAGAAAATCCACTCCACGCTCCAAAGGCGGTATGCGGCGGAACCTTTCATCCGGGTTCTTGAGCTGGGGCAAGCGAGCCAGACCCGCCATACCCGTGGTTCGAATTTCTGCGATATAGGCGTTGTCTCAGATCGCCAACCGGGCCGGGTCATGGTGTTCTCAGCACTCGACAATTTGGTCAAAGGCGCCTCGGGCCAAGCGATCCAGAACGCAAATCTAATGCTGGGTCTTGAAGAAAGCGCCGGCCTCATGGCAGCACCGATCTTTCCTTGATGCGGGCGCGGGTATGGACAGTGCTGCGACATACGGTCTGGCCGTTCCTGCGCTCGGTTTTCAAACGGTTTTCATCCGACCAGGGCACGGTTCTTGCGGGATATATGGCCTATGCGGCGATGCTAGCCGGGATGCCGTTCCTCATCTTTGCGACAGCTATGACGGGAATCTTGATAGGTCCGACCTATAGCGACGAGGCGACGCGGGCGCTGTTCGAGGCTGTTCCAGGGCACGTCGCACAAACTATCCAGCCGGTTTTCGAGCAAGTCATGGGTCAACGTCGCGGGGATATCGCGCTGATATCATTGCTTGGCACGATCTGGGCGGCGTCCAACGGTGTGGAGTCCATCCGGGTCGGCCTTGATCGCGCTTATGACATCAGACAACCCAGGAACTGGTTCCTGCGAAGGTTGATTGCGATTGGTTTCGTTATCGTCGGCTTCTTCACCTTTACCCTCCTCGCCGTTCTGATCATTTTTGCCCCACTGATCTTCGTCCTGGCGGAGACCTACACAAACATCCAGATCCCAAGAGCTGCCGGGCCAATTCGGTGGATCGTAGGGGGTACGGTGTTGATCATCTTCTTTTACTTGATGCACAAAATCCTGCCGTCCCGGAACATGAGCGGATTGCGGGTGCTACCCGGCATTCTGACCTCGGTGGTTATCTGGGGGATCATTGCGACCGCGCTCTCGATCTATCTGAAGTTTGCGCCTTCCTATCAGATTACCTACGGCACGCTTGCAGGCGTCATCGTGACGCTCCTCTTCTTCTATCTGACAGGGATATCGATTATCTTTGGCGGCGAAGTGAATGCGGAGCTTAACAAAAAGAAGCTCGACAGTTGGAAAGACCCCACTCTCAAAGCATCCAGGCTTGGCGAAAAAGGCCCCGGCTTAATCTGACGACCTAGGAGGACCCATGGCGGTCGGACTGAAGAAAAAACGACGAATCCAAATGCTGTTGTTAGGCGCTGTTTTGCTGGCGGGTTCTGCAGCCCTGGTCTCCGTCGCCTTTCGAGATGCGATTGTCTTCTTTTTCTCGCCTACCGAACTGATGGCCCAGGAACCCCGACCGGACCAGTTGCTTCGGGTCGGTGGATTGGTCGTTGAAGGCTCGTGGCAGCGCGGGCAGAGCGAAACGAATGTCTTTGAGATCACTGACGGAAATGGGACGGTCGAGATTGCCTTCACCGGGGTCTTGCCGGATCTCTTTCGCGAAGGGCAGGGGATTGTGGCCGAAGGGTATCTCCGCGATGGGCGCTTCGAAGCGTCAGAAGTCCTTGCAAAACATGACGAGAACTACATGCCAAAAGAAGTCGCTGACGCGTTGAAAGAGCAGGGTCATTTCAAGGGCGACGAATGACCCGCTATAGCTTCGATTGGGTGGACGCTTTCACCAGCATCGCTTTTGGAGGCAACCCTTGCGTTGTTGTCTACGATGCCGATCGCATTTCTATCGAGGATCGGATGCGTCTGGTCCGAGAAACCCGGCTAAGTGAATGTGCCTATATCGTACCCTCAGAGAAAGCCGACTTTGGGGCGCGATACTATCTCACTCATGCAGAGATCCCTCTGGCCGGACATCCGACGATCGCGACAGTGGCGTCTTTGATTTCCCGTGGCTTGGTAGGTCCTGGTAGCTTCACACTCGAAGTCGGCGCTGGCGTTCTACCAATTCATGTCTCTGACGACTTGACGATCACCATGACCCAGCGAGCACCTGAGTTTGGCCAGAGTGTTGAGCCCCGTGCCATCGCTGACATGTATGGGCTCAATGCCTCCGACATCATCGGCACCCCTCAGATCGTCTCAACTGGCACAGCATTCTGCGTCACACTCCTACGCGACAAAGACGCTCTGCGCCGGGCGGAGCTCGATCCCGCGAAGCTGGGTGCTTTTCGAAATACCATCGACCACGAGAACGCCAGTATCCTTGAACCTTTTCTCGTGACATTGGGTGGAGAAGAGGTTGGCGACACGTTCTCACGTCTCCTGCTCGTACCGCCAATGCCTCCAGAAGACAGTTTTACAGGTTCCGCAACGGGATGTATGGCGGCTTACCTTTGGCATCACGGATACATCGAAAACCCTCGTTTCGTCGCGGAACAGGGTCATTGGATGGGCAGACCGGGTGCTGCCCGTGTCAATGTGCTTGGGCCGCGCGACGCGATTGTCGGCGTCGAGGTTGGTGGAAGCGGTGTCGTGCTCATGCAGGGTGAGCTCGTCCTCGACTGAACACGGTTCCGTGAAGCAGCCGGTCAGCTTTGCCGCAGCGACAAAGATTGTCGGCGCCCGTTCCGCGAAGTAAACTGTAAATTGAAACCAATTCGCGAGGTATCGGATGATCGCCGAGCTAGGACATTTTGCACTCACACTGGCTTTCGCGACGGCGATTTTCCAGATGACGATCCCGCTGATTGGGGCGACGAAGGGCTGGTCAGATTGGATGCGTGCCGCCTCTCCGGCGGCGCTCATGCAGTTTCTTCTGGTTGGACTGGCCTTCGCGGCACTGACCCACTCGTTTGTGACATCGGACTTCTCTGTGCGGATTGTGGCGGAGAACTCGCACTCACTGAAGCCCGACCTCTATAAGTTCACAGGCACCTGGGGCAATCACGAAGGGTCATTGCTGCTCTGGGTTCTGATCCTCACCCTTTTTGGCGCTTTGGTTGCGGCGTTTGGGCGCGATTTGCCTCTTGGGCTGAAGAGCCGCGCACTCGCTGTCCAAGCGATGGTGGCTGTCGCGTTTTTCGCTTTTATGCTCTTCACCTCCAACCCGTTCGATCGGCTGATCCCAGCGCCTCCGGATGGCCGAGACCTCAATCCTCTCCTTCAAGACATTGGCCTCGCGATCCATCCTCCGTTTCTCTACATCGGGTATGTTGGCCTTTCGATGGCGTTCTCTTTTGCCATTGCGGCATTGATCGAGGGACGTGTGGACGCTGCATGGGCGCGCTGGGTAAGGCCTTGGACCTTGGCTGCATGGATTTGCCTCACCATCGGTATCGCGCTCGGATCATACTGGGCGTATTACGAGCTCGGGTGGGGCGGTTGGTGGTTCTGGGATCCGGTCGAAAACGCATCCTTCATGCCATGGCTGGTCGCCGCTGCCTTGCTGCATTCTGCAATCGTGGTTGAGAAACGCTCATCTTTGAAAGTTTGGACGATCCTTCTGGCGATCCTTGCTTTCTCCCTCTCGCTTATTGGAACCTTCATCGTTCGCTCTGGGGTGCTGACATCCGTTCATGCCTTCGCCAACGATCCAGAGCGTGGGGTTTTCATCCTGGCAATTTTAATCGTTGCGATCGTCGGGTCATTGACACTTTTCGCGTGGCGCGCGCCCATGCTCCGCTCAGAAGGTGTGTTCCAACCAATCAGCCGGGAAGGGGGGCTGATCTACAACAACCTCATGCTTGGCGTCGCCTGCGCGGTGGTATTTGTAGGAACGCTCGCGCCCCTGTTTCGTGAATTCGTTGATGGCTCAAAGATCTCGGTCGGGGCTCCATTCTTCGATCTGGCCTTTACTCCCTTCATGATCCTGCTCTTCATCGGTCTTCCGATTGGCGCTCTGATGCCGTGGAAACGCGGCGACATGGGTAGCGTCTTGAGCAGACTTTGGTGGGCCGCTGCCGGGGCGCTTGCGGTCGGCGGTGTTGTGTTTGGCCTTCAGACAGGAACATCCCTGGTCGCGCCGATTGGAATGGCTTTGACGGCGTGGTTGTTGCTGGGCGTGCTGGTTGAGTTGGGTGAGCGGGCAGGGCTACCACGGGCGTCTGTCGGCAATGCGCTTCGTCGCCTCAGCCGACTACCTCGTGCTGATTGGGGCAAAATGATCGCCCATGCTGGGCTCGGTTTAACCGTCATGGGCATTGCCGCGATCACGGCGTGGGAGGAAGAAGACATCCGCCTTGCCGAACCCGGCGACGTCATCGAGATTGGTCCCTACGAAGTCCATTTCGAGAGTGTCGAGCAATTACCCTTGGGCGCGCCGTTCAACGCCGTCGCATGTGGAACAACTGGCGAGAGCGTGGTCAAAGGCGGTGATGACCGTAACTTCTCGACCGAGTTTGGTCGTTTCAGGCTCGAAAAGAACGGCGAAACCGTCGCGCATATGTGCCCGGAGAAGCGGTTCTACCCGGTTCAGCAACAACCCACCACAGAGGCTGCGATCAACTCTGGCTTCCTGCGGGACGTCTATTTGGTTCTCGGCGACAAACA
>JBCDAQ010000183.1:0-7397 GCA_039185285.1 Pseudomonadota bacterium
AGCCGGCGGCCCCATAATCCGGTTGAGGAAACTTGATGACCGAAACAGTAGTCGGTGTGATTGGCGGCAGCGGTCTTTATCAGATCGAGGGCCTAGAGGACGCGGAATGGCGGAGTGTTCAAGGCCCCTGGGGCACGCCATCTGACCAGATCCTGACGGGCCGGTTGGCAGGGATTTCGATGGCGTTTCTGCCCCGCCATGGGCGTGGCCATCGTGTTCCTCCGACGGAGATCAACTACCGCGCCAATATTGATGCGCTCAAGCGGGTTGGTGTAACCGATATTATCTCGATCTCTGCCGTTGGTTCGTTTCGCGAGGAAATGGCTCCTGGTGACTTTGTGATGGTCGATCAGTTTATCGACAGGACCGTCAATCGTGAGAAGACATTCTTCGGCGATGGATGTGTCGCTCATGTCTCGATGGCCCACCCGGTCTGTGGCCGTTTGCATGCAGCACTTACGCGTGCGGCGACACGCGAGGGGATCAAACACCACGCGGGCGGAACCTATCTGGCGATGGAAGGGCCGCAATTTTCCTCGTTGGCGGAGAGCCATATGTACCGCGAGCTTTGGGGCTGTGATGTGATCGGCATGACCAACATGCCCGAAGCGAAGCTGGCGCGGGAGGCAGAGATTTGCTACGCGACCGTTGCGATGGTGACCGACTATGACAGTTGGCATCCTGACCATGGTGAGGTGGATGTGCCATCAATCCTCAAAGTCATGCATGAAAATGTCGAGAAGGCGAAAACGTTGATTTCGACGATCGTTCCGGATCTTGGCGCTGCCCGTGAGCCGTGCCCTTACGGCTGCGATCGAGCACTCGACTACGCGTTGATCACTGCGCCGGAGGCGCGGGATCCTTTGGTCTTGGCGAAACTAGATGCGGTTGCTGGTCGGGTTCTCACCTAGCGCCAGTTTTCGTGTCATTAGATGCGACCGTTGGCGATCCGGGCAAGCCGGATCACCAACGGCCCCTGACGCACGCCTTTGGCGCGCGACAAGCGCTGGACTTTGAGCTGTGCGCTGGGCGGCCCTAGGCCCGCATTTGGCAGGCTTTTGCCTGAGTTGCCGCTTTAGCGGCTTGGGCCGCCTAAGCTGAATTTCTGCTATGTGACCGGAGCCGCTGCGTTTGGCCCGTCTCTGAGAAGCATAGCAAGGCGGATCATACCTTCGCGCAGACGGTCGCGAGGGACACGCGCGCCCAGAGCAACGCGGGTGAACTCGGGCCCGCCTCGGACTGTCTTGTAGATACTGGCAGGCGGAACGAGAACGCCGACGCCAGCGGCTGCCGCGACAAATTCGGCCGAGATCCAAGGCTCGGGCAGTGGCAGGTAAGCAAAGCTTGCCGCTGGATGGGTCTTTGCTCCAAAGGGTCCTAAGATCTCTCGGCACAGTGACGCCCTGCGATGTGTCTCCGAGGAGACCCGTTTTCGGATCTGATCAGCATCGCCGCTCGCAACCAGCTCTGCAGCCAAGGACTTCACGAGCCACGGAGTTTGATGTGCCAACGCTTGATAGGCGCGAAAGGTCGGAACCGTTTTACCCGCCGGCGTAAGTACCAAGCCTGCCCGAACACCTGCGGCGACACATTTCGAGAGGCTGGAGACATACCAACAGATATCTGGCGCCAACTGTGCGAATGTGGTCGGCGGGTTGTCAATCAGCTGACCATAAACGTCGTCCTCGACGATAGGAACACCGTGGCGGCGCGCGATACTCACGATGGCTCGGCGGCGGTTCTCACTCATGATCGACAAGGTCGGATTGTGCAGTGTCGCGGTCACCTCAATCGCGTCTGGTCGACTTTTTGCACAGGCTCGGTCCAGCGCATCAGGGAGAATACCCTCTTCGTCTGAGGCGACAGCCTCAAAGCGAACTCCGATAGCAGCGGCGCCATCGCGCAAGCCGGGATGGGCGGTCGGTGTTGTGAGAACGACACCGCCCCCTCGCGCCAGCAGAGATAGAATGGCAACCACACCGGATTGGGCGCCGGATGTTACCAAGAGGCGGTCCGCCTCGGCCGGGATGCCTTTGCTGCGGAGCCAGCCAGCGAGGGCCTCGGTCGCATCGGGATCATCTTCGCGCTGGCGATATCCGGTCAAGGGTGGTGCGCCATCATAGCGTGCAATCAATCGTGATAGGGCGGCTCCGATCTCGACATCCTGGCCGACATCGACTGCTTGGTTGCCTCGCAGATCGATATTGCCGACCGGCGCCTCTGCAATCAGGGCGTCCAGTGCATAGATCGGAGTGCTGCCTGAGGAGCGCGCAAAGGTCCCCCGGCCAACCACGGCCTCAAGCGTGCCGCGCTCAACCCCAAGCTTGTAGGCGCGAGCAACTGCGCCAGGGCTGATTTTTAGCGTCCAGGCGAGGTCGCGCACGGGTGGCAGCTTTTCACCCGGCTGAATATCACCCCGAGCGACGGCATCACAGATGGTATCGGCCAGGACGCGATAGCGAGGGCCAGATACATTATTCTCGGGCATTTGGATTTTTGTACTCATTACAATGTATTTGTACCCATACAATCTGATTGTGTCTATTTAAATCGATACGAAGAGCCAGCCGGCTCAATTGTATCCATTTAGCGGAGGCAAAGATGACACAATATACCCGCCGCGCCTCGATGGCGCCTCGGCCCTTAGGACGGTCGGCCGGACTTCGGCAGGCTTTGACAGAGTTGGTCGAGCTGATCCGGATCTGGCGCCACCGCAGCCGCTCGCGCCAGCATCTATCGGATCTGCCACCCCATTTGCTTCGTGATATCGGAGTGACGCAAGACGAGGCTCATCGTGAGTCGGGGAAACCATTCTGGCGCTAAGGCAGCCTTTTGGTTGACGAGGCCCTGTCCCGGATGGAACACCGGGGCAGGGCTTTTCCGGCCCAATCCATCCAGTCAGAAGGCCAAGGGAGGGCATCATGGAGATCTCAGGCAAAAAGGCGATCGTGTTTGGCGGGACATCGGGCATTGGGCTTGCGGCGTCAAAGCAACTCGCTGCCGAAGGCGCTCAGGTAGTGGCGATCAGTCGGGATCCTTCGCGGGCTGGAGATCCAGGTGCGGGGATCGAGCTTGCACAATGTGATGCGCGAGATGGCGCCGCCGTGGAAGCTCTGCTGGCAGAGCTTGCGCCTTACGATATTCTGATCTCGGCCGCGACGGGGGGTGATCGGGCGGTTGGCCCGTTCATGAAGATGGATATGGCAGGCTATAAAGGCTCGTTCGACAAGCTCTGGGGCTATACCAATGTCGTGCGCTATGGGGCGGGTCACTTGCCCGAAGATGGCTGCATTGTTCTTGTCTCTGGCTCCCCTGCCCGCAAGATGCGCCCAGGCCAGATCGCAATCGGCTCGGTCGGCGGCGCGGTCGAGGCCTTTGTCCGGGGAGTTGCGCCGGAACTGGTCCCAGTACGGATCAACACGGTGGCTCCGGGGCAGATCGATACCCCGATGGTGGCGCTTGAGGGTGATGCTCGCACGGAGTTCTACGAGAAGTCCACGGCGAGCAACCTGATCCCACGGGCCGGTCATCCTGACGAGATCGCCCAGGGCATTATGTTTGCCGTGAAGAACGATTTCATTACCGGAACCACGATTGACGTCGATGGAGGTTGGCTCCTTTCATGACGCTGTTCTCCAGGGACCAGCTCGACGCGGCCCATGCGTTGGTGCAGACCCGCATGGCGCCCACGCCTCAGTACAACTGGCCGCTCTTGTCCGAGCGGCTGGGGACTGAGCTGTGGGTGAAGCACGAGAACCATACCCCGACCGGGGCATTCAAGGTGCGCGGTGGGATGGTCTATCTGGAGGATCTGGCAAAGCAGGGCTGCGCCAGGATTATGACCGCAACCCGCGGCAATCATGGGCAGTCCATTCCTTACGCAGCATCAGCCTATGACATTCCGGTCACCGTCTATGTCCCGGAAGGCAATTCGGTTGAGAAGAACGCCGCGATGCAGGCCTGGGGTGCTGAGCTGGTCACCTTTGGTCATGATTTCGAGGAGAGCCGGCTGGAATGCGTGCGCGTGGCCGAAGCGGAGGGCGCGCATATCATCCCGCCCTTCCACCCGCTTCTGGTGCGGGGAGTGGCGACCTATGCTCTGGAGTTTCTGAGCCGGGTTGAGCCTGATGTCGTCTATGTCCCGATCGGCATGGGCTCGGGCATCTGTGGTCTGATCACAGCGCGGGATCTTCTGGGTCTCAAGACCGATATTGTTGGTGTTGTGAGCGACGGCGCTGACGCCTATGCGCTGTCATACGAGGCTGGGAAGGTCGTTGAGACGAACCGGGCGGTGACATTTGCGGACGGCATGGCGTGTCGCGCGCCATGGGCAGAACCGCTGGAGATCATCATGAAGGGTGCCGAACGCGTCGTTCGGGTCTCAGACGATGAAGTGGCCGACGCGATCAGGGCCTATTACACCGACACCCATAGTGTCGCTGAGGGTGCCGGTGCTGCGCCGCTGGCGGCTGCTCTTCAGGAACGCGAGAGCCTCAAGGGCCAGAAAGTTGGTGTGATCCTTTGCGGGGGTAACATCGATACCGCTTGGATGATCGAGGTTCTGGGTGGGGGCACGCCCGTACCGACCTAGACGGAAACCTGATAGATCCAGGCTTCAACCTCGCCATGCGGGGTCTCTACCTTTGTCAGTGAACGCTGGTAATCGGCGCCTTCAAACGCATCGAGCCGCGCCCAGTGATCTGGCAGATCTGATGACGTGAAAAGCTGCACCTCCACGGGCTCGCCATCGGCATTTAGCGTCATGCCTGGGCAGTTATGTGCGGCACCCCAGCCGGATTGGATCAAGGTACCTTTGACCGTGCCGCGTCCCCAGGTCCCGGTTAGATCTGTGAGTTGGCCCTCATTCACCTGACCCGGCGCGAGGGTGCCGTAAACGACCAGGCGGTGATCGGCGGTTAGGGTCACTGCCCGCTTTCCTTCGCGGTGTCGAAATCGACATGGATGTGGTTGCCATCCGGATCCCAGATGTTGAGCTGGAGGAGCGTGGTTCCCGGAACCGCGCGCTCATCCACCTCTATACCCGCAGCAGCGTAGCGAGCGCGGGTCGCGGCGAGGTCATCACCTTGGACGGCGAAATGCTCCAACTTCAGATCTGAAGGGTCGGATTTCGGTTCTTCACCGACACCGACCAGATGCACGATTGGGTCGTCGCCGGCATAGAGCCAGGCGCCGGGGAACTGGAAGGGCGGTCGCCATCCGTCGGTCAGACCCATCACCTCGACATACCATTTGACCATGGCGTCGAGTTGGTGGGTGCGGATGTTGACATGGTCGAGTTTCATCATCCCCTCCCGACAAAGGGCATGTCTGCCGCCATGATGGTCTGAAAGAGCGTTGTCGCCTCGAGCGGTTGGGAGGCCATGTTGAGCACCGCTTGTGCGACCAGGCGGACATCCATGACAGGTTCAATGGCCAGGGTACCGTTGGCTTGTGGCACACCTTCTTTCATCCGTGCGGTCATCGGGCTTTCCGCATTGCCAATATCGATCTGGCTCGCGCGGATGTTGTAGAGCCGACCATCGAGCGCGATGGATTTTGTCAGTCCAGTGATGGCGTGCTTCGTGGTTGTGTACGCCACCGATCCCGGTCGGGGCGTGTGCGCGGAGATCGAGCCGTTATTGATGATCCGCCCGCCTTGCGGGGTCTGCTCTTTCATCATTCGGAATGCGTGGGAGGCGATGTTGAATGCGCCGTCGAGATTGACCGAACAGACTTGGCGCCATTCCTCGAAGGTTAGCTCGCCCGGATCCATCGGTGGTGTACCCATACCAGCGTTGTTGAAGACGGCATCGAGCCTGCCGTGCTCCTTTGCGATTTGGGCGTAGAGCCCGTCGACTGAGGTGGGATCGGCAACGTCTGTGGGGACACCTAAAGCCCCAAGACGAGTGCTATGAGCCGCAATGTTCTCAGCATTGCGGGCGGCCATGACGACTTGCCAGCCTGCTTCGGCGAAGGCTTCCGAGACGGCGAGACCGATGCCTTGGCTGGCGCCGGTGATCAGGATGACTTGGCTCATTTGGCGATATCCTCCTCGAGGAAGAAGCGGAGATTGTCTTCGAAACCCTCGTCGTTCTTAAAGCCGAGGGAAAGGGCTTTTGCGGGGTTTAGATGGCTCACCCAGTTGAGAACGATGGCCTCGATCGCCGGATCCGGCTCCCAGTTGATCAGATCACAGGGAGCGTCGCCAACCATTCCCCGCATCGTCTCGACCATATCGCCGAGGCGATGGGTTTGGCCGGGCAGGACGAAACAGCGGTTCATGCCGAGAGCAGCGCCGTCGATATCGGCCGCATGGATCAGGTTTTCGACGCACCGTTTGGGCGAGAGGTAATAGTGCATGTAATCGGGGCTGACAGGGCAGCGAGCTGCTTGGCCCTGGAGCGGTTCGCGGAAGATCGAGGACATGAAGCTCGAGGCCGCCGCATTCGGCTTGCCTGGCCGGATCGAGATTGTGGGCAAGCGCGGACCGCGCCCGTCGATGAACCCTTTGCGCGACATATCGGTGAGCAAGAGTTCGCCCATGGCTTTTGTGGCGCCATAGGTGTTTTGCGGGTTGGTCATGAACCAATCCTCGATCGGGCTTGGCATGTCGCCGCCATAGACCGCCAAGGTCGAGGAGAAGACGACAATAGGGCAAGTGCCCAACGCTCGGGCGGCGGCGAACACGTTTTGGGTGCCCCGAAGGTTGACGTCCATTGCTGTGTCGAACTCCGCTTCCGATTGGCCTGATAGGACGGCGGCGAGGTGGAAAATCACGTCGAAGCCTTGGGAGATGACGGTGTTGGCCTGTTTCGCCTCGGTAATGTCGACGGTTGTGGCGGAAACTGTGAACGCAGCGTCGACGGTAGCGGGTTGAACGAGATCCGCGAGCGTGATGTGCTGGATCTCCTGGCCCCGGAGCACACCGGCGTGTGCGAGGGCGCGGGCGGTTTTCTGCCCCAAGAAGCCGGCGCCGCCGATGATGAGAATGCGCATTATCTGTCCTTTCTAGCTTACCGGAATGCGGGTTGGCACCCGCATGCACCTTTGCATCGGCCCCCACCTAACCTCCCCCGTGTCCGGGGGAGGAACGCGGGTGGTGGCCTTTGGCGTTTTAATGGTTGTCCCTTGGTAAGGTTTCGCTTGTCTGTCGGTAATGGGTTGCGAACTCGAGGCAGCCACCTTCGCCGAGTTGGCCGACATGGGCGCGGTAAAGCTCCTCCCAAGGGGTATTGTGGGTGAGTTCGATGGGCTTGTGCGCCGCGCGGCGGCGAGCCAGCTCAGCATCATC
Organism: Pseudomonadota bacterium; assembly: GCA_039185285.1. Lineage (GTDB taxonomy): Bacteria > Pseudomonadota > Alphaproteobacteria > Rhodobacterales > Rhodobacteraceae > Thermohalobaculum. Next base: position 7,292 of record JBCDAQ010000183.1, read on the forward strand.
GATCACCATATCGAGACGGCGGTTCGGGATATCGAGCCGGACCTGGTCGCCGGTTTGAAGCAGCGCAAGACCACTGCCAACTGCAGCTTCCGGGGAAGCGTTCAGG
>JBCDAQ010000184.1:0-7389 GCA_039185285.1 Pseudomonadota bacterium
CCCGCGGTGGGCTCTTACCCCACCTTTTCACCCTTGCCGGAGGGTCTCCCCGGCGGTCTGGTCTCTGTGGCGCTTTCCCTGGGGTTACCCCCGCCGGGCGTTACCCGGCACCCTTTCCGCATGGTGCCCGGACTTTCCTCTCCCGGCCGAGACCGGAAGCAGCCATCCGGCCATCCGCGGAGCTCTCTTAGGGAGCGCGCCGTCCGAGGTCAATCCTGCCTGACGGCTGCGCTCAGAGCTGATTGGGCCAGCGTGCCGCCAAACGCTCCAAATGCCGGATCGCGGCTAGTGATAGGTGCGTCCCGTGGTTCTGAGGCAAAAACCGCCTGGTGAACGCATCCCACACCGCCATCGTCTCAGCCCCCCAAAGGCCATCATCCGGCACGAAATAGCCAAACTGCCGCGCCGCCTCCTGAAACCGGGTGGCATCGGGTGCCGGGCCGTCGCGAGGGATTGCCTCGTCCGGATCCAACCATACCGAGAGGTCTTGCTCGGCCAACCGGCGCCAATCGAATTTCGGTCCGGGGTCGATTTTACGCCCCGGTGCCACGCAGGCGTGGCCAACCACCCGTTCCGGCGGGATCGAGAAGCGCTTGAGGAGGTAGATCAGCAGCGCCTCTAGCTGCGCCATTTGCGGCTCGGGAAAGGGGCAGTAGTCGAGCCCATCACCGGGGTTTACCAGCTCAATCCCGATGGAGTGGGAGTTGACGTCCTGCACGCCACCCCAAGAGCTCACGCCCGCATGCCACGCCCGATGGCGCGGGCGAACCAGCTTGGATCGCGTGCCGTCCAGATCGATCAGGTAGTGGCAACTCACCTCCGCTGCCGGGTCTGAAAGTCTGCCCAACGCGGCCTCCGCGCTCTCCATCGCTGTGTAGTGCAGAACGATCATATCGGGCAGATCCACCCCACGCCGGTCGCCATAATTGGGCGAGGGGTGATCCAAATGCGGGCGCCAAAAGCGCATTATCGGGCTCCTTACTCAGCCGAAATACAGCTAAATCACTGCAGGAAATTGCTTAACGTCGTCTCCTCAGAGTGATAGGAATTGGAAAGATGACGGCAAATCAAGCCGTTTTGAGGGGAAGCAGGGGATAGATCATGCGGTTTTTAGCGATTTTGACGGCTTGCGCGATGCTATCGGGTTGCGGCGTGGTCTACACTGTGCCCAGCGTCAGCGATGGCTCGGTTTTCGGGGATCAGGATACAGGGTTTGACGTCAAGATCGTAAGAATGACGCCCGAAACGACGATCGCCGCCAATCTAGAAGAATACATTCCAGCCCGCCTGCCAGCGGCCTTCCAGCCTGCCTCGGCGGATTCGGTGGCAAAGACGGCGCCCAGTGGCTCGACATCATCTGGCCGTTTCCCACCGCTCAATCAGCCCCGGCCCTATCTGCTTGGGGTTGGTGATGTTGTCCTGCTTGCGGTTAATGCGGGGGCAACGCTTGAGAACCTGCCCGACCTGATCACGGCTCAGTCAAAGCGTCAGGGGTTCATTGTTCAAGATGACGGCGCGATCGCTGTGCCCGATGTGGGCCGGGTGCGGGTCGCGGATCTGACCCTCGCGGATGCCGAGGCTGAGGTCTTCCAAGCCATGCTTGCCGCTGGGATCGACCCGCAATTTACTATGGAGATTGCTGAGTTTAACTCGCAGCGTGTCGCCGTCGGTGGTGAGGTCGGTAATCCTTCGCTGGTTCCGATCACGCTTAAGCCGCTCTTCTTGCATGAGGCCGTACAGCTCGCCGGTGGCGCGCGTGTGCTCGATCCTATGGTCGCGCGCGTTCAGCTTACCCGCCTGGGGCAGACTTACTCGATCCCGATGGAGCGGTTTAACACCGACCCAGCGGCGAAACGGATCGTGCTACAAGACGGCGATAGCGTTTTCGTTGGCCTCGACACGCGCGATCAACAGACAGAACGGGATGTCTTCAAGGACCGCCTGGAACTTGGCGCTGTCGAGCGTCACTATGCCTATATGACGGGTGAAATTCGGGTCTCGCGTAAGTTTGAGCTGCCATTTGAGCGGACCGCGACCCTGGCCGACATCCTGTTCGACGCGACCCTGATCTCGATCCAGACAGCGGATTATGAAGAGATCTATGTGATCCGCGTCAACCAGAACCCATCTGAGGCTGGCGGTATCGTTGCTTACAACTTGGACGCGTCGAATGCTGTGAACCTGGCACTGGCCGGTCAGTTCGAGATGCGCCACAACGACATCGTGTTCATCGCGGAACAACCGATCACGTCTTGGAACCGGGTCATTAGCCAGCTGATCCCGAACTTACTGCTTAGCACGGCGAACATCGTTGCGACCGGGCTCTGACCCGGCGCGCCCAAGCTTGAGGCAGAAACAAGAAAGAGCGCCGGTTACCCGGCGCTCTTTTCAGTTCTGGGCCAAGGTTTAGCTTGAGCTAAAACCCCGCTCAGTTGTTGATGAGCTTGTTCTGATCGTTGAACTCGTCCTGGGTTCCCGGCTCTTCGACATACCAGGATTGATCCTCGTTTTCGCTCAACTCCGCCGCAACTTTTGCGGCCTCATCCTCAGCCTTGGCCTTCGCGGCTTTGGCCTCAGCCTCGGCCTCGGCTGCGGCCGCCGCCTCCGCTTCGGTTTTGGCGTAGAGATTCTCGTTCCAGAAACCACCCTGATTTTCATCCGTGGTGCTTTCTTCTTTGGCTTCGGACTCACTCTCTGGCTTCTTCGCCTCGGTTTCTTCCTCAGCTGTCGATTGGTTGCCGAACCCATTGTTGAAGTAAGTACCCAGCGTTTGCGCCGAGACGCCGCCTGCGGCCAATGTGGCCAAGGCAGTCACTGCAAGTCGACTAATGCTCATCACCCGTTCCTCCGATTTCGGACCCACATTACCCAAGGACAACGTAACCAATTCTTGCTGCCGTCGAAAGAAGTGATTGCCTCAACGTGGTCGCAGTGTCGTGATCCCGACCGCACCAGCGCGCGCTTCTTGATCTGACATGGACATCGGGATCATGTCTCCTCGCGCCCAAAGATCGGCCAAATGGTCGTACCAGCGGCTGAACGGATGACCAGATTGCCCGGTCGAAATCATCCAAACAGATCGATCGAGATCGGCGAAATCGTAAACGACACGCAGGCCCGACGCGTGGATGTTCTCAAACGGCGTCGCCCCGCGCCCGGCCGACAGCCCGCGCCTCAACGTGAAGTTCCCGCCTGAGGTTTCATGCTCGATGTTGAATAGGATACCCAGGGGTTCGATCAGACCCAAAGGTTGATGGCGATGCACCGCTCGATGCTCTCGCCCCCAACGCCAGGCTTCGATCTGGCTGCCGAACTCTGCCGTCAATTGCGCGAGCGCATCGTCAAAGGCCAACTCTGCGATCTCGGCGCAAGTCTCCTCTTCCGGCGTTTTGTCGATATCGCACCAGACACCAGCGCCATCGACGTCGCGAAACGCGCGTTCGACGAACAGCGGACGCGGCCCCTCGATTTCTTTGAACAGCGGGCCCAACTCATCCAAGGCCAGCCGCCGGGTCAGCTGACGCATCCACTCTGAGAAGATCAAGGGCTCCGGCCCATGTTGGTTCATCTCACCCGTCCAGTTACGCAACGCCTCCAGTGCCTGGTCCTTCTGCTCGGACCGTCCAGCCCGGTCGCCCCACCACATTTCTTGGGCGACAAGCGGCAGGACGGAGCGGGCCATCTCACTCACCGTGTCGTTCTGCAAAGCCACGAAACTGTCGCGGGAGTGGAAGGCCCGGCTGGAGAGCTCTTTCGTCAGCCGTTGAATGCGATAGGGATAACCCCAATCAAACGACAGGTGCTCGGGGAAAGACGCTTCGGTGACACGGTTGTTTGCGTTCGCGACCGCCCCCTCAATCGGGCGCAGGATCAGCGGGTTCTGCCCAGGGGGGCGGAACCCTTGCCAATCGTTTTCCGCCAGCCAGCCAGGGGAGGGGATCCGCCCCTCGCTTCTGCTCCGCGCCTGACGCTTTGGCACAGCGCCCGAGACGACCATGCCAACACCGGTCGCATCGGCGACGGTTACATTCTGGGCGGGCGCGATCGCGAGGCTTGAGGCATCGACCACATCCTCCAGCGTCTTGGCGCCCATCAGCCGGATCAGCCCTGAGATCGTCGTGTCTTCACGCGACAACCCGGTCCAGGCAATCGCGGCCACATGGCCTTCTGGTGTGATCCTGTGAACACCGAGCTGCATCCCCTCCAGGACTGGACCATGTCTGGTCTCCCGTACTTCCTCGCTGATCTTTGGTGCATCAGCGACATCGATACGTATGGCCCTCGTTTTGAAGGAAGCCCAACCATCTGGCGTCTGATACTCTGCTTGATTGTCCGGGTTCAGGCGCTCGATGTAGATGTCCTGATCATCCACGCCAGTGGTCGTCAGGCCCCATCCGACCTCGCCATTATGGCCGATCAGAATGGCGGGAATTCCCGGGATAGCCCCGCCAATCGCCTTGATCTCGCCACCGCTGAGATCGGCCAGATGCCACAAAGAGGGCGCTTGCAACCACAAATGCGGATCCGATGCTAATAACGGTTTGCCGCTTGATGTGCGGGATCCATTCACAGCCCAAGCATTCGATGCTCCGGCGAATTCAGGTCGGGATACGGGCATCCACGGGATGTCTGCCGCCACTTCGGGCTCGGGAAGAGCTGCGAACCGAGCACCAGGGAAAAGATCCGAGAACCGAGGTGCCGTGGTCGACGCCCCAGCCGGGTAATCAGGCAGGACATCGCGCACACGATCGGGAGGCAGCGACAGCTGAAACTGGCCGCGCCGGATCTCGTGGCGCGCCGCCGCCGTCAGGTTGAGCGCCAGCATCTTCAAAATCGCCAGACTGTCCTGCGGCACCCAGGGTGTTATCCCATCGGTGAACAAGAAGAACTCCGGCGCCCCTCGGCCCAGCGCCTGACCATTAATGGTGCGGATCCAGGCGTTCACACCCTCGGCATAGGCATCAAGCGCCGCGCGGGTCTCAGGCGTTTGATGGCTGAGCGAGGCACTGGCCCTACCATAGATATCCAAAGTCTTTGCCAGCCGGTCCAGCGGCACGGTCTGCGCCCCGAAATAGGCGCTCAAGCGACCTTGCGCCGCCCTTCTCGCCAGCTCCATCTGCCAAAGCCGGTCTTGGGCGTGAACAACACCCAGCGCAAACCAGGCATCGGCCGTGCTCTCCGCCCGAATATGCGGGATGGCGTTGGCGTCACGAATGATCGTGACATCCGCGTCCAGACCGCTGACCTGCCAAGACCGGTCGTAGTCAGGCAGAGAGCCCGAAACCAAATACCATGCGACACCTCCACCAATCGCCATGACCGCGATCACCAGGAGCAACAGGCGCAGGAGATATTTCAGTACAATCGTCACTTAAACAAGACCCTCAGCCGCCGCGCTTGACCTCGTCCAAGCCTTGACGCAGGTTGGCGTCCATCCAACGCGCCCTGTTTCAAACAGATGACGCCGCTTGGTTCAACCTCGCGGCACCAAGACAGGGCTAATCCGAGAAAGATGGAGGACAAAATGGCCAAGGTTTCCTTCCTGGGGCTGGGCGTTATGGGCTATCCGATGGCGGGCCACTTGGCCGCCAAAGGTCACGAGGTGACCGTCTATAACAGGACAGCCGCAAAGGCAGAAAAATGGGCCGCTGAACACGGCGGCAAGATGGCGCACACCCCGGCAGAGGCTGCCCAGGGGTCCGAGTTTGTGATGGTCTGCGTCGGCAATGACGATGACCTGCGCGAGGTGGTCGCGGGTGAGGTCGGTGCCTTTGGTGGCATGACCTCGGGAGCCGTCATGGTCGATCACACCACGGCCTCGGCAACCGTCGCCCATGAGCTTCACGCCAAAGCCAGCGATAAGGGCATCGGTTTCATCGACGCCCCCGTCTCGGGCGGGCAGGCGGGGGCCGAGAACGGCGTCCTCACCGTCATGTGCGGCGGCGACGCGGCGCCCTATGCCAGCGCTGAGCCGATCATCATGTCCTATGCCCGTGCGTGCCGCCTGATGGGCGGTCCCGGCGCCGGGCAGCTGACCAAGATGGTCAACCAGATCTGCATCGCGAGCCTTGTCCAAGGCCTCGCTGAAGGGGTGATGTTCGCCCAGAAGGCGGGTCTGGACGGTGAGGCGGTCTTCGACGTCATCGGCAAGGGCGCGGCAGGCTCCTGGCAGATGGACAACCGCCACAAGACCATGCTGGCCGATGAGTTCGACTTCGGCTTCGCGGTCGACTGGATGCGCAAAGACCTCGGCATGTGCCTCGACGAGGCCAAGAAAAACGGCGCCCGCCTGCCAGTCACGGCCCTGGTCGACCAGTTCTACGGCGAAGTCCAACAAATGGGCGGCGGCCGCTGGGACACCTCCAGCCTCCTGCGCCGCATGACAAAATAATCGCCCCTCTCCCGCCCCGGTGCTAAGCTGCTGGGGCGGGAGGAACAATATTGGATTATCTTCTTTCAATTGCCGATCAGATTTGGACTTGGATCACGACCAACCCAGGCCCCGCATCTGCGGTCGCTGCAGTCGTAACCATTGCCATCACTGTACTTGAGAAATTCACCGGCGCTTTGTCTTCGCTGTTCACCAAGAAGCAACCGCCGGATCAGGAACCCCTACATGTGAATGTTGTGGCAACTGCGCCATTGGCGCCAGGCAGCGACGGGACCGTTACCTTCACGATTGAGGCTTATGAGCGCCGTCAGCAGGAACTCAAGGACCAGCTAACGGCGGAGATTGAGGAGGCCGAGGGAGAGAAACGTGAACTGCTCCTCCGTGAGAAAGCTGTTGTCGAAGGCAAACTTGCCAATCTCGAAACTTCGTTTGCTGAGGCCGAGCAGACGATCCAAGGTTTGAAGGATGAGATCCAACGACTCGGCAACGAACTCGACCCGGAACTGCGCGAGCAGGCGGAACGGGTGCTCGCCAGCGGCGATTTTGACGAAGCCGAAAAGCTCTTCCTCCGCATTACCGACCATGGCGAGATGGAAGTCGCCAAAACCGCCAGCGCCTACTTCCAACGCGGAAAGATTGCCGAGGAGCAAATCCGCTGGCTCGACGCCGCAGATCACTACAAACGCGCTGCCGACCTGGCGCCTAACCCTGACCGGCTGGCGAAGGCGGGCGAGTTCCTCTGGCGCGCGGGGCGCAGCGGTGAGGCGGTGCGATACGAGGAAGACCTCCTCGCGATCCAAGAGCGCGAGGCGGGGGAGGCCGCGCCAGAAACGGCCACCGCGCTGAACAACCTGGCCGCAAGCTACCGCGCCCTCGGCCGGTTTGAGGAGGCGGAGCGGCTCTACGCCAAAGCGCTCGAGATTGACAAGGCAACGATTGGGGAGGGGCATCCGGACTATGCAATCGACCTTGGTAATCTCGCCGGCCTCCTCATAGAG
>JBCDAQ010000185.1:0-7353 GCA_039185285.1 Pseudomonadota bacterium
CAATGGCGCGAGCGGAGCCTCTATGCCTGAGCTGCGTTAGTTAGAACCCGTCCCGTCAGTCATGGGGCGGGTTCTATCCACACGGTTGCCAACGACCTCCATAAATGAGGCACCACCGAGCGTGTAGCGCGGGAACTTGAGGGTGGTGCCGTCATGAAACCAGATCTTGGACTGACCGTTGGTCCAATACGACCAATTGACTTCAGTATCTTTTATATCGCTAATCGGTCTTGTTCCTTTCGTGCCAAACCAACCTCGCCAGGACAGCGTTCTGTCATCCAGTTCGACCTCTCGAACAGTGAACTCATTTGGTTTGGCGAATAGCCTTGAAGCTACGAAGACAGTCAACATGACTGCGACAACAATAAAAACCCAGATTACACCCCGCTCAAGATCGAGTTCCCCGCCATATCGTCTGTCGTCGCGAATAAAGCCAATCCAGTTCCTTAATCCTTCCAGGGCTTGCCACAGAAGAAACAGGACGATGGTAGTAGCGAAATAGCGATTGCTGCTGGCACGCTGGCGTCCCGCTCTCTCGGGCAATCGATAAGCGTACCAGGGCAAAACAAATGAAATCAGGAGGACGTTCAACGCCCCAAGTTTGAGCCAAAACAATATCCACCGAGCATCTCTGAGAAAGTCATCTGAAAGCTGATCGATCATTAAATGGCGCCTAAAGGTCGAATGCGATGCTACACCGTAGTTTGGCGAGAGACCCCGATCAATCCACGGTGCCAGAGCAATCGGGAAATCTGGTCCGGATCTCTAAGCCTAGGCCGGACTGAGGGCGGACGTGCCCTGCTCCTCCTGACCACTCTGGCCATTGCCGATTCCGGTGGCGGCCTCTGCCCTGTCGAGGAGTTGTTGGGCGCCGACGAGGCCTCGGGAGAGTGAGATGACGCAGCCATCTTTGAAGGTGATTTTGCCCACGATGTTGATCGAGCGGGTCCGGTCGATCTCACGCACTGCGCTCCAAGGGAGCGCTCCTGTCGCCTTGCGTGGTGCCGTCCAGGAGAGCCCCTCGGCGTCCCAGACAATCTCGTTTGGATAGCGTGTTCGCGTTTGCCTATTGACCAGGCCGAATGTGGCGAGGCCGATTATGACGATGCCAAAGACAGCAATCATCGCAACGATCATATAGCTCACGGCCCCGAGATAGGCCCAAAGATCGGGGTAATACGGGCTTTGCAGGTAATGCAGGATCAGCGAGAGGTAGATCGGCAGGATCACTAGAGAGCCCAAGATGGACCGTAAAGGCGTCAGCCGCGCAACCGCCCTCGTGCCATTCCAACTCGGCAGCTTGCGGTCCCAAGGCCAAATCATAGCGGCCCATCCCACCGCGACGCCAATCCAGATCGCGATCGTATTCAGGAGGAAGAGGTCTTCGGCAGTCACGGTGAATTCCATCTCGGCACACCTTTCCTATCCAAACTCTGTTGATAATGTCTCATACCGTGGGCGAAAGGGCAATTGAGCGTTGCTCCTATGCCGCAGAACTCTGCCGTTTCCCTTTCTGCGTAAAACGCTATTGTCCGGCGCATGAGCAACGACGATCAGACGACCCAGTTTGGATTCAAAACCATCCCCGAAGGTGAGAATTCCGACCGATTTTTACGGTGTCTTTTCTCAAAATTTTGCAGAGCGCGTTTCTCTCCTGAGGAATTCCCTTAGCTCTGCGGGTAGCACATGCAAGTAGATCAAGTGTTCATCCCGAAGGTAGATTCGGGGTGGTGGGCCAATGAACCTCTTGAAGCCTTCTGGCTCCTCCATGCTCGTGATTTGAGCTGGTGTGATGGAGCGGGTTCTGCCCAAGTAGTCGCGAAACTCGAGGGATTTTGAGTTCCAAGCAACACTGTAGGCATCGAAGTTTCCGGACCTTCGGAAGAAGAGGATCGAAAAAAAGACGCCGAGACTACCGCCAAAGCTACAAATTACGTTGAAGATAAGCGCGGTTGCGAGCTCGGCAAAGCTCAAATCACCTACCAGCCCAGGGCCGCCCTTCAGGCCAGCAGACGACAGGATAAAACTCCCTCCGAGGATGAGCGTCAGTTGGGCTAGGAAAGTCTCTGAGAAGCCGACGAGCAGGGAGCTTCCTGCGTTGAACCTGCGGCCATCCCAGCGCACTTTGCGACGACTAAGTCCGCCGCTGAAAAGATACCAAGAAACCCCAAGGAGCAGCGCCCCGAACATGAATAGCAATACCACGCTCCTTCGATCCAGCGAATAACAGGGTCGGCACGACGCTTGCTCCCTTTAGATATAGTGTGCCGCAGCCCTGCCCCTATGCCGCAGAACTCTGCCGTTTCCCTTTTTGCGTAAAACGCTATTGTCCGGCGCATGAGCACAGACGATCAGACGACCCATTTCGGGTTTGAGACCATCCCCGAGGATCAGAAGGCAGACCGGGTTCACGGTGTCTTCTCCTCGGTTGCAGCACGCTATGACGTGATGAACGATCTTATGTCAGCGGGCATTCATCGGATCTGGAAGGAGGCGATGATTGATTGGATGGCCCCCCGTCCGGGCACGCGTCTGCTGGATGTGGCCGGCGGGACGGGGGATATCGCCTTTCGCTTCCTCGATCGAGCGCCGGATGGCGAGGTCACTGTCTGCGACATGACCCAGGCGATGCTGGACGAAGGAGCGGCCCGGGCGCAGGAGAAAGGGATCTGGGGGGTCGACTGGATATGCGGCGATGCGATGGCGCTGCCGTTCGAGGACTGCACCTTCGATGCTTACACCATCGCCTTTGGCATTCGGAATGTAACCCGGGTCGAGGATGCGCTAGCCGAGGCTTATCGGGTGCTGAAGCCCGGTGGGCGGTTCCTTTGCCTCGAGTTCAGCCATCTGCCGGTGCCTGCGATGCAATGGGCCTATGACCGCTATTCCTTCAATGTGATCCCTGCGATGGGTCAGGCGGTGACGGGCGATCGCGACAGTTACCAGTACCTGGTCGAGTCGATCCGCCGCTTCCCGGATCAGGAGACCTTTGCCCAGATGATCCGCGATGTGGGCTTTGGTCAGGTTCGCTATCGCAATCTGACAATGGGTGTGGCCGCCCTTCATTCCGGCTGGCGCCTCTGATGTTTTCGGCTCCGGCGCAGATCTGGCGGCTGTTGCGCACGGGTGCTACGTTCGAGCGGACAGGCGCTTTAGCTGAACTGTTGGACGCATTTGGGGTCGAAGGCACACCGCGTCTGATCATTCGCCTCATTACCCGGCCCGTGGGGCTCTTTGGTCGCTCAGGCGATGCGAGCTTGCCACCGATTGCGCGGGCGCTCCAGGCGATGGGCCCGGCTTATGTTAAGTTTGGCCAGATCCTCTCGACCCGGCCGGATGTGGTCGGCGAGGACGTGGTCCGCCAGCTCCGCTTCCTGCAAGACCGGTTGCCTGCCTTCCCGCGCGAAGAGGCTATGGCTGCTGTTCGCCAGGAGCTTGGCGCCGCGGTCGACGACTTGATCGAGGATTTTGGCGAGCCGGTTGCGGCAGCCTCGATCGCTCAAGTTCATCCGGCGAAATGGCGCCTGACCGGTGAGAGGGTGGCGATCAAGGTCCTGCGCCCGGGGATCGAACGCAAATTCCGCCGAGACGTCGGCACCTTCTACTTCATCGCAGGTTTCGTTGACGCGCTCGTGCCAGGCGCGAAGCGGCTCCGCCCAAAGGATGTCGTCGCCCATTTCGAAGGCGTGGTAAATACCGAGCTGGATCTGCGCCTTGAGGCTGCGGCGGCCAGCGAATTCGGGGACAATACAAAGAACGACTCGCGCTTGCGCACACCGAAGATCAAGTGGGAGGGATGCTCGCGCCGGGTGATGACCCAGGAGTGGCTCTCAGGCTCGCCGCTGGAGGCCGAGCTTCTGAAGACGGATGGGCACAATGTGACGGCGTTGGCCAACACGATCATCTCGACTTTCCTGACCCATGCGCTGAACGACGGGTTCTTTCACGCTGATATGCATCAGGGGAACCTGCGGCTGGCGCCTGATGGTACCCTGATCGTGCTGGATTACGGTATCATGGGGCGGCTCGATACCGTGACGCGCCGCCACTATGCTGAGATCCTCTATGGTTTCCTCACGCGGAACTACAAGCGGGTCGCCGAGGTCCATTTCGAAGCCGGCTATGTGCCGCCGGACCGGGATGTGGACAAGTTTGCGCAGGCGCTGAGAGCGATCGGTGAGCCGATCTTCGACCAGAATGTCAGCCAGATCTCCATGGCCAATCTGCTCGCCTACCTCTTCGAGACGACGGAGCGGTTTGGGATGGAAACGCGCACCGAGCTGATCTTGCTTCAACGCACCATGGTGGTGGTCGAGGGGGTGGCACGCTCGCTCGATCCAAACGCCAACCTGTTCGATGCGGCCCGTCCCGTGGTCGAGAGCTGGATCCGCTCGAACATCGGTCCCGCGCAGTTGGGGCGTGACGTGGTGGAGACGGTGCAGATCCTTAGCCGAGTCGGTCCCCGACTGCCGGGGCTTGCCAATGAGTTGGTGATGCTGGCGGAGGAGGCCCGGATCCGGCGTTCCAATCCACCTCCGGCGCCAGCTGAGCCGCCAGCAAGGTGGCCAACACTCATCATTGGTGCTGCACTCGGTGCTGGCGCTTGTGCGGCGGCTTTGTGGCTAAGCGGCTTTGTCCTGGTCTAGGTCAGGCCTTTGTGCCGCGTCGCCAAACTGCGATCATACCCAGCCCTGCGAGCATGAGGGGTAGCCCAGCGGGGAGCGGCACGTCGGTAAAGTTCTGATCCACCACAACGCCATTGATACTAAAGCGCAGCCCGGTTTGGCCCAAGTTCTCCCAGTAGAGGAGCTGAAAGAACTGGTTGTCACCAGCTTGGACCGTGACTTGTGTGTTGTCGGTTTGAAAGCCGCGGTTGGTGGTCCGCTGTGACACCAGCTGATTGCCGAAGAGCAACTCATAGCCGTCATCCGACCCGACCGAAAAAGTGTACGTGCCAGGGTCCAGGTTCAGGATCCCAGTAATCATGGTCACCGTGGTCTGCATCACGCTATCAGCGCCACTCAAAAGCGTACCGTTGCTGCCGAGAAAGGTGCTGAGTGACACGGATGATGAAATGTTGTTGCTGTTCTCGGGAAAATCCAGGCGCGTCGCACGAAACCGCGAGGTTGGTGGGCCTACGAAGTCCTCCACGATCATCTTGGCTTGATTGAGGGAGTTGATATTGCCGACACCCGCAGGATCATACTGCGATCCTAGAAACGCAGCTTTAGCCGGTAGACCGACTGAAAGGACCGCTGCAAACGCGGTAGCCATAACCAGAAGACGCATTGTTGCCCGCTATTTTCCCCAGACCACTCAACACCTATTGCCACATGAGCTTTCTTCAAACAAACAATTACAGATTAATTTCGTGGTTTATCTGAGAGTTGCCACAAAGTTTCAGCAAGATAGTTTGGTTTAGAAGCAAACTGCGGTTGGGCGGGACGCGGAAGCTATAAGAATTGCAAGCAACCACCAGCCGAAAGTTTAATCTCAGTCGTCCGGACCAGCACAGGTGATGGCGGGATTGATCTTTCCAGAACATAATTATACATCGGCAATGTGGGATTTGAGTTCATTCCCGATTCCGGAGTGCAATACGATCGGAGCATCATGCAGGGCCGTCATATACTGCTGATCATCGGTGGCGGGATCGCGGCCTATAAATGCCTCGAGCTGATCCGGCTGATCCGCAAATCAGGTGCTACCGTCACACCGGTTCTCACCCGCGCGGCGGAGGAGTTCGTGACCCCGCTCAGCGTCTCGGCTTTGGCGGAGGAGCGGGTCTACACCCATCTCTTCGATCTCAATGACGAGGCGGAGATGGGGCATATCCAACTCTCCCGAGTTGCCGATCTGGTGGTTGTGGCGCCCGCGACGGCGGATCTCATGGCGAAGATGGCGGGTGGGCATGCGAATGATCTTGCCTCGACGCTGCTAATGGCAACTGACACGCCAGTCCTGATTGCGCCCGCCATGAACGTCCGGATGTGGGACCATCCGGCGACCCAGCGAAACCTCGCGACACTGAAAGGTGACGGCATCCTGACCATTGGCCCGAACGAAGGCGATATGGCCTGCGGCGAATTTGGGTTTGGCCGTATGGCGGAGCCGGCGGAGATCTTGGCCGCGATCACCCGCGAGCTTGGCGGTGGTCCGTTACACGGGCGGCGGGTCTTGGTGACCTCTGGCCCGACCCATGAGCCGATTGATCCCGTGCGCTACATCGCTAATCGGTCCTCCGGCGCGCAAGGGGCTGCGATTGCGGCAGCGCTGCGCGATCTGGGCGCCGACGTGGAGCTGATCTCCGGCCCGGCGACGGCAGCCCTTCCAGAGGGCGTGCACCTAACCGAGGTTGAAAGCGCGGCGGAGATGCTCGCGGCTGTGGAGGCGAAACTCCCCATCGAGGCGGCAGTCTTCTGCGCGGCCGTGGCGGATTGGCGGGTCGCGACTGCTTCGGGCTCGAAGATCAAGAAGGATGGCTCGGGGCAGGTGCCCGCTTTGGAGCTGACCGAAAACCCGGACATCCTGAAAACCATCAGCCATCTTCCCGCCGGCCAACGCCCCGCCTTGGTCGTGGGGTTCGCCGCTGAGACTGACGACATTATCGCGAATGCCACCGCCAAGCGCTTGCGCAAAGGCTGCGACTGGATCGTTGCAAACGATGTAAGCCCTGAGACTGGGATCATGGGTGGCGACAGCAACACCGTAACCGTCATTACCGATCAGGGCGCGGAGGCCTGGCCTAGCGCCTCGAAGACCGATGTGGCGGCAAAGCTGGCAGACCGGATCGCCGCGGTCCTAGCCAAGGAGGGCGTCACGTGACCCCTTTGCAGTTCAAGACGCTCGGGAACCACGATGCCGATTTGGCGCCGCCCAGCTATGAATCTGAGGGCTCCGCCGGGATGGACATCCGTGCCTGTCTCGACCCGAAGGACAGGGCGCAGGGGATTGCGTTGCCGACCCTCTACCGGGCCCTGATCCCAACTGGGCTGGCCGTTGCAATCCCCGAGGGCCATGAGATCCAGGTGCGCCCGCGCTCGGGTCTCGCGGCGCGTCATGGCATCACCCTGGTCAACACGCCGGGCACGATCGACAGCGACTATCGCGGTGAGATCGGGGTTTTGATGATCAACTTCGGGCCGGAGACCTACTACGTCCAGCATGGTGAACGGATTGCGCAACTGGTCTTGGCCCCGGTGACCCGCGCCCACCTGATGCGGGTTGAGACCCTGCCGGAAACCGCCCGGGGGACGGGTGGTTTTGGCTCCACAGGAAAAGACTAATGCTCAGACTATCGCGTAAAACAATGCTGGCCATGGAGGCCGTTCTCGACGTTGCCTACAATGCTCG
>JBCDAQ010000186.1:0-7339 GCA_039185285.1 Pseudomonadota bacterium
CGGTTCCGTTCCCGAAAAGGCCTGAAGACTGGGAGGCAACATGTTTGATCTGACGGGCAAGCGGGCGCTGGTAACGGGTGCTTCTGGCGGAATTGGCGGCGAGATTGCGCGGGCACTTCATCTTCAAGGTGCGGAGGTGGCGCTTTCTGGCACGCGGGTAGAACCATTGGAGGCGCTGGCGGCAGACCTCGGTGAGCGCGCTCATGTGTCGCCCTGTAATCTTTCGGATCTCGACGCCGTCGACGCATTGCCAAAGCAGGCGTCGGAGGCGATGGGTGGTCTGGACATTCTGGTCAATAATGCCGGCATTACGCGCGACAATATCTTTATGCGAATGAGCGCCGAAGAGTGGGATCAAGTGATCCATGTGAACCTGACGGCGACATTCCGCCTATCGAAAGCGGTGTTGCGGGGCATGATGAAAGCGCGCTGGGGGCGGATTATCGGCATTACCTCAGTTGTCGGTGTGACAGGAAATCCGGGTCAGGGAAACTATGCGGCGTCGAAGGCCGGGATGATCGGGATGACCAAATCGCTCGCTTCAGAGATTGCATCGCGCAATGTGACGGTCAACTGCGTGGCGCCTGGGTTTATCGAGACTGCGATGACGAACAAGCTGACGGATGATCAAAAAGACAAGATCTTTGGGGCGATTCCGGCCGGACGCATGGGGACGGCGGCGGAATGTGCGTCAGCCGTGGTCTATCTTGCGTCAGAGGAGGCGGGCTATGTGACCGGCCAAACCCTGCATGTGAACGGCGGAATGGCGATGATCTGACGCTGGAGACTTGTCTCTTAAGGTCTCAAAACACAAATTGCGCTTTCCAACTGTTGTTGATAAGAGCAGCGCGGATTCACGCAAAGACATGGCCAAACGGCCCCAACACGCGGCCAGCCGGCCCAAAAACACAGGAGAAACCATGAGCGAGATCGCAGAGCGCGTTAAGGGAATCGTCGTCGAGCATCTAGGCGTCGAAGCGGACAAAGTGGTCGAAGGCGCGAGCTTTATCGACGATCTGGGTGCTGACAGCCTCGATACCGTGGAACTCGTTATGGCTTTCGAGGAAGAGTTCGGAATCGAGATCCCGGATGACGCTGCCGAGAGCATCCAAACCTTCGGCGACGCGGTGAAGTTCATCACCGAGAAGTCTGCCTGATCAAGCAGCCCAGCGGGCCGCTCGCAGTATCTTTCAACGCGGCCACCGGGCGATCGGGTGCCGCGTTTCTTGTTCTTTCGGGGTTTTGCTTCTGATTGCGCGGTTGGAGATAGCTTCTTAGGTTTGCGGAAAGATTAGAAGAGAGAGAGAGACGACATGCGTCGAGTTGTGGTGACAGGGATGGGAATGGTGACGCCGCTGGCAAGCAGTGTCGAGGAGACCTGGCGCAGGATTTTGAGCGGTCAGTCGGGCGCGGGCAAGATCCAACACTTTGATGCCGAACATCTTCCCTGTCAGATAGCTTGTGAAATCCCGCTGGGTGATGGCTCGGATGGCACGTTCAACGCAGACGATTGGGTGATGCCCAAGGAGCAGCGCAAGGTGGATCGCTTCATCGTCTATGCGCTTGCGGCTGCGGATCAGGCGGTAGCAGATGCGGGTTGGAAACCAGAGGATCCAGAGGAGTTGGAGCGCACTGGTGTTATGATCGGCTCCGGCGTCGGTGGGATTGAGTCGATCGGCAACACAGCGATAACCTTAAAGGAGAAGGGACACCGTCGGGTGAGTCCATTCTTTATTCCCGGCGCGTTGATCAATCTCTGCTCGGGTCATGTGTCTATCAGATACGGGTTCAAAGGCCCGAACCACGCGGTGGTCACTGCGTGTTCGACCGGTGCTCACGCGGTGGGCGATGCAGCGCGCTTGATTATGCTGGGTGATGCGGATGTGATGCTCGCGGGTGGGGCGGAGAGCCCGATTTGTGAGCTCTCAGTTGCGGGCTTCGCAGCCTGCAAGGCCCTTTCGACTGGATATAATGACGTGCCGGAGACGGCGTCGCGACCCTATGATCGCGGTCGGGACGGATTTGTAATGGGCGAAGGCGCGGGGGTGGTCGTTCTGGAAGAGTACGAGCATGCTGTTGCGCGAGGTGCGAAGATCTATGCCGAAGTGATTGGCTACGGACTTTCGGGAGATGCTTATCACATTACGGCCCCAGCCTCGGACGGCGATGGGGGCTTCAGATCGATGAGAGCTGCCTTGCGGAATGCAGGGATCGAGCCATCGGCGATTGATTATGTGAACGCGCACGGGACTTCCACGCCGTTGGGAGATGAGATTGAGTTGGGGGCCGTGACACGTCTTCTGGACAACCACGCGGGAAAGGTCACGATGTCCTCTACAAAGTCGTCGACAGGGCACTTGTTGGGTGCGGCCGGTGCGATCGAGGCGATATTCTCGATCCTCGCGATCCGGGACAACGTGGCGCCGCCAACCTTGAACTTAAACGATCCTTCGGTGGAGACACCAATTGATCTGAGCCCGCTAGCCAAGACAGAACGTGAGATAAACGTCGCCTTGTCGAACTCATTTGGGTTCGGTGGCACCAACGCGAGCGTCATCTTTCGCCGGGTTTAATCAAGGGCTGGTCGATAGGCAGTTTCTTGACTAATACGGAGGTGGTCGAAAGCGCCTAGGAGGTGGTTTCGGCGCTTTAGATCGAGCGAAGAGGCCTCAAGAGCCCCATGCGTAATGTCGCTTCCAATGTAATGAGCTTGATGATCGTTGCCGGCTTGGTGCTGGTGGCGGTGATCTTCCAAGGGAAGGCAAGCTTTGTAGCTCCTGGGCCCTTGGCTGAAGAGACGCTGGTAAGCGTTCCGGCGGGTTCAACTCTCCAGGATACGTCGGAGATCCTTGCCCAAGCGGGTGTGATCGATAACGAGATGATCTTCCGCCTAGGTGCGAGGTATACTGGCCAGGATCGGCGGATTAAGTTTGGCGAGTATCGGATTCCGCCCAAAGCATCCATGGAGGATGTTCT
Organism: Pseudomonadota bacterium; assembly: GCA_039185285.1. Taxonomy (GTDB): domain Bacteria; phylum Pseudomonadota; class Alphaproteobacteria; order Rhodobacterales; family Rhodobacteraceae; genus Thermohalobaculum. The sequence continues at coordinate 2,977 of JBCDAQ010000186.1, forward strand.
TGCCTTGATCGTCACCGGTCGGACCGAGCAGTACAAGGTAACGGTGCCGGAGGGAATGACCAGCTTTCAGGTTGTCGCCCGCCTCAATGCGCAAGAATTGCTAACGGGTGAGATCGCAGAACTTCCCTTAGAAGGCCATGTTGCGCCAGATACCCACTTTTACACGCGGAATCAGTCACGTGCCGATGTCTTGGCAAAGATGGTCGATGCGCAGGAGACGATTCTCTCGGCGGCATGGGAGAACCGGCAGGCAGACTTGCCGCTCCGTAGTAAGGAAGAGATGCTGATCCTCGCGTCGATCGTCCAAAGCGAGGCGGGGCTAGGAGAGCTGGACAAGGTCGCATCGGTTTTCGTCAACCGATTAAACAGAGGGCAGAAGTTGGAGGCGGACGCAACCGTTCGCTATGGTCTTACACTCGGAAAGGAGAAGCTCCGGCGAGGGCTGCGGCAGAGTGAGCTAGATAAGGTAACACCCTATAACACTTATCAAATCGTCGGGTTGCCGCCGACGCCAATCTCTAATCCAGGTCGTGCCGCAATCGAGGCTGTAGCGAACCCGGCGGAGACGGACTTCCTCTTCTTTGTCGCGGATGGAACCGGGGGACATGCCTTTGCAAAGACGTTCAGTGAGCATCTGAAGAACGTCCGCGCCTGGCGGGAGATTGAACGTGCGCGGCAGGCGGAACAAGAAAACTAGAAACAACCTTAAGATTAGTTGTTGACATTCAGGACGCTCTTAGGTAGAAGAAGAGCAAGCTAGACAAAGTGTGTCCAAAAGGCGGCCAGAGAACGGGCCGCCTTTTTGTGTTTCTGGGGCAAATGGAACCGCGACACGGCGCCTGGCGAAAAACAAAATCAATGAGAGGCGAAGAACGTGAACACGACCCAAAATGTGGGTCGCGGGGGGCACGTTTGCGCGGATGATGAGGAGGTCCTGGTGGCCTCGCTTAGCATGACGCGTAAGCAGCTTATCGCGACGAGTAATTTTCTCGAGTCCAAGATGGATGAAGTCCTGCAAAAACCGAAGGACGAGTTCGACGAGAATAAATTCGAAGTCATCCAATCTGCGATCGATAAAACCCAGAAAGCCATGCGGACCGTCATGGAGTTACGAGCCAAGCTGCGGGCGCAGCAGGCCAGTGACGAGAGCGCTGCAATCAACTTGGATGAGGCCCGTGCCGAAATTAAATGCCGCCTGGCTCGCCTCGCTGCCTGAGGACGAGCGCCAGGCTTTCCTTGACCAATTGTCGGAGAACGCCTTGGCGGCGATGCCTTGGCTGTGGGACCTCTGGGCGAATCCTGCACATCAGGAAGCGCCTCAGGGAGACTGGCAGATCTGGGTCATCATGGGGGGGCGCGGCGCGGGCAAGACTCGCGCCGGTGCCGAGTGGGTGAGGACCCGTGTTGAGGGATCGACCCCGCTTGCCAGGGGGGCTGCGCGGCGCGTAGCCCTCCTCGGCGAGACGATCGATCAGGTCCGCGATGTGATGGTGGAAGGCGATAGTGGCCTCTTGGCCTCGAGTCCGCCGGATCGCAGGCCGGAGTTCAAACGCTCGCTGAACCGGCTCATCTGGCCGAATGGTGCGGAGGCGGCGGTGATGAGTGCGGCCAATCCGGAAGCATTACGTGGTCCGCAATTCGACTGCGCCTGGTCAGATGAATTGGCGAAGTGGAAGTATTGTCGAGAGGCCTGGGATCAGTTGCAATTTACGCTGCGGCTTGGAGAGGATCCTCGGCAGATCGTGACGACGACGCCTCGGGACAATCCGGTCCTGGATGAGATTTTGGCGGCCCCCGGCACTGTGGTGACCAAGGGTGGCACGGCGGAGAACATTGCCAATCTGGCGCCCAAGTTCCTAGAGACCTTGGAGGCGAGGTATGGCGGGACGGCTCTGGGCCGTCAGGAGTTGGATGGCGAGATCGTCCGCGGCGCGGAAGGGGCGCTCTGGTCGCGGGAGATGATCGAACAGGCACGGGTCTGCGAGGTGCCTGAATTGGATCGGATTGTGGTCGCGGTCGACCCGCAGGTCTCGACCGGTAAAGGCTCGGACGAATGCGGGATAATGGTGGTTGGTGCGACCCTGCCGGAGGACCGGCGGGCCTGGCGCGCTTGGGTTTTGGTGGACCGGTCCTGCAAACCGAAATCGGTGACCGATTGGGCGCTGCAGGCGGCTGCAGCTTATGAGGAGTTCGGTGCTGACCGGCTGGTGGCTGAGGTCAACCAGGGCGGCAACATGGTGGAGCAGGTGCTCCGCGATATCGACCCATCGATCAGCTATCGCGCCGTCCGGGCGCAAGAGGGAAAACGGCTGCGCGCGGAACCGGTGGCAGCCCTCTATGAACAAGAGCGGGTGCATCATGTGGGTGCGTTTCCCGCGCTCGAAGACCAGATGGTCCAGTTCACCGGCCAAAGCGGCAAGAGCCCCGACCGGCTGGATGCGCTCGTTTGGGCGATCACGGATCTGATTATCGACGCGTCCCGGCCCTCCAGCCCGGGTGTCCGGCTGCTTTGAGAGCGGTCAAACCGCAAACCAGGAGACCAAGAATGGCATTCTCTTTGTTCCGGCAGGCCGATGCGCCTCAGGAGGTAAAAGCCTCGGGCGCGGGCCCGGTTATGGCGTTTCACACGACAGGCCGGGCGGTCTGGAGCCCACGGGACACGGTCTCACTGACCCGGACGGGCTATGAGCAGAACGTGATCGGTTTCCGCTCGGTGCGCATGGTGGCCGAGGCTGCGGGTGCCGTGCCGCTGGTGCTGAGTGAAGCCGGCGCGCGGATGGTGGAGCACCCGGTGCTAAGCCTCTTGACCTGCCCGAATCCGGGCCAGGACGGGCGGACGTTCTTTGAGACGATTTATGGGAACCTGCAACTTTCGGGGAACGCGTACTTGGAGGCAGCCAGCTTCGACGCGCTGGGCCTCGCGCGGGAATTGCATGTTCTACGGCCGGATCGGATGCATGTCGTGCCGGGCTCGGATGGTTGGCCAGTGGCCTATGAGTACCGGGTTGGCCAATCAAAGCACCGTTGGGAGATGACGGAGGAGGCGCGGCCGATCCTGCACCTCAAAGCCTTCCATCCGCTGGATGATCACTACGGGATGAGCCCGCTGGAGGCGGCGGCGGCCTCGGTCGATGTCCATAACTCGGCGAGCCGCTGGTCGAAGGCGCTTTTGGACAATGCGGCGCGGCCTTCTGGCGCGATTGTGTTCGGTGGCAAGGATGGTGCCACCATGACCGAGGAGCAGTATCAGCGTCTCGCTCGCGAGATCGAGGATAACCACCAAGGCGCGCGTAACGCCGGGCGCCCGATGCTGTTGGAAGGTGGTTTGGACTGGCGGCCGATGGGGTATTCGCCATCGGACATGGAATTTCTCAAGACCAAGGATGCGGCTGCTCGCGATATTGCGCTGGCCTTTGGGGTGCCACCGCAACTCTTGGGCATTCCTGGCGACAACACATACTCGAACTATCAGGAGGCGAACCGGGCGTTCTATCGCCAGACGGTGCTTCCTTTGGTCAAGAAGACAGCCAACGCGATTGCCGGTTGGATCACGGAGGCGACTGGAACAAAGATCGCATTGGAGCCGGATCTCGATGCGATCCCTGCTTTGAGCACCGAGCGTGAGGCGCTCTGGAATCGGGTCTCGAACGCAGATTTCCTGACCGATGACGAGAAGCGCGCGCTGCTGGGCCTTGGCCCTCGCGAAGGCTGACACCTTAACAGGAGAGACTTATGTACCAGCAGGTAACCTCTGCCCGGACCACCGGGCTGGAGACGAAATTCGTGTCGCTTGCGGATCTGACCGAAGCAGAAAAGCCGGGACGGATTGAGGGTTATGCCTCGCGGTTTGGCGAGCCGGATCAGTCGGGCGATGTGGTGATGCCGGGGGCGTTCCACCGCTCTTTGGAGACACTGGCGGCCGCTGCGCGGAAGGTGAAGTTCCTTTGGCAGCATGACCCCGCGACGCCAATCGGTATTTGGAACGATGTGCAGGAGGATGAGACGGGCCTGTTGGTCTCTGGCGAGATCCTCACAAAAGTCGCTCAAGGGTCGGACGCGCTGGCGCTCATGTCAGCAGGCGCGATCGATGGGCTCTCGATTGGGTACCGCACGGTTCGGGCCGAGAAGAACCCGGAGACCGGTGGGCGCAAGCTGCATGAAATCGATTTGTGGGAAGTGTCATTGGTGACTTTTCCGATGCTTCCCACTGCCCGCGCCATGTTGGGGGGCGATCCCCCAGACACCATGGAGCAGGCCCTGGCCGAAGCCCTGATGGGCTGAGGCGAACCCCAGGGCCCGCTCCGGGCCCGATCAACCCCCTCGATAGGAGACATCGATGACCGAGCTGGAAACGCAGTCGGCC
>JBCDAQ010000187.1:0-7325 GCA_039185285.1 Pseudomonadota bacterium
CTTATGCGCTGGTCAGCTACCAGACCGCCTGGTTGAAGACCAACCACCCAGTCGAGTTCATGGCCGCCCCCCTGAAACACGCTATGCACCGGACCGACAATCTGAACAGATTCGCTCAGGAATGCATGCAGGAGAAACAGGGCCAAAAACCCTGGATCAAGATCCAACCACCCTGTGTAAACCGCTCCGAGGCCAAGTTCACCGTGCGCGACGGTGAGATCCTCTATGCCCTGGGCGCGCTCAAGAACGTGGGAACCGAGGCGATGAACATGATCGTCGAGGCGCGGGCGGAGGGGCCGTTCAAGACCCTCTTTGATTTCGCGCGCCGGGTTGATCTGAAAGCCGTTGGCAAACGCCCGATGGAGATGCTGGCCCGCGCTGGCGGGTTCGATGCGCTGGAGCCAAACCGTCGCCGGGTCTTCGACTCAATCGATGCATTGGTGGATTACTCGGCCGCCATCCACGAGGAGCGACGCTCCAACCAGGTCTCGCTCTTTGGTGGGGATGACGATGCCCTGCCACCGCCGCGTCTGGCACGCACGGAAGACTGGCTGCCAACCGAACGGCTGCGGGAAGAGCATAACGCCATCGGCTTCTACCTCTCGGGCCATCCGCTGGATGACTACGAAGGCGCGCTTCGCCGTAAGCAGATCCAAAGCTATCAGAGCTTCATGAGCCGCGGCGGACAGGGGCGCATCGCGGGCACGCTCGCCGCAATCCAATATCGCAAAAGTGCCCGGGGTACGCGCTTTGCTTTTATCGGCTTCTCAGACACAACCGGCGCTTATGAGGTCATGGCGTTCTCAGACGTGCTCGCTCAGGCGGAGGAGCGGCTGACACCCGGCGCCAATCTCGTGCTCAACGTCGAAGCCGATGAAGAGGGCGGGCGCCTGATGCTGCGCGGCGTCCAAGCGGCCGAGGATGTCGTCGCCGATGCGGGTGCAATGGGCTTGAAGATCTATATCGACGGGCCCGAGGCACTGCAATCGATCAAGGCACGGCTGCAAGCCCCTGCTGCAAAGCGGCTCAAAGGGCAGGGGCCGGTTCATCTGGTCTTCGATACACCGGAACATGAGAGCGAGGTCGAAGTCGTGCTCCCAGGCCGCTGGATGCTGGGGCCCGAGATGAAAGGGGCAATCAAGGCCGCACCCGGCGTTGCCCATGTCGAGGAGTTCTGAAAAGACCTCCGGCGATTATTGCAATCTCCTTCACACAGCTGTGCTCGATGAGTGATTGGTTTGCGAGCGGTGCACACCCATCTGCCGTTCAGACACAAACGATCTGATAGGAGACTGCACCATGAAGAAGCTTCTTGTCGCCACCGCCGTCGTCGCAACCGCTTTTGCCGGCGCCGCTCAGGCAGAAAGCACGGTTGTCCAGCAGCAACAGAAATTGGACCGGATTTTTGCCGAGCAGGGATCTAAGAAAGGCGAGACCCGCCAAGTGAGCTCGGACCGCTCCGGCTCGTTCTTCTCGCGCACATTCGGCGAAATCTCGTTTGGCGCTGTCAATCCGGGAAAAGCCGAGCGCGGCATCAGTTCCGGCCGCTTCGGGTCCAGCACCCGCGCTGGGCGCTAAAAGACAGACCTGATCCCTCCCCAGGTTAGGAAAGGCTCCGCCAGATGCAAGGCGGAGCCTTTTTCGTTTAACCGCGAAGAATTGACCCGCCCCGGTGTCTGCTCTTGCCCCGCTTGGGACAGGGGGTTAACCGGGGTCCTGGTCGAACTGGGAGAAAAAGATGATCGGGCGTCTTAATCACGTAGCCATCGCCGTTCCGGATCTGGCGGCAGCCACCGCGCTCTATCGCGACACGCTGGGGGCTGTGGTTTCGGCCCCGCAGGCAGAGCCGGACCATGGGGTCACGGTGGTCTTTATCGAGCTGCCGAACACCAAGGTCGAGTTGTTGGAACCCTTAGGCGAGGGATCGCCGATCGCAGGCTTCTTGGAGAAGTCCCCTTCGGGCGGGATCCATCATATCTGTTACGAGGTCGAGGATATCCTGAGCGCTCGCGACAAGCTGCAGGCCGAGGGCGCGCGGGTTCTGGGAACGGGCGAGCCGAAGATCGGCGCCCATGGCAAACCGGTCCTGTTCCTGCACCCCAAGGACTTCAATGGCACGCTTGTCGAGTTGGAGCAGGTCTGAGATGTCCTTCACCTCCGCCGCCGTGCTCTTTGCCGTGATCTGGGCAATGATTTTCTACATCGTGAACCCGCTCTGGCAGAAGAGCCAGGCGGAAGACGGGCATGTCGTGCCCGGCACGCCAGCGAGCGCGCCCGTGGATGCGAAGCTGAAGTTCAAAGCACTGCTTACAACGGGTTTGACAGTGGTTGTGTTTGCGGTCGTCTATTCGGTGATCGAGTACGAATTGATCTCGCTCAGCCAGATCTCGATCGCGACGCCTCCAAGCCTGCGATAGCACGGCGGATGTCCAGCTAACCGGAATCGCCCGCAAGCGGGCGATGCTAGATCCCCGCGATCTGCCCTTCCGGGCAAATCGCGGCTGTTGGGGCATGGGGCTAGGCTTTGGATCGAACCAGGCGGTGGTATTGGTGGGTCATCGTGGCGACGCCCAGAATGGGGATGATCAGGTTGAGGATCGGTACGCTGAGTGGCAGCGCCATGAGTGTCCCGGCGAGCCAGATCCTAAACGTGTTTTGTTTGCGTAGCGTTCTCGCCTCGGCCAGCGGCAGGTGGCGGATTGCGATCATCTGGAAGAACTCGCGCCCCAGCAGGTAGCCGTTCATGGCGTAGAAGATGAAGGGCGCGAACGGCGGCAGGAGCAGGTATAGGATCAGGGCCATGAGATTGGCGAGGATCAGGATCCCTGCGGCGCCGAGACCATCCTTAAGGCCTTCCAACAGCGTCGGGCTGCGGGGGGCTTTGTTCTGGGGATAGTGCTTCTCCTCGACCGCGTCGGCGATCCGGTCCAGGAAAAGGCCAACGAAGATCGCCGCCACCGGAAACATCAAAAAGACCGACGCAAGCAGGATGCCGCCGATTGCCAGGCCCTGCAGCCCGGTAAGCGGTAAGCTCACCGCCCCGATCCAGGGCAGGGTAAAGAGCGGGTCCGGCAACAGGGTCACGGCCCAGGAGGCCCCAAGCGCGGTTGCGACTAGGAGCCCGATGGTGATTCCCAAAGCCGTCAGCAAAACGCCGAGGAAGCGGCGATCGGTCAGTTGAGCAATCGCCTTCAGCAGATCTCCGATCAGAGCCACGTGGTCAGGGCCTCCGTATCCGGGCGATCGCGTTCGGCTGGGGTGACCTGTGGCGTGCCGAGATGGATGTAGCCTGGCACCCACTCACCTTCGTCGCAGCCGAGCGTGGCACTCAAGAAGGCCTCATCACGGCAAAGCGGACCGGAGAGCCAGTTCGCCCCCCAGCCGGCTGCCAGACCGGCATTGACGAGCGAGAGGCAGACGCAAGCCGCGGCCATCTCTTGCTCCCAGAGCGGGATCTTCCCGGAGGGCTTCGGCGAGAAGACAACGGCGACAATCGCCGCGCCATGGCTGAGCGGCACGGCGGCTTTCTCGAGAGCCACCGCATCCTGGCCGAGCTCGGCGAGCCGCGCGAGAGCGGCATCACGGAAGTCTGCTTGCGCCTCAGGGCCGATGACGACAAAGCGCCAGGGCTCGAGCTTCCCATGATCGGGCACGCGTGAGGCGATGGTCAGGAGATCCGCGATCGCGTCCTGATCGGGGCTTGGCGCCGTCAACGTCTTCGCGGTGACGGAGCGGCGGGTGCGCAGGAACTCCAGCGCGGCGGGGGAGGGGGTGGGCATCTGTCCTATCCTTTTGCGATGAGGACGGGCTCGGTCATGTCGCTCAGAGAGCTCCGCTGTTGACCTTGCTGGTCGAAGTTCTCAGGGGCGAGCCAGGTCTCGAAAGCCGCTCTCAGACGCGGCCACTCGCTATCGATGGCGGCATACCAGGCCGTATCACGGTTGCCATCCTTGACGATCTGGGCCTGCCGGAACACGCCTTCGTAGGAGAGACCCAGTCGCATGGCCGCACGGCGGGAAGGCGCGTTCAGCGCATTGCATTTCCACTCGTACCGGCGGTAGCCTGCCTCAAACGCCCATTGCATCATCAGGAACATCGCCTCGGTCGCGGCTGGCGTGCGCTGCAGACGGGGCGTGAAGGTGATGTAGCCAACCTCGATCGATCCAGCCTCAGGCGCGATGCGCAGGAAAGAGGCCGTGCCGACGCCACGTCCCTCCACCAGAATCGCGAACTGGAGGGGATCTGAGCAGGTCATCTCTGCCCGCAGCCACTCGAGATAGGCCTCGTATTCCGCGAATGGACCGTTTGGCATGTAGGTGAAGACGCGGCCCTCCGTGTCGTCGGAAAGCGCCTCGAACAAGTCCGGCCCATGGGCCTCGGTCAGCCGCTCAAGGCGGCAGAACCGGCCCTCCATCACCTCGTCATTGGGGCGACGAGGTGGGGTCCATCCGGCAACCTCGGCGTCGATCGGCTGGCCGAGGTCGTTCTTACGGCTGGACGCGAAACGCGGTGCTGTCGCCACCAGGGACGGCCCGGTGAGTTCGCTCAACGGGATCTTCTGGACGCCGTCTTCAAAGTTCTCCGGGCTCAACCAGGTCTCGAACGCGGTCTTGATCGTCGGCCAGTCCCGATCCGTTGCAGCAAAGACCGCCTTGTCTCGGTTCCGACCCTTGCTGACATAGGCGTGGCGGAAATTCGCCTCATAGCTCAGGCCCAGCCGGGCAGCCGCCCGCATTGACGCCAGGTTTAGCGGGTCGCAAGTCCATTCAAACCGGCGATACCCTGCCTCAAAGGCCCAGCGCATGTGGAGATACATCGCCTCGGTCGCCATCCGGGTGCGTTGAAGCGCTGGCGAGAACATGATCGACCCCACCTCGATCGACCCAGCTGTGGGAGCAATGGTCATGAAGGCGCCATTGCCCAGCGCCTTGCCCGTCTCTTGGCTCACATAGGCGTAGTAGATCATGTCATCGAGCGATTGGATCTCCCGCAGCCAGGCGGTCAGCGCAGCCTCAGAGGCAAACGGCTCCTGCATCCGATAGGTCCAGTCGCTGCCATCGGTGTTGGCCGAGAAAGCTTCCCAAAGATCCGGGCCATGGCGGTCCTCATCCAGTGGTTCCAACCGGACATACTGGCCCGCCAGCACCTCCCGCGCGGGGCGGGGCGGCGGGGTCCAATCCGGCACGGGCGCGCCGATTGGTTGGCCAAGATCGTTGGTGTGGGTCATGGTCTTCGATTCTCAGAATTCAGCGAGAATGGCAAGGCGCGGTTTTCGTCCGTGACCGCTTCTCGATCATTCCTCACGCCCCTCGCCATAGGGGCGTTCGCGCCACCAGGAAACGGCGGCCCATTTCTCTCCCCTTTTCACGGCTTGACCCTCATGGATGGCGAGAGGGGTGACATCGCGCTCTCCCGCTCGGGTGTTTGCAAAGATCAACAGCCGTCCCGGTGCTGGGGGAACCAGGAGATCGAGCTTGGGAAATGCCGTGCCGCCGCCATCTTCCACCTCGTTGAGGTAGACCATCGCCGTGAACAACCGCTGGCCACCATCCGCCTCAAAGGCATCGCGTGCCTCGGGCGCGGCACCGGACCAGATGCCGTCCACATGCGGGGTGAAGCGTTCGCCGGTCTGATAGTGCAGGATCGACAGGCCCTCACCATGGCTCACCGGCAGGCGTAGAACGGCGGCGAGGCTCTGCATCACTTCGGCCGCTCTCGGAGATGCGCTGGGCGGCAGATCGAAGGCCGTGTTCGTGCGCTCGTCCGTCACCTCCAGCACGGCCTCATCCGTGCCCGTCTCGGCCCGGGTCGTCTTACCGCTCGCGAGCGCGATGAGCCCTGAACACGCAGCGGGCGGCAGAAAACCCTCAGCAACTATCACCAACGGATTCGCGCTGAGCATCTGGCTCCTGAAATCAGACTTCAACAGTGGTTTCCTTCACTCTTTCTTCTCAGTTCCGCTCAGCGACGCGCCGACCGATCGGATCGACATGAACCGCTTCAGCAGGTCGAACCAGAACTGCGCGCCCAGCATGACACCAAAGGCCAGAAGCAACCAGCCAAAGAGGGGGTTGGGCACGGTGAGATCGACCTTGGCATCCGTCTCCGCCTCAGGATCTGGATCTTGCACCTGTTTCGCCTTGTAGCCAGTGATGTTCTTCGTCCCGGTGATGGTCGCTTCCAGACAGGCGAGCGAGAACTCACCTTCCTCAGCCCCGCGCCCGACAGTGGGTTGATACTTGCCACAATGAGACCAGCCCGCCGTCGCGTTCAGCCCTTTGAGCTCGCTGGTCAGGCGTTCCGTATGATCCGAGATCTGATTGGACAGCTGCTCCAGGTCTTCAGCCTTGTTCTCACTCGGCGTACCGCCTAGCTCCTTTCGGACATCGTTGAGATCCTTCAGGGCCGCGATCTCTCCCGCCTTATTGACGATGCTTTGGCGCAGGGCCTCGTTCTCCCGCAATTCGCCTGCATAGCGCATGGGATCGGTATTGGTGATCGCAGCAAGGCTCAGGCCAATCCAAAAGAGAACCATCCGCGTGTTGCGCACATACCAACCGCTGACCCGCGCCATCGACGTGTCATACCAGTCCGCGATTGCCTTCTCGGCTTCTTCTTTGCCGCCTTTGATCCCGCTCAGAACCACCGCGAGTTTCTTGTCGAGCGGATTGGGGGAGTTCGCCAGCCGCTCGATGTTCTCATCCGAGAGGTCATTGATCTGCTTCTCCTTGACCAGATGATCCCAGACGGCTTTGGCGAAAATCTCGGGCGGGATGTAGGATGGCGTCCGCTTCTTCGCGGTCCCGGGCAACAGCAGCGTGGCCTGTGCCGGCGGGCCATGCAGACTGTCGATCAGGGGGGAGCTCCAGATCTTGTCGAAGTCGCTCTTCCCGTCGTCATCTCGGGTCTGGGCATCGACAGCACCTTCGATCAGCCAATGCACGCCGCGGCGCAGATTGTTCCCCCGCCAACCGGTGATGCCCGAGATCGCCTCCTGAATGGCGCTCGCGAAGAGGCTGAAGATCAGAAGCAGGAAGATCACCCCAATCGCAATGTCGAGGTAGATAAGTCCGGTCATGTGTCCGTCCCCCGGTCTGAATGATCGCAATACGCAATTGTCTCATCCAGAGCGGGAGTATGGCAAGATCGCCCGATCTCTCTGATTGTCCGGAAAAATCCGGAAGGCGGGATTCAAGATCCCGTTTTGTAGCATCAGAAGATCCCGCGAAGATCGCGGAAAATCCGGCGGGCCGGATTTTTCGGGACAAACGCCGATCTTGAGCAAAAACGGATCCGATTGCATCAATCAGATCCTAGGATTTTGC